>JBAZFH010000002.1 GCA_041653535.1 Patescibacteria group bacterium
GTTAAACCGGTAGCAGCGCCGTAACTTAGACCCAGGTCTTCCGCCTCAAGAGCAAAAGCAAATTGGGGAATAATGACCAAGCCAAGCATCAGGACTAGGCTAGCGATTTTAAATACGTTTTTTTTCATAAGAATTTTGGTTAGCCTTAATTCTTAATTTATTTAAAGTTAAATTAAAATTATGCTGTAGCGTTTACTAATGAATTGATAACAAAAGCGGCGATGGCGTAAGCGGTGATGATAATAACCAAACCGATAACACCGGCGGCAATCAACTTCTTGGACTCGGAAACCTTATCTTCGTTACCCAGAGCGGTCATCCATTTGAAACCGCCAACCAAGATAATGGCAACGGCGAGAATACCCAGAAGTCCCAAAGCGACGTTGATAATGTTGGCAACAGTGGTACGAATATCTGTGCTGGTTAAACCGGTAGCAGCGCCGTAACTTAGACCCAGGTCTTCCGCCTCAAGAGCAAAAGCAAATTGGGGAATAATGACCAAGCCAAGCATCAGGACTAGGCTAGCGATTTTAAATACGTTTTTTTTCAGCATAACTTTTTATCACTTAAAAGTTTATTTAAATTTAGTTATTTCTAACAGTATTGTCGCCGAGTTCTTTTTATATTATAAAACTTTTTTTCACTAATAGTCAAGTAAATTAACCACAAACAGCCAATTATCTGGTAATTATTAACAAGGTCTACTGACCAGTAGAAGTTACAATGGTCTGCATGACAAAACTTACCAAAACATAGGCTAAAAAGACTATAACTAACCCAAGGATCGACCAAACCAAAGTGCCTTTTGCTTTTTTTATCTTTTCTTCATTACCTTGCGCAAAAAGCATCTGGAAAGCGCCGTAAACAAACATGATAAACGCTGCTGCTCCCACCACGCCGATAATAGACTTTGCCACTGTCGCAATAATACTGTTAATACCCAGATCTTCCATATCCGCTCCCTCGGCGCGAGGAAATTCATCAGAATTTGATAATGACTCAAATTTTTGCGGAGCGAAACCACCGTTAGGATCGTCCGTAATATCATTAATCGCGGCAAAGGCGGGAATCAGACCAAAAAATAAAACAAAAACCAACAAAAAACTAAATAGTACGATTAGCTGTCCTCTTTTGTTCATAATTGATTATTGATCTTATTATTATCAAATATCATTACTGGTTATCTGTTGACACCTCGCTACGAGTGCTTACATTTCGGCATGGATTATCCCATTCGTATTGACCAAATATTAAATAATTCCACTCTTGGCTGCCTCCGTCTTCTGTTTGCGTGGGAGTAATCGCCAAAACAACAACAACATGGATGATTTGCCAAGCAAAAACGATAATTACTATACCAATAAGAGCATTGGCTAAAATACCGCGGGCTTTTTTTATTCTTTCCGGATTACCGGCAGCAATAATAAAGCTGATACCGCCATAAATAAAAACGACGAAAGCAACCGCGCCAAAGCTGCCAAAAATTATTTTGGCTATTTTGTTGGCTAAAGATAAAAAATCACAAATGTCACAATTACCACAAACTACGCATTGCTTGCGCACTCCGGACATAATGCCGTCAGGAATGGGTTGGGCATAAGACGGATCGTTGCAGGCTTCCTGCGGTTTGGCTATTTCTGTTTGTTCTTCGCTATTGTCTTGCGCTAAAACCACCGGAACTATTAAAAATACAAAAACAAAAATCAATAATCCGATAAAAATTCTTTTTTTGCTTTTTGACATAAAATAAAATTTACATTGTCTGCTGAACGCGACCGATAGCGCGACCAAGCGCTTCGGCAGGAGAAGCCTGGGCTTGCACCACTGAATCAATCATTTCCTTAAAAATATTCTCCGCCAACCCTAAGTCGTTTCCATGATACCAATTTTTGGCAGTGAGCAGTTGATTGACAAAAGGCAACAGCTTTTCTTTTTCCACCTGATAATTAATCAAACTACGCAATGCGGTCGGTAATTCCGTTTTGTCCAAATAAGTCTTTGCTTGCTTGTCATTAGCCGCGGCAAACTGCAAAAAATCCCAAGCCCAATCCGTGTTGCTCGACTTTTTAGCCACCGTTTCCACCCAATAATTAGCGTAATTAACCGCTTGGTTTCCTTCAATTTGAGGCATGGCACTATAACCAAAGCTCAGCTTCGGCGCGCGATTTAAAATATCTTTCAAATGATAAGAATATCCAAAGAAAAATGCCACTTTTCCGCTGATAAAAGCGTCAAGCGAATTGGGCATTTGATCATTCCAAGTATACACTTCTTTAGCTGGATAAGCAAAATCAGTATAAAAAGTTAAGGCCTCTACGCCCGGAACTACGCTGCGGTCGCTCATCCCGGCAGGTAGTTTGTTAAAAGTAACCGTACTTCCTTCTGTCATCCTGGTTCCGTTTTGCATCATCAGTAGCGAAAGTAGGTCAAAACTCCTCGCTACGTTGCTAGAAGTACCGATAGCACCGCCGGAATAAACAAAATTTCCTTGTTTATCCTGCTTGGTTATTTTTTTCACATCATCTTGAAATTCCAACCAGGTACTTGGGGGCTGGGGAATGCCGGCGCTATTTAATAAATCTTTATTATAAAACAAAACCATCGTATCAACGCTCATCGGCAGACCATAAATCTCGGCTGTTTTATCGGACAACATCACTACGTCGTTATATACCACATCAATAAATTTTTCTCGAAGCTGCGCCGCGGTTATCATCTTGGTAGAACGCATCTCCACCGTAGTTTCTTTTTTCAAACCACCTAAATATGATTTTGTCACTGGATATGGCAAGGAAACACTGGCAGGCATTGGACTGATTTTACTGACATATTTTCCTACCCAACCGTTACTAATGGAAAAAATATCCGGCCCACGATCTTCAGCAAAAGCTTCAAGCAAAGCTTTTTCATATTCTTCATAGCGAAACCGTTTATACTCGATACTAATATTAGGATGTATGGCTTTGTAAGCGTTAATGATATCGCCAAAATCGTCTTCGCTATCCCAAACTCGCCAAAATTTAAGCGTTATCGGTTTATTGGCAGTCGCGGTATCAGATGATCCTCCCTGACAGCCTAAACCGGCGGTAATAAAAAATACAAAAAGAAAAAACAAAATCATCAATTTTGCTTTCTTGTTTTTATTTTTGAACATATTTTGGTTTTATGGCTATCAGTTTTTTAGCTCGCCTGCGACGCTTGGCGCGGCAACACGATCTAACTGCTAGCTAATATTTTAATCCTTTTAAATATTTTCTAAGATCCTTGGCTATATCCGGTCGCTGCAAACCAAGAGCAATATTGGTCTTTAGTAAGCCCAGTTTTGATCCAGCATCATAATAATCGCCATCTACCAAACGAGCGTATATTGGTCGTTTTTTGGAAAGCGTGAATAAAGCATCTACCAACCAGAGTTCGTCCCCCCGACCAATTTTAGTTTTTCGCAATATCGGAAAAATGTCAGGAGTAAGAATATAGCCGCCTACTGCCGCCCACAAAGACGGCGCTTTTTCCGGACCTGGTTTTTCCAGTATCGAATTAACCCGCAAAATATTTTCATCTATCTTTACACCATCAATTATACCATACTTTCCAGTGCCCTCTTTATTGGTTTTAATAGCAGTTAGCACCGGATCACCATATTTTTCATACACTTCAATCAATTGTTTGAGTCTCGGTTTTTTGCCGATCAAAATATCGTCCGCCCATAACACGGCAAAGGGCTCATCGCCTATCAAATATTCGCAGTTCAAAATCGGCGTACCGTTGCCATAGGGACCTTTTTGTCTGACATAAACAAAATGTGCCATGTCGGCGATTTTTTTTATTTCTTGACGCTCTTTTTCCTTGCCCTGTTTTTGTAGCTGATTCTGCAGCTCATAATTGTAATCAAAATGATCTTCTATCGCCCGCTTGTTCGCGCCGGTAACAATAATCACTTCTTCAATACCGGCAGCCACCGCTTCTTCCACCACATACTGAATAACCGGCTTGTCGATAATCGGCAGCATTTCTTTTGGCTGAGCTTTGGTCGCCGGCAGCAGTCGCGTGCCAGATCCAGCAGCGGGAATAATCACTTTACGAATTTTCGGCATAAATTTTTTTTATTATAACAAAAAAAGATAAATAACACGATTATACTTTTAATAATTTTTGATATTCCAACGGCAATTTTCTGCCGCCTTCACGAAAACTAAGGGAAGACATTTTATGACGATTAGTTTTTAAAAAATTATATATCTCTTCCGGCCACCGCTCCGACATTTCGCGAAGCACCCAGCCGATGGTTTTACGGATAAACCAACGACCCATTTTCTCCGGATGATTGCCAGCCCAAGAATCAAAGTTTTGCCACGACTCATCCATCATTTTAACAGCTAGCCGATAAAATAACTGCCGATCCCCCTGTTTTTTACGGAAAAGAAACAACTGCGAAAGTAAAGCCGCGCGACGAATCCAAAAATTTTTATCAATACTCCATTTTTTTAAATAGCTAAAAGCCCTTTGGTCTTTTTCTAAAATTGGACCAACTAAATGCACTGCTATTTCATCAATCTGATCCCAATTAATTGCTTGACGCAACAGTCTTTCTATTGCCGGCAGATCGGAATAATCAAGTTTTTTCAGGTAACCACGTAAAAGATTAACGGCCGTGCTGCGTAACTCATGGTAACCAGACTCCCATAAAACCCGAACTAAAAGCCAAAGGTCTTTTTTGTCCAACTCTTTGTTTTTTTGGATAAATTGCTTTATTATTTTTTTGACATCATCACCTTTGACTCCGTAAAACTTAAAAATACTGCGACAGTAGTTTTTATCCCAGGCGGCTCTTTTTTTGTTGCCCACCCGTTCATACCGTCGCTTTAGATATTCGACTTCTTTCTTAACGTTAATCGCCATTTTCGCTTATCACTAAAAACTAATTCATTTTTTCTGGTCTTTTTCCTCCACGGTTAAAAAAAGTAAAAGCGTCTCCGAGAAGTCTACTCAAATTAGCAATTTCCACTCTGGCTCTTCTTAAAATCTCCGCTTCTTCCGTGGTTATTTCGGCAGCTCCCGCTTCAGTCACTCGCTGCTTGATTGTCGCCAGTAATTCTTCCTGCCGACGGTTATTTTCTTCGAGATCGTGTACAAGTTGCGTCCACCAAATATCAGGGGAAAAACCTAAATTTTCCCTTAGCCCTGTTTCACTTGGCTTTGAAGAAGGCGTCTCTTTTGTCATATGATTTACTAGTTATTAGTTAACCTGCCCACCTCCTGGCAAAATTTTTTATTTTATAACTTTAATATTTAATTCCTTGCGTATTTCTTCTGGTATAGGAATTGCTTTACCAGTAGGACTTTTGGCTGGATATCTCCAAACCGAAATTATCGTATTAGTCCCTTTTGCTTTATCGTGCTGGTACATTAGCCATATCTCCGAGGTGTGTTTAGGGGTTAATGGCTGCATCAAAGCTGTGGTTTTTGGCGCAACGCCATCTTCGACTCTCGCGGGATGATGAAAGGCGCGCAAAATCCGGGATGGGGAAAGTCGGTAATATTGCATCTTTTCTTTGGCGTGTACCGTCCAAAAAAACTTATTTTGCCCCTTTACTTCAACCGTTTTCATATATTGGTATATTATCTAATTTTGAGCAAAAAATAAAGCCCCACGATATCAAAATGTGGCGCTAAAATATTCGCTTCTAAAACACCTAAGAACTGCTAATTTCAGTCGCCCAGACAGAAGCTTTGGCAGTTGAACCTTGCGGGTCTTTTTTTTGCGGTTCAAAAAATTCTATTTCGCCCAAAATTTGGTTGCCGGCCAACTCCTTTCTCATGTTTTCAAAAGTTTTGCCTTTTTGCCCGCCATTACAACAAAACAGCGCTACCTTTTTTCCAGCAAATTTATTTTGAGCAAAAAATGTAGCTAATGGTGGAGCGTAGTTCCAAGCCCAAACCGGGGTACCCATAAAAAGCATTTCATAATCAGCCGGATTTTTTTCTAGCGGTAATATTTCTGGCTTGATTTTCATCACCACTTGACGACCACCCCAGAGATATTTGAAAGGACTTTTGCTATTTAGTTCTTTCTTCGGCTTTAGTTCCAAAATATCAGCGCCAACTGTACTGGCGATTGCCTCGGCGATCAGGCGAGTGCTGCCGTCGAGGGAATAATAAATGACTAGGGTTTTCATAAAAATGGTAGTTAGTAGTTGGTAGTTAGTAGTTGGGGAGTCAATTTTATTTTAACACCCTAAAACCAAATTAGCCATCGCGAAGCCTATCGGTTCGACACGCCCCCTGGGCACGTTATTGAGAACGGCGCGCTGTCAGTTTTTTTTCAATATTAAACAAAAAAAACGGGCTTTATCCCGTCTTTCCCCTACTTGCTACATCCTATTTACTACCTCCTTCTTAATTTTGTAACCCCCCAAATAATCAAAACCACCAAAACTATAACAATAATAATATCCAACACTTCACTAAACTTCCTGATTTCCTCCCAGCGCGAACCAAGATAATACCCAAGATATGCCAAAAACGAATTCCAAAGACTGGCACCAACAACAGTGTAAACACCAAATTTCCAAATATTCATTTTACCGATCCCTGCTGGCAGAGAAATCAAATGTCGCACTACCGGAATAAACCGACTGACAAAAACCGCTTTATCGCCATAATGAGCGAAAAACTTTTCTGTTGCATCAAGGTGATGTTCATTGAGTAGTAAATATTTACCAAAGCGCATTACCAGTGGGCGACCACCGTAATATCCAATATAGTAAGAAAGTAGTGACCCGATAATACTACCCAGTGTTGCAAAAAAAACAATCGGCAAAAAACTCATTTCCCCCGAAAACCAAAGAAATCCGGCAAATGGCATAACGGCTTCTGACGGTACCGGTATCACCATGCTTTCCAAGATCATTAAAAAAATCACGCCGCCATAACCGGCAGTAGCGATAATACTCGTAAATAAATCAAGTAAACTTTGGGTGATAGACATATTTGGTAACCAAAAATTCGACTTAGTGCTATTTCATTATCTGTTCTTTGTACAACTCTTTATTTTCCAAAATCATTTGATCGATTGTACCATCGGCTTTGTATTTTTTGATCAAGCTGTTTATCTCTGGTAAATATTTAGCCAATGGTGAAACTTTGGAAATAGTAACATAAAAATTTTCTTCTGCCACATACTTTGGTAAAATTTCTATTTTGTCCTGCAAACCGTTTTTGGCAATCATTCTCTCTGCCGAGTAGAGAGCATAAACAAAATAATCGGCTGATCCATCCTCCAGGGAATTTACTGCCTCGATAGCGCTATTAGCCCGAATTGTACTCAGCTTGGCAGCAGCAAAATCGTCAAACTCCTGACCGTAACTATCACCTACGGTCAGTACCCCCAGTTTACCGACCAAATCTTCCCACTGATTGTATTTGAGATCACTGCCTTTTTTGACCACCACGGCAATTGGATCGGTAGTATAAGGAATGGAATAGTCCATATAAGTTTCTCTTTCCGCTGTTTTATAGACAGCAACCAAAACATCAACTGACCCGACCTTGGCTTTTTGTTGAACCATATCCCATAGACCAGTGTATTTTGATTCTATTTTGACGCCCAAATCGGTAAAAATCTTAGTAACCAAATCAGGGCCAGCACCAACAATTCTTCCCTGCTGCTGCCACATAATCGGCGCCCACTCCGGGTGGCCGGAAGCAACGAAAATTTCTTGTCTTTCTGTTCGGGAAACACTGACATAATAATAAACGGCAAACAAAATGATAGCTAAAATCAAAAGTACTAAAATTAAATGCTTGGTAACCTGCTTCATATTTTTATTTTTTATTTTTTTCTATTTCTTATCTTCTTTACTGCCAAAATAACAACCACGATCAAAACAACCAGCACCACCAAAATAATACCAACCGCTTTTCCTATCTTACCGTTAAAAAATGCCAACGGCTTTTCACCAAAAAATTGCATTTTTAGCCTAGGCAAATTTACCAGAGTAGCTAAAGACTCTCCGATTGGAAAAGATTCTTTTTGTCCGACAACCAAAACGTACTTTCCTGCATTTTGCGGAGCAAAAACCTCTATGCGGTAAGATCCTTTTGGTAAAGAAACGGTTTGTTTTGGTCCCTGCCAGTAGTTATCGCCAGCGTATTCTTCATAATATTTGTTCCACTCATTTTCCAGTCCCATCAAAACATTGGTTATCTCGCCAGTGACTATGGTTATCAGATTAGCCGAAATATCTTTTTTAATCTCCGGAAGATCTGGAACCAACAGACTAAAATAAAAATCCATTGGCTCACTAATTGTTACTCGATAATAATCAGGCGCTCCTTTTAGCTCACCGTAAAAAGCCTGCGAAACATCTGGCTGAGTGATAATCACTGGATTTTCTGAAGTAATCCGTTGCGGATAGACCAATCGCGGCTGGTGAGCGTCAACTGCAACAATAAAACCAAACATAATAACAACTGACAAAACCAAAATGTGGATTTTTTTCATACCCAATTATTAATCAATAATTACTTTATCTCATCGATACAAAAATACCCGCCACTTAAATCGTTTTCCGCATAAACCGGGCAACTGCCGCAGATACAAGGCTTGGAAGCGTCTAGATCACAAGTTGATTTTCCGACAGCACAATACAGCATTTCTTTTTTCTCTTCGGTACACTGATTATAAAGCGGGCAGTCGCCACAAATACATTTAGCTCGATTTTCCGGAGTATTTACTGGTTTCATAAGTTTGTTTTATTAAATATTTTAAACGCTTTAATAATACCAAATAAACAAAAAACCTGCTACGTAAAAATGCGGCAACACAAAGCCATTATCTTTTTACTTAATAAAAAGAGCCAAAAAAATTGCAAAACTCACAGACTATTTCTAACCAATTTTACGAAATCGAACAGAAAAAATCGGTTCGTACTCATTTTCATAATCATCAGTCACTTTTATTGTTTCGCCGCGGACCAACTGGTTAAGCGCCATATCGCTCAGCATTTCTTTGTCAGTCTTAATATCCAGCTCCATTAAAGACAGCTTTTCCAAATCACCGCGCAATTCGGATTTAACATCCTGCTCTATCTTTTTCTTACGCTCTCGCAATTCTTTTATTTTATCCAATAACTCTTGATAAGTTTTGGAATTAGCGAGCTCCTGCCGATAAACCGATTTTATTTCGTTACGCTGTTTTTTGTTCTGTTCAAGTCGTTTAAACACTTCGTGAAGCTGAGGCATAATTAGTGATTAGTAATTAGTGGTTAATAATTAAGCGAGATTGTATCATAAAACAAAAAAACATAACAACACAATAAAAAATTACTACTGCTTCCCTTTGTTATTATGTCGCTACGTTATTATGTTACGTTGTAACTACCACCATCTCATCATCTTGCCGCTACAAAAACCACAGCTACTACCCGCACTCCAACCGTTTTTATAATTGCTAGTTACCACGTCTTCCAAATAATATCCCGTCCCTATTATCCAACCAAATGGTTTAAATTCCAAACTATAAGAACGTTTCGCCAGAGGAACGGTTCCACCGGGTTTGACAAAATAATAATCAGTAAAACCCCCGCCCGGTTTCTGACCGGATTTAATAATCTCACGAACATGAAAAACACCATTTACTTTTGCGTCTATACGATTAGTACCCTCAACGCTTAAATTAGTCGGCAAAACGATATTTATACCTTCTACCGTATCAGCAAAAAAATATCCCTGACCGTCTTTTCCGTAGCGTAAATTTCTTAAAATATCAGCCGCCAACTTTTTTGCTGTTTCTTCTTCCATTTCTTCCGCCATCACTTTGGCATAAATACCATCCAAAATGCTTACCGCGGTTTGTACTTGCGTTTTTATCAATTCGTCCTGATCAGCAACTTTGACTGCGGAAAATGTATAAACCATAGCTTGATTTTTCGTCTCTATTCTGACAAAGCAAAACATAACAAACGACACAAGAAAAAGAACCGTTGCTGCAGTTAACAACAAAGGCATCCAAAAGCTGCATTGATATTTCGCCTTTTTGGCAACCGAATAAAAAATTTCTGATCTTTTAGAAGCCAAGAGATTCTTTGTTGTTAAAGGTTTTTTTGTTTTGGTTTTAGGCATAAATTTAAAAATGTAAACTATAAAATGATGTTATTTGTTTTTATTTAATAAACATATTATACCCCAAAAAAATAAAAATAGCTAGCCTACACGGTCAAACCTTTGATGTAATAATTTAAAAAGCGGCACGTACTCAGCGTGTTTTACGAACCCCAAGTCACCGGCAGCTATAATTTTCTCCAATTCTCGCCAAGGAATAAATTTTACTTCCGACACTTCTTCTGACTGCAAAGTCATGTCTTTGGTCTCAACGTCCATGGTCGTTAAAAAAACGTCGTTGTATTCATTGTTAATAAAAGTGCCGTTATTTAAAACCGCTTGTACTGGCAAACGAAACAAAAACTCCATTTTTTTAGGGTCAACGTCTATGCCTAGCTCTTCCTCCGCTTCGCGAACGGCAGAAGTAATTATATCAGTACCAGCCGGCACATGACCGGCGCTACTAATATCCCAAAGATTGGGATGAGATTCTTTTTCCGGCGATCTTTTTTGAATTAACAATTCTTGTTTGGAGTTAATAATCCAAAGATGGGTTGAGGCATGCCAATCACCGTCGCGATGGACATCGTCGCGCGGCTTTATTCGACCGGTCGGATTACCGTCTTTGTCCAAAATATCAAAATATTCCATACTTAAAATTTTAAAAACGTTTTCCATTTTTTATACAATTCCCTGGTGGCATACAAATCACCTACGTTATAACGGGCAATATCAACAAACTTTTTGGCTTTAAAAAGTCCAGCCACGTCGTCGCCGGTTATTCCATCAGCTTTGGGACTTTTGATACCAAAAGCTCTGGTCCATAAATGCAAACTGCCTTTGCGCCTAACCGCGCCATAAAAGCTCAGCTCTTCATAAAGATCGACATGTTTAGCATTATCTTTTTGCAGATTGAGATAACGGTTGGACATCAAATTTTTACTAGGACGAACTTCATTAACCGCCGAACGGATCATCAAAAACGGCACGTCAAAACTCCGCCCGTTAAAAGTAACAAACTCATTGTACTCGGCTGCGCCACGCCAAAAATTTTCCAGCATTTCTTTTTCGCTTGAAGGGATAAATTTGATACCGTTTTCTTCAAAATTTTCTAACTTCTCTCCTGGCGCTTGGAAATAAACAGCGCCTTTGTCGCGCTCTAAATCTAGAACACCAATAGCGGTTATCTCTCCGGTCAACGGTGAAAAGCCAAGCTCGCTTTTTAGCCCATCGAGCATAACCCGATAGTCGCCTTCGTCGGAAGACTCCTTTTTGATCCAACGGGTCAGATTTTCTTGAGTAGTTTTGTCTAGTGAATCAAAATCTTCACCAATTGTTTCGATGTCGATAATAAGTGTAGACATAAAGTTATAAAAATATTAATAATGAGACCAAGTTTTTCTGAGCTCCCGTCGAGCTGCTTTGTAACCCGGTATTGCTTCGGCAACCAGCCGCCAAAACTTTGGCGAATGGTTTAACTGCTCTAAATGACACAGCTCGTGAACGACAATATAATCAAACAAATGTTCCGGTAAATATAATATTTTATAATTAAAGTTCAAATTGCCGCTACGACTACAGCTACCCCATCTGGTTTTGGTATTGCGAATCGCTACTCGAGTAAAAGTAAAATTATAATGAATGTTAAAGTAATCTAACTTTTTTGCTATCAGTTCACGGGCAATTTCTTTTTTCGCCAAATAATCACGTCTACTGTTTTGCACAACAGCCCTAGTTTTAACCAATGCCAATTTTTCCAAAATCCAATCAGCTTTTTGTCGAATAAAACTCTCGGCAACGTCTTCACCCATCCAGTGTGGCATAGTAGCGACCAGACCGTCACAACGAACCACCAGCCGTAAATGCCGCGAACGTGGATTTTTTTTGAGCGTATAGTTTATCTGCTTTGTTTGTAGCTCTATACTTCTTTGCATTAACAAATTATAGCACGTGATGATTAATACTTACTAACAAAACTCGATTTTAAGCTCCCGACCAAACGCTTTAGCGATCTTTTCTAAAGTTCCGGTAGTAAGGTTTTGCCGACCAGACTCTATTCTGGCCAAATTACTTTGAGTTGTACCAATTTTCTGAGCCAACTGTAGCTGTGACATTTTTTTATTTTTTCTCAGCTGCAAAATTTGGTAAGCGACTTTCAATTGCTTGCCATAATAATCATAATGTTTTTTAAAATCATTATTTTTGAGCTGTTCTTGACGGTATCCCTCAAAACTAAACGATATCGATTTTGTTTTATTCATATATTTTTTTTACTACTTAATACTTCGTCATAACGTTTAATCGCTATATTAATTTCTTTTCTTGGCGTCTTTTTTGTTCTTTTCAAAAAAGCATGTAATAGAACTAATTTTTTATCAACAAAGGCGAAGTAAAATATTCGATGACGATGTCGATCAAAATCAATCCGCAACTCCCTGATCTTACCAACGATGTGTCGAGAATATGGTTCATCTAGGTAGCCCTTATTTATTTTCAAAAAGTCTATATATTTAACAATTTTAGCTCTCTGATTTATTGGCAAACCGTTCAAATACTCTAAAACCGGACAATAGCCGTTAGATCGTGCCCTATAAAAAACCACTTCGAATTCCTTGTCATTATTATATATCATATATGATATATGTCAATATTGATCATAAATTAATAGTATCGTTTTTATTTAACCATAGAAAAGATAAAATTTTTCTAAACTTTTTGAGACATAAAAACCCCACGAAAATCAATCCGCGGGGCATGAGTTGAATTGCTGTTAAATGACCACAGTCGACCGCTTACGACATCTACTTTTATAGGTATCGTAGGCAAACAAAATAACCAAGGCCTTGACCACAACTATCAGTAGTGACCAAAACCTCATAGCGAAGAACCATCCGGCCATCTGCGGCCATCCCACCCAATTAAAAACAATAGAAAGACCATTGAAGATGACCGGCAGACTAAAGTATGTCAGTAGGACCGGAAAGGCATAATGGTACAGTCGCAGCCTGAACAGCCGCAGCCCGAAACGATTCTTTAATCCTTTAACCGAAAGACGCATTTCCAGAGTGACGATCAGCAAGAACAGGCATATCGGCCCAAGCATGACCGAATAACCAAAAACGTAACCGCCACCGCCGGTTATTACCGTGTAGATCAAACCAATTATCGCTCCGACGATTACATACAAAATGAGAACGACCAGACCAAACATCAGTAGTCCCTCCTTCCTTCTAGCTAAGCAGAAAAACCGCGACACAGGCTAGCGTCAGCCCGGCGATTTTTTTGAGAGTGATCGGATCACCAAACAGAACGACCGCGATAAGCATTGCGAAAACAGGCACCAGCGCTGCCGCTATCGGCACAAATTTGGACAGCTCAACACTGGGTGAGCTGATCATCTTGGTGTAGGCTAACATACCGATGCCGTTGACTAGACCGGCGACAAAAATGATCAAAGCTGCTTTGCTTTTCGGCAGACCGTCGCCGGCAAGATATTTACTCGTAATCATGCCAAAAGAAGCGGTGGTCGCCGTACCAAGAGACATCAATACCGCCAACCAGCCCGGGGATGCCGAAGCAAACCTGGCTAGCGACGGCCATAATGCAAAGAAAAAAGCCGTCACGACACAAAGGATCAGAGTATTCATTTATTTCCTCCGTTTTAATGGTTATTTTTTCAAAAATCGTTGATTGCCAACATTATCATATTAATTATTTTTTGTCAACATAAAAACAGGTTTAAAACCCGCTTTTCAATCACGAAAGTAAAAACTACTTCCGTGCTAGTACCGTATTTTTTCACGATTTTAAAATGAAAGATCTATGAGAGTGCGGCTATTCCAAATCTACAAAAAAACCGTCGATTAAGACGGTTTAACAATGTTTTTACTCATCACTTTTGTGGTCGGCAAGTTGTTCTTCGGTATAAATTCCAATAGCCCACAAAGATCCCTGGACAAAACCAAATTTCAACAACACCTGCTGAAAATCTGGCAATGCCTTTCCAACCATAACAGGACCAAACATCTCTCTTTTGATTTGCACGACCCTATCCGGTCGCAATATTTTTTTAGCTTGCCGTGCGGCTTTCAAACCGGCGACCGCTTGTTCCAACTCATCGATAATCGCGACCAAATCTTGCAATATTTTTAAATTCAAATTTTTTGCCTGTCCTAGCCTTGCTGTTCTTTCATCAATCTTTTTTTGCAACTCCAGATGATATTGTCGCGTGAGACGCGCGATTGTTTCAAGTTTCAACGTCAATCCTCCTTTTGGTTAAAAACCGTTTGTTGAAGACACTCTATCTCCATTTTTCCATTTTGTCCAGCCAGAAAAAAATTATTTTCTTTATTTCTGCAAAATGTTCAACCGTGCGAAAAGTGTGCTCAGCACCATCAATAACATGCATTTCCTTGATTCCGGGTAACGCCTGGAAAAATTTTTCCACTTGATAAACCGGCGTGCTGGTATCGTTTTGCCCGACAATAATCAAAACCGGCATGTTCAATTTGTTTGCCTGCGGAATCAGATCATATTGATCCCAGTCTGCCACCACCGACCAAGGACTTCGTCTGAACGCGCCTGGTTTAGAATTGCTAGGAACCTCAAGCCAACCGGTTTGACGCCATTTTTCCCATACCGCCGGGTTTCTTCTTATCATCGCCTCGTCTAAAAACTTCCCAGATATTACTGGAGAAAACGGCGCGATCGCCAAAACTTTCTCCGGATAATTCTCGGCATAATATGCTATACAAAAAGAACCCATACTGTGCCCAGCTAAAATAAATGGTTCTTGATACCAATCCCGTGTTTCTGACCAAGCGATCACGTCTTCTAAATCTTGATAATAACTGGTGAGACTACCGTCTTCCACCCTGCCTTCGCTTTCGCCCAAAGTATTTGCGGTGTCAAATAAAACAGTTGTATAATTTTTCTCAAAAAAAGATTCGCCGATAGCCTGAATCTGGTCCTGATCTTTAAATCCGCCAAAACCATGCATAACAAAAACTAGTCCTGCTTGATCTTTTGCCTGACGGACATTGACTACTATTTTTTGCCCCCGACGATTGATAAAAGAAAGTTTTTCCATATGTTTTAAAGATTACGACGGATGTCGGAAATTTTTATCTTGGCCTCTTTTGGCGTATTAGTAAAACCATTTTTAATGTCTTCGACCAACCAGTCACGAATCTCCAACGGATAAACCAACATCTGCGGCAAGTCGGTAATTTTGTGCCATTGCGGTTGATAAAAATTATCATCACTCAACCTTTGAGCCTCTATACTGTCTGACGACAATCTGGGATCGCCGGAAAGATAGGAACATAAATAAAAAAACTGCTCTTGTTTATTGTCATAAATATGGTGATAGAGGAGTTTTTCTATTTTAATATCCAAAGTCGTTTCTTCTTTAATTTCACGGATAGTGGCTTGTTCTACTGACTCGCCGTCTTCCACTCCGCCGCCGGGAAAAGTAAAATATTCTTTTCCATTTTTGCGGCGAAACATCAGCAACACTTCATCGCCTTTTATCGTTATAGCTACAGCGCGGTTTTGTAACATATTATTGATCAACCAGTCCTCCTAAATAATTCGCTTGATACGCCTCCTCGCCATCGAAGAATATCTTTTCTTGACCGGAAAATTTTGTTATATCGCCGATCCACTTATTTTCATAACGTAACATTGAGTCGACTAACTCGCTTGGACCGCGCAACGGCATTTCTGCCGGAAACGATTTCAACGCTTGGCGCAAAAAATCATAGACCATTTCTTTATCAACGAAACTTTTCACTTGTCCGTAATAAACCATAATAAAAACCGGTTTACCTTGATAAGAAACCACCTCTCGACCACCATACGGCTCGCCGCCAAAATAATTATCATTAAAACCCCAATCGCCATCAACAAAAACTATTGTCTTTGAACCGTCGGTTTCTTTGATGAAAGAGTTTTCCGCACCCGTGGCATAGCCAGCCAGATTAGCTTCTGCTAAAAAACTTTTTAATCGCACTAAGTCAACCGCCACAAAATTAATACCAAACTAAAATGACCAATAAAACCATGGTAATAACAAAAAGCCAAGCCAGGGTGTAACCGAGCAGCTGAATCGCCTGAACTTTCTTGTTATCCAAGTACATCATTATCGGACGACCAAAAACTAAAAAACCGGTAATCGCTGCGGATAAAACAAAAATGAGCAAAAAGGCTACTGGCGCTAAATAGTTTTTACCTGTGCCAAAAAGTCTCTCGCCGTTTTGCATAATGAGAGAAACGGCGGCAACATAAACGCCTACGCCCAAAGCGCTGGCTAACCCGGAAAAAATAAGTTTTTTCATAAAATTATTGTTATATTTAAACCTTTTTATCTCCTGCTTTTAGTTTAGCATAAACCGCGGTCAAATGAGAAACATATCGCGAACAAAGCTGCTGGTCGGCTAACCGCCGCTTGATCGGACTAAGTTCCAATATCACTTTTAGCATCCGGCGCAGCAACTCATATGTCCAGAGAGAATAATTATCAAAAATTAAATTTTGCAGCTTGCCGTTTTCTATCGCACCCAAAACAAATCTCTCAAAGCTGTTGTTTGGCACAAAACGCGTATCGGATCGGCGCACCATTTCCATCGCTTTAGTCGGACAAAATCTGGTACAAACACCGCAGCCGATACAGTGGGCAATATCTATTTCCGGTTTTTTGTGGTTTATTTTTATGGCTTCAACCGGACAACGTCTGGCGCACATACCGCAGCCGATACATTTGTCGCTACTAATCTGCGGAAAATAATTGCTATTGATCGCCGGTCGAGTACCGAGTTTTTTATAAGCCAGTATCGCCTCGCAACAACAACCGCAACAATTACAAATCCAGGCAACTTTATTTTTGATATTATCGCCAAGCTGCACTAAGCCCAATTTAACACATTTGTCCAAAATCGCTTTTGCCTCTTCTTTGGTGATTTTTTTAGCGACACCGTGTTTGGACAAACTTTCTGCGGCGGTATTAAATGTCAGACAAACATCTTGCGGCATTTGACACGCTTTACCCATGTGCTCCATTTTGTGCCGGCAATAACAAGTACCAACGGTGATACACGAAGCGGTGTTGATCACCTCTGTCGCTTTTTCGTAATCTAGTATTTCTGTTTTGGCTTTTTCTGATAAAGCGTCTTCTTGGACAAAAGTGCGGGCAATCGACGGATCTATAGCTAAAACTTCTTTAACAAAGCGATCTTCAATATTTATGTATTGATAATATAGTTCGGACAAAACTTTGCGGTCGAACCGACCATCAGTACGCATAATAGAAAATTCAAAAAACCCCGCCATCGTCGGGGCTAAAATATAATTTTGTTCTTTGCCATTTTGGATATCAAGAAAAAGTCCTTTGTCGGCCAACGTGTCCAAAATAGCCTTTGCCTCGACTTCTTTCTTTTTCCAAATCTTGGCCGCTTTTTTAGCAGTAAAAAGGTTGATCGGCAAAAACGAAACCAGCTCGGCTTCTTCCGGGGTAAACAAAATCTCCAGAATTTTAAAAAGCGTCTCTGAACTCGGCGCGCCTTGCGGCGAACGATCCAGCCGACGCTGTAAATCCAAATAATTTTTTGAAGTCTGATGACCCATAAACATTGACCACTATTTTCTAAGCATGAACAACTGCCTCAAAACCATCTATAGTTTTTCTATTTCCTTTAAATCTTTATCCGGTAAGTACAAAACGACAAGACCAATAATAACACCAACGATAGCCGTCCACACATGACTACCGCCAAAAAGCCATTTATCAAATCCGTCTAAAACATACCAAATTCCGCGCCAGATCAAAACCAAACTAACGGCAATGGAAATGTTTTTTGCCAAATAGCCTAGGGTTATTTTACGTTTAAACATATTATTTTATTGACTTATTTAGTCGCGCCAAAATCCAGCCTGCCAACAAACCATCTATCAGACCCATAATCGTCCAGGTTAAAATCATTACTAAGGGTAGATTAAAACTGGAAAAATTAATTAGAAAAGCCGGGATACCACCGACAAAAAAATAAATTAAACCAAAGTTCAGACCGTTATAAAAAACGCTTTTACCAAATAATTGCTTGGTCTTATCCCAAACAAAAGATAGACCGAAACCAAGTGCTATTGGGTAGAGAAAAAAAAGCATCATGATTGGGTCCTGCCAAGGACGAAAAACTGGATTCATGTAAGACTCTTTCAACCAAGGAAAGAGGGAGCTAAAAATCGGGTTCAGCGCCATATTAATAACTACCATGACCACGCCGGCGACTAACCCAGTCCAAAATACTTTTTTCATAGAAGTTTTTTTAATATTAAGCCAATATAGCTTATCTTAACTTATTAATTCATAAATTAAATCAGCTAGTTAAAACCCAATATTTTTTTGGCAATCAATACTAATAAAATATAACTTAATTATACTGATTTTACAAGGAAATCTCAATAAATAAAAGCAGAAACCTACTGGGATATTTTTTACCTGATCAAATCTTGGCTTTGATTTGAGAAATAATTTTTTCAGTTTCGAATTCACCAATTTCAACGATCTTTTCACCGGAGTCTTTAGTAAAATATTCACGCCAACTGGAATATCTACCAAGCGGCGGTTGAATAATAAAATCAGCATCATGCATCGAATATTCCGCCAAATAATGACGCATTATTTCCTGGGTCCTTTCCGCCACCAGAGTAAAGCCAATTTTTTGCGGAGCGACACCTAACGAGTTTTGAGAAAAATCCAGATTAACCGCAATAATCACTTGCGCACCCATACTTTTTAAATAATTATCGGGTACGGGGTTACTGACACCACCGTCTACCAAAACACGATTGCCAAAAATCACCGGTCGAAAAATGCCCGGCACTGCCATACTGGCACGAGCGGCAAATGCCAGATTACCTTCGCTAAACACCACTTGCTCGCCGCTAATCAAGTCGGTAGCGTTAATCCGGAGAGGAATCTGAACATCGGCAAAAGTTTTTTTATCAAGCCAACCATCAAGCATGGCTTCGATTTTTTCTCCTTTGACCAGACCGCCGCCTAATGTCGGTTCCAAAAAACTTAACAACTTTTCTTTTTTTCTGCCAACCGTAAATTCAGCGGTTTTTTCAATATCGCGATAAAGCGCAAAATGCGCCGCTACCCAAGCGCCAATACTGGCTCCAGAAAGATAGTCAATCGGAATATTGTGACGCAAAAGCGCTTTAATTACTCCGATATGCGCCAGTCCTCTTACTCCGCCGCTGCCAAGGGCTAATCCAACTTTTTTAAACATAAAAATAAAACATCTTCTGTACATACAACACTACGCCCGATTATACCTTTTGTAAACCCAAATAAAAAATCAGTACTATTGAAAATAATACCGACTTTTTATTGGTTAAGTTATAAAATAAAGCTTATCTCCAATTATTTTTCCATCCATTCGGTCCGGAGTCGTAATCGTTTTGTAGCTCGCTGCTGGCTTCTTTGTTTTTTGGTCTTTGCAGCTCTTCAGGAGTAGGATCTGCTTCGCCGCAATCAAGCGAATCGACTTTGACTAGCTCTGACTGCGGAACCTCGTCTCGATGATAAGCAAGATAATGAACGGCGAGAAAATTGGTCTGCTCTCCATTGGGTAACGTGTAATCACAGTTCGTGCTACGTGCTCCACACTTACAAATATGTATGCCGCGATAACCAAGACCTTCTTTGCCCTGCCGAAGAGCGGCAACCATTTTCCTGGTATACCTATCAATAACCGGCTCGGAGGAAGTTTTCGCAGAGGGCTCGATATAAAGAATTCCCATGTCTGTAATCATATTAAACAATACTTAATATTTAACATTTAAAAAAATATTATCATCATCAACTACTATTTTCTGCGCTTTGCTAATTTTCACATATCCAACATTATCACTAATTATCCACCTTGTAAATAAAAAAATCCCCGCATACACCACTAAGGGCGAACGGGGATGCTGATAGCCGTGCCTAGCGACGGCTATAATGAACGTCTTCCATCTGAAAAGCCGGGGAGCATACACATACTACGACAAGGTCTTCCGGAGATTCGTTGACGAAGCCATGTTCCGTTCCGGGATTGACACGCAACCAATCACCGGACTGAATCGGCACAAGAGTTCGATTGATATTGACGAATCCTTTGCCCTCAACCACGTATGCGAACTCAGTGGTCCGCTTATGATAATGAGGTTTCTTGCGCCGCATCAGATCACTGGTAACCCAGCCTAGTGCCACACTCAAACCAAGATGGGAAAAATCATATGAGATAATTTTTGCACCGTCAAAGCAATCTTGCGGCTCAGACAAAAACAACTGGGCGGGGGATTTTTGAACAAACGATTCGTCTTTAATTATCTCGACGTCAGCGGGGTTAAACGGGGGCAGGGCAAATACCAGATGTTCCAAATATCCACCGCCAATATTTTTGAGCATATGCGGAACACCGGGCAGAATGTCAAAAGCGCTACCAGCGACTACCCGACGACAAACATCGTCCGGTTTCGAAACATCAAACAAAGCTTCTCCGTGACCCTTGGTGATAACATAAATCTCCGTCATCTCTCGATGTTTATGCAAAAGAGATTCAGCCATCGGATTCATAATCACGTGTGCCATTGACCATGTCGGCTGTTTTTCCACTTCACGCAGTACTTGTCCGCAAACATTCGCGGCGACCGGCAGTTTTCGCACCTTTACCAAAATCAACGAATCCTTAGGTTTCCGTCGTATCATAAAAAGCTCCTTTTTTGTTTTTTACGTACCACTAACTAATTATTCACTGATGTCACGACAAACACTAAAATTTTAAACAAAAATCACAAATATATTCGGCAACCGATATCACGCTTTTTTTATCTCAATTTTTAACCTTTTTGCCAGCTTACTGCGGTGATGCCGGTAAAAATATTCCAGGCGACTAGCTGCTTTATGCGCTTTAGCATAAATCTCGGTATAGTTTTTATTCACCCGCAACGTGCCGTTTCTAATGTCAAAACAGTGCCCGGCAGACATTATTCTTCTCTCATAAAGTTCGTGTAGCAAAACAAATTCTCTTTCGGCGGGATACAAACCATCATCAAGCCAAATTTCTTTATCGGGAATAAAAGAATAAACCCTGTCATGACCACCTTCGGTAAAATCAATATAGTAAAAATCACGAACCAATTCCCCTCGTACCACCCAGACATTAACCTTCTTACTATACTCTTTTAATAATTCCTTATGAACACTGGCGACTAATTCTTTTTTATTCTTTCTAAATTTTTCTAATTTTTTAAACAATTTAGATTTTTTTCTTTCTAACAATTCAGCTTTACCCGCCGCATCCATAGCCACGCATCGGCTCTTGCCTTCCACCATCAGCCGGTACTCCGTCAACATTCGGTAAATATAAAAACGCACTTCGCTTTGTTGCTGCTCCCGGTCGATCCAAAATTCATCCAACGGAATACTTTTGCAGGTATAATGATGACCGAAATTGGTAAATTCTTTATCGAGGTTGGTTCGGATATATTGACCGTCTACTAACCAGATACTTATAACACCTCTGTCGTCAATCTTTTTTAAATACGGCTTTTTCATGTGGTTTAACTCTTTCGTCTAATTACGCCCGTTTTTTAAAAAAATAAATTCCTATCTATGCGTAGCACATTTATTCGTAAAAACTCCACACTAAGCAGGATGTAAATGGGGACGATGTCCCGAAGTTTGAACCGAGAACACGGCTAAGTTTCGCGTTTATTGATAAAAGTATACAGCAATTAAGGGCTTATTACAAAATTCATCCGGAATGGTTTGAGACACCGAAGCCAAAATCAGTTAAGGGTAAAAATGAGGTGGATTATTCGGTTTGATTATTAGCAAACACTCCTATTAAACTTCACCCCACCACAGTTACTTATTGTGGGATTGCTTTTTGTGGGAGTAAATAAACCAAATCACGGCTATTACAGCTACTAGAACATAAAACCATAGAAATAAATGGGAAGTTGATAGACTCATTGATATTGTTTCGGGAATGCCGACAGCTGCGAAAATGGCAAAGTGAGTAAGATGATTTACGTAGAAAGTCGCGCTGACATCATCAAAGATTGCGTCGGAAACAAGTTTCCATTCGTTTGAATCATCATCGAGGTAATATACACCCAAGTCATTGCGATCACGCAAATTTTCAGGAATCACAAGCGTAATTTTGATCGGTTTATCAAATTGATGAACCACCTGACCTTGTTTATTGACTGCTGTGATATCAAAAACAGTTCCCAAGAGAGTTGTTTGGTCGTTTTGTAGAGAAGCGACAGTATCGGCTGTTGCCAGCCTAACTGAAACCGTAAGGATATCAGCTGATACTTCTTTTGGCAGCTCGATAATCACCGCCTGTCTTTTTGATTCTTGAGCCATTTCCGGCGTAGTAAAATCCCAGACCAGAAGTCCGCTTTGCTGAGGTTCTACAGCGAGCGGTGCGTTAAAACTTTCCTGATGATTTTCTTCGGGTCTGTCTGTTGGTAATTGTTTCTGTAAGCCCTTAAAAAATTGAGTAATATTTTCACTTGTAGGTTGACTATTTTCAGAGGTCGATTTGGGAAGGCTGCCATCGATTTGCATCTCTTTGTTTATGGACGGCTCAGTACTCGGCTCATTATTCGGATTTATTGGATTTTCCGATATAGGCTCAGTCGGAGAACTTGGCTCTATAGGGGTTGTCGGAGCAGAAGGACTTCCCCCACTTCCACCTCCGCCGCCAGTTGCCACGCATGATCCGCCCGATACTATATATCCGCTATTGCAGGTAGCCGGACCGCAGGTTGGGTAGGCATTATAGGTAGCGGCATTGGAAACTACCGGACAAGCCGGCCGCCAGTCAGTCCGCACATCGCAATAAGTCGGGCAGTCAAAAGTCATGGTGCCTATAAGATCGCCCGTGGCAGTTCCAGAGAATTTACCGTTTGAGGTGTTTATAGAAACGCTGCCAAAATTAATCCAGCCTAACTGATCGCCCCAGGCATAACCAGACAAATCACCATTATCATTTAAAACCCCGCCATTTGGCGGATCAAATCGTATCCAACCGAAATTTTTAGACCAGGCATAGCCGGTAAGTGCGCTGTCTGAAATAGTTACACTTTCAAAATTGATGTAGCCGGTGTTATTGCTCCAAGCGTATTTGTAATCACCAGTGATGTTAGCGGTCAACAAAAAAGAAACCGGCAGAAAAATGCCGACAATAATTAATAAAAATGTCGGAATTTTTGTTGCCATATAAATTATTTTCCGGAGATAACCAAAATGTCGGCATCCGGTTTACCTTCGCCCTCGGGCAAAGAAGAAACTCTGCCACCCAAAAGACCGGCGATCTGGCCTGCTTCCTTGCTGTGCGCGCCGGTTAAATCAATTACCAAAGTTTCCTTATAATCTTTTTTAGAGGCATCGCCCGAGACGCCAGTCTGATAGAGCGGGTAAGTCTTTTGCACCAGCTTTTCAGATTCACCAGCTAGTTCAATGGATTCCGTGCCATTGTAATAAGCGATCTTCAATCCGGTCAGAGCAACGGTTGCCGACTTCTCTTGCTTAGCAACATCTTTCTGATCAATAAAAATTGGCGCAACATTGATAATTTTGTTGGTGGATGGCCGATAGAGAATGGCTTGCATTGCCTTGGTATAAGCCAAAAGCTTGTCGCCATTTTCAGCTTTTGCAAAAAATGGCTGGTCTTTTAGTTTGTCTTTATCCATAATTGTTGCCACGGTTGGCGTTTCATCTGCTGGCAACTCCATTATTTTACTAACCGCAGATACTAAAGTTTCGGTTTCTTTTTGAGCCTCAATGTCTGGATTGGCTTTAAGCTGGCGATATCTATTAGAGTAATAAATTGATGTGGCAATTCCGCCAACGGCCAAAAGAATTATAACAACTGCCAGCCAGCGTTTTACTGCTGGGTAACTTGGAAATTTAGGCTTGCTTAATTTTTGTGCCGCATCAATACTAGATACTTTAACGTTCTTAAACATATCTTTTATTTAATAATAAATTACTTTTATTATTGCGCAACATCGCCATTATCTGGAACTGGGGCAGGTTCAACTGCAGGCTCTGGAGTTGGTTCGGGTTCTGGGGCGGGTTCTTCAACAACAGGAGCTGACTCTGGTTCAGGATTGGGTATTGGCTCGGGCACGGGCTCTGGCGCTGGAGTTGGTTCAGTAATAGTTTCTTCCGGTTCTTGCTCTGGTTCAGAGTTTGGTGTTGTTTCTGCTTCAGGTTCGGTTGGTGCTAACTCTTCGGGAGTAGTTATTACTGGCTCTGGTTCAGGAGTAATTTCAGATTCTGGGGCTTGTGTTGCTTCCACAACCACGGTAAATGCATTGCCCTTTTGGGCAAATACATGCCAATCAAAAGTTATGTCGCTTGTTTGAGCAGAAGAAATGTTAACGGTAAATCCGTTTGGCGTTTTATTATTAACAAAGAATGAAACAGCCTGGTCTGGCGTTATAGTGATTGCGGGTTTTTCTGTGTATGGAGTTGCAAATGTAATATTTGCTGAAGTTTGACCAGCCGTTATTATGGCCTCTCCAACCGTATCTTCGCCTAAGACTACATGACCAATAACTGATAATGCTCCAGAAATTGTTAATTCGTTTAAAGAAATAACCGAAATACCACCGGAACCGCTCTCGCTTGCCAAAGTTAATTGATTTTGAATTTCTTCAATCTCCTTTTGCTGGTCTTGAATGGCCTTTATTGCCAGTACACTTAACTTAGGATAGTCAACACCGCCCAAAACCGCCACACCATTTTCATCATAATTATAAGTATTGAGCAAAGGATCAACTTCGGCTACTTCTTCGGCAATCAAACCAACTTGCTGTTTGTCCATATCGCCGGATAAACCATGATATGTGTCTTTGTTCCAGTAGTAAGTTACCGGTCGCAACTTCATTGCTTCATCTAAACCAAAATGTAAATCTTCAACATTTGTTTTGTAAACGCCCAAAGAAGAATTACAAGCACTAGCAGAATAAGTAATACTTCCGCCGTTATTACACAAATAGCTCGTTCCAACACTCGAGCCCAAACCATTTATTGTTAAACCGCTAGCGCCGACATTCATAGTTACTCCAGCCGCGGCAGAATCAAAAACTAGAGGAGTTTGCCAAGTGGAGCCGTTCCAATACGAAATACCAAAGTCATTGCGTTCACTCGTTGTTGAATACGCGTCTCCGCGGCCATACAATTGCCAGCCTTTCGTGCTTGCACCACTCAAACCAGAGGTATTTCCACCTTTAGTTACAAATTCCAGATTAACGGCTGAGTCCCCCGCGGTTCCGGCTGTGCCTAAAATTTCCGAACCCACAATGTGCAATGCGGCTTGAGGAGCTGTCGTCCCGATGCCGACGTTGCCATCATTGTAATAAAGCGCCGTGCCATTACTTGTCCATTGATCCGCGCCTTCAACCGCCGGATAAAATTTAACGGTTACAGTATCATATCCCTGGGTCACCCTATAATAATTACCCTTTTTTATCGGTACCATGGCCGCGCCATATTTCGTATAGAGATTTTGATCATCACCTTGGCGCCACACAACAGTTTCGGGCGGATTGGTTGTGCCGACATAAATATACAAATCATTCATGTATGATCCGGAATAAACGGCACTCAAATAACCATCCGTGCCTGCTTGATAAATGATATCCGTAACCCTTGTTTGCCCATTGGCATAGTCAGGAACACCCATCCCTCCTCCACCATCTCCACTGCCGGTTCCTCCGATTACTCGCCAATAGGAAGTCGCCGCCGTTCCGGTTGAATCGTATTGCAGCGTCACCGAAGCATTAGCGGCAATAGTCAAATCCGCGTCGGTGCCAGTCAGAATTTTGTTGCCATCGCTGGATGATGCGGAACTGTTGGAAAGAGTTACGGCGTTCGCCGCGTCCACATTCATAAGAGTAAGAATTTTCCCATCCGCTCCGCCGGCGATACCGGTAATCGTTTGAGCTGTGCCTGAAGTATCCAGTTTGATAAGCGACACATTGCCAAAATTCACATTGTTGGCTGATCCGGCAGTGGTGTAGGTCGTTCCGGCTTTAAAAGCTACCGCTCCCTGGATGTCCATTGAAAGTCCGGTTCCGGAATTGGCAATCGAAAGTCCTTTAGCACTGGCGCTGGCGTTACTTATATTTAAAGATAAAATATTTCCTGAAGCGCTGGCGCTTGAAGTCGCCAAATTCAAAAGTCCTCCACTAGTGAGAGTATTGCCAGTCATTGTGAGACCAGTTTGTGTCGTTGCCGTTGACCAAGCCCAAGTGTGAGCATAACTTCGATTATCCAAAGATCCATTGGCGGTCGCGTCAACCAAACTACTTAACGCCACACCGGATGAAGCGGTCGAGCCGATTTGAGTGATCGATGCAAAAGATTGCCCTCCCATTATTGTTCCAGAGCCTGCAAACGCAACCAGTTTTACTTGCTGATTTGTTGTTGGCGTATAAATAATGCTACCCGATTTGCTCTCATAGGCGGCGGCTGAATTACCCATTCCTGTATTTGCAACTAGGTTAGTAGCACCATCATTGTCCCGCCAAGCAACATCAAACTGAGCTGAATTACTAGTATTACGCAAACTATATGAAAGTTCATAGGTTTTTCCGGCAGTCAAAGTAAACACGCCTGTGGAAGTATTATAAGGAATATTACCGCTAACCTGTGTATTGAACAGAATTGTGGTGCCGTTACTAACATCCTGATTAGATGAGCGTGTGACCATTATATACTCCACTGTACTAACCACATTCGTCCCCATGGCCGACCAGCCCTGAATCGGGATGGAAACATGCAATGAAAAACTTCTGTTTGCGGCATTCTCAAACCAATCAGAGCCAACCACATAATGATTTTCTGAGTATTCTTCTGTCTGAGCAATATTTAATTTATTTGGTGTTGCTCCTCCCCACACATACGCTGTCAGTATTTTTCTATTTTGATCTGTTGTTTGATTATAATCTCCATAACCATAACCAATATTTGTAGCTCCTTGACTTGGGACGCTTCTTGCGGCGGCAGACTGCAAAACAAGATTAGTGGTGTCAATATTGTATCCGCTAGGGATCGGCAATAGATATGTACCCGATCCACTATTACCGGCAACACTCATATAGTAGTCGTATTCTATTTCCATATTCTGCCCGACTCTTCGCCACCGCATTTTGTTGATGGTCACAGTACCGCCGCTTGGAGCAGTGCCGGTGGACTCTATGGAGAAGGTGCTGGTTTGCCAGTTGGTTATGGTTGCCACATCTCCGTTCTTGTTTTGCGATGAAATCAACACATTTGAACCGTCGGACCGAAAGACGACACTTTCACCCTGGTTATACAAGTAAACATCTTTGGTTATGCCGTCTATGGTTTGTCCGGAAGAAGCAGAGATTTTAACAAAATTAGTTGAGCTATCGGTTTTATAGACTTCAATCAGTTGTCCACTATTTTCGACTGCCGTCGGCAAGGTAACCGTTACAGATGCGGAAGTCGCATCGACTTTGACTGTTCGCGTCCAACCCGCCAATGTCGCATCGGCAGTTATACTCTGTAGTGTCGTTGCACCTCCTCCGCCGCCAACAGATGACCCATTCCATTGAAGTGATCCAGAACTATTGCTTAAAGCCGTTCCGCCGATGTAAATGGAACTTTCGGAAACATAAGCGTCTTTCCATTGCTTGGTACTTGAACCCAAATCATATGTTTCGTCGGTTCCCGGCAAAAGATTTCCGTTTATAGTAACGTTTCCATCTAAAATAATATTTCCTTTCAAGGTAATCGTATCAAGAGCCGAACCAATAGTTACGTTATCGGCTGTCGTATTGTCGGAAGCTATATTTATAGTATTGCCAGCTGTGCCTGTGCCAATGCTTATTGTTTTTGCATTATTACCAGTGCCAATATTTACTGCTCCTGTAGAATTTGAATCCAAAGTAATCGCCCCCGTACTGCCCGATGTAATTGATAAAGCTCCGGAGCCCGCAAGAGAAGCAACATTTGAAAGCGCACCGGCATTAATAACCAGACCATTGATTGTATTAGTAGATGTGGCGCCGGTAATGGCGCCGGTCACGCCAAGCGTTCCAGCAATAAGAGTGTTTCCACTCGCAGCTGTGACAGTAAATTTGTCGGTATTTATGGCCAGGTCGCTGGCTAAATTTAACCCTCCGCCTGAAGTAAAATCTGTTCCAGCTGCGCCGATGTTGAGCATCAGACCGTTTGCCATATCCACATTACCGGAAGTCATAGTTAAACCGGTAATGCCCGAGAGCGCACCAGAATTTATAATTAATCCGTTTATAGAATTTGCTAAGGTCGGCGCAATGATAGCTGAAGAGAAAGTTTTAGTTCCGCCAATTGTTTGTGATTGGGTTGTGTCAACAAGGCCAGACCATCCGGTGTTAAGCGAATCACTAGTTTTAACATAAAGCACGCCGTTTGCGGTATCAATTGCTAGCGAGCCTTCGTTGGCCGCAATTGAGCTTTCCGGAGTTCCGGCAGTATTAAAAATTCCAAAAGTATCAGTGCCATCGGCAAAATTCATCCATTGTCCAGCCGAAGTCCTGGTATATTTTGGCAAGCCTCCGCTGGTGATTGCAAAAGTTAAATCGTTACCAGCCAAAGTAATACCAGTTGCAGCATCAAGTGTTAGGGCATCAGCAAGCTTGGTAAAATTTAGCGAATCGTCAGCCAAAGCAATTGTCACAGCCGCATTTTCTGTTCCAGAATTGGCAATTGTAAAAATACTTTGTCCGCTGTCTGCAAGTGTTGCAATATAGTTTCCAGTAGTATCGGTAGCAAGAGTTACTTTGTCTGCGCCAATTGTAGCTGCGCCAGTATTATCTATTGTAATGTCTCCAGACATTACAACGCCTGTTGCCACGTTTGAACTGTTGCCAACAAAAATTAGGCCGCTGTTCAGACTTTTTGCAAGTTTTTCAGTGTCCAGTTCAACAATGGCGTCTTGTACGTTTGTGGCAACAATATTTCCACTGACTATATTGTCAATTTGGTCTGCATCATAATCATGTGCAGAGGCTGTAACAGTGCCTTGCCTGCCAAAAACAGAATCAACGGCATTTGAATTATCAAGCTTTTCCCATTTTGTGCCGTTGTGCACCACCCAATCTCCCACAGTGTAAACAATTGCACCGCTGCCAAGATTTTGAGAACCGCCTGCCGCAACTACATAATATTTTCCCTGTTGGCCGCTAGTAGGAGCGTCAGCCAAGGTTGGTGTGTTGTTTGAAGCGTCCCAAGTTCCCTGGTACACAAGCGCTCCCGTAATACCAGAAAGAAAATTCGCTCTTGTGATTTGTCTTACTGCGCTGGCGCTGGAATCATATATAGGAATCAAGTCTGCGTTATCAATTACACCTTCGCTTGTCAGTCCGCTAATATTTAAAGAAAAAGCCCCACTTGAAAGTGAAAGCCCTGTGCCGGCCGTGTAAGTAGTATTATTGTCGGTTGAGCATGCCCAAGCTGAACCATTCCACTTTATTATTTCATTTGTAGCACAACTATTTTGTCCCAATTTACCAAAAGTTATAGTTGAGTCAGCGATGTCGGCAGTGGCGATCGTGCCGTCAATAATTTCAGAAGATTCAATTGAAGCACCTAAACTTGATGAAAGCGTGCCACTAGAAAAACTCAATCCAGTACCGGCAAGATTAGTATAAGTATTGCCACCAAGAATAAAGCCGTTACCGAAAGATTGAATGCCCGTCCAGCTGTTGGCATTAGTCAAATCAAGCGCGAAAGATGAACCGGAAAGCGAAAGTCCGCTTCCAGCGGTATAGCTCGTACCACCCGCGTCTGCCGCCCAAGTAGGCAGTCCGCCGGATAACTTTAAAACTTGGCCATCGGTGCCGGCTGATAAAAGCGACCAGGCATCGGACGAAGAAAACAACATGGCTCCATTGGTAGCGGTGTCAGATGTATAAACCGGCGCAGTAACACCGCAATTGCTATCTGCAGGACCGCAAGCTGGCGTAAGTGTTTGGCCAGGAGAATACATAACCGCTCCTGCGCTTTGAGGAAACACGACACAAAGCAATAAAATCAAGATGACAAATTTGCTTATAATATTTAAAAAATTATTTACCATACTATAATGAAAACAGCCCAATCTAAAAAGATTTGGGCCGCTCATGAGCCGCGTAGCTTATTTTTATTTATTATAACAAATTTTTATATATCCAATAATATTAGCCTGTGGATAAAATTACTTTTTCATCCAATTTAAATGTCTATATCCCACAAAATCTCCCAGATCGTCATAAAACGGCGAAGCTATACTTTCGCAATCTACAAAGTGACCATCTTTGTGTTTTGCTCGAAAACATGGGATCCGGAAAGATTGTCTTTTATGAAATAAAGCTTTCTGATTGTTATCACGCCACTCCGCTTCGTCGGGCGCATACAACTCTCTAACGTTTCTACCCAATAACTCTTCCTGTTCGTAGCCGTAAAAATTTCTTACTTGTTTGTCCACATACAAAAAATTGCCGCTTGAATCCATTTCCGTAACAAAGTCGCAATGGTTTTGAGAGTCAAACTTATTGCGCGACTCAAAGGCCTCGTCGGGGAAAATAACTTTATCAACAATTCTTAATATATAGTCACGGCCGTTTTCCTGAAATGATCGCATACAAATTACAATCGGAACCTCGCTTCCGTCTTTTGCCTTGTGACTAGTATCCCAGCGAAAGTATTTAAATTTGGTAATTTTTGAGATAAAAATTTTATCCACACTCCTCTGCTGTTCGCTAAAATAAAGTTCGTTGACATTTTTACCAACTATTTCGTTCAATGAAAAACCAATATTCCTTTCAATAGAAGGACTGGCGTTGACTATCTTTCCATCATAGGATGTAAGCAACAAATATCTGTTAGACTCGTCTCCATCGGCAATACCATTAAAACGCACAATTTTTCCACAACGGTCGCATTTAAGCTCCTCATAGCTTTTAAGCAACATCCCTCTTATAATCAAACGATTACAGCCGTCACAACGATATTCGTGTAATAGATAAGAGTCCATAAAATATGTTATAATATTATAACATATTTTATAAAAAACAATGAATAAACTCCGCAATATTTTTTTATGGGCGCTCTATGACTTTGCCAACTCTTTTGTTTATATCGCTTTCTTTTTGTATTTCAGCCAGTGGGCAGTGGCTGACAAAAATGTCCCTGACATTTGGTTTAACCTTTGCCTTGCCACCTCTTCTGCTATTTTATTACTAACTGCTCCGTTTGTAGGAATAAAACTTGATGAAAAATGGCAGAACATTTCTGGCCTACGTGTTACCACCATTGCGATTATATTTTTTTATGGACTCACGGCATTTTTCGCGCTCAAAAATTATGCCGTTCCAGCTCTTGCATTTTTCACCATCGGCCAATATTTTTTTGCTTTATCATTTTCTTTTTATACTCCGCTTATCAATGTTATTTCTCCGCCAAATAAACGCGGCTTGGTTTCGGGAATTGGTTTTGTGGGAAATTTTATGGGAAATATCGCGGGGCTGTTGCTTGCTGCGCCTTTTGCAACAGGGAAAATAAATTTATTTGGCGAATTAAGCCGCGCCGAAACTATAGTACCGGCGATCAGTGCTTTTTTGTTATTTTCCCTGCCAATGCTGCTGTTTTTTAAAGAACCTAAAAAAGAAAACACAACCACTCAGCTTGAGGGAAATTTTTTGCAAAAAGCAACGAGTATTTTTCAAAATCGTAATATTTTAATATTTCTAATTTCGTTTAGCTTATTCAATGGAGCCATTCTTACGGTAATAAATAATTTACCAATTATTTTTGAAAAGGTTTGGAATACAACAGATAATACTAAGGCGCTTATAACGCTAGCAACGGTTATTGCTTCGGTAATCGGCAGTTTCCTCTTTGGTCATTTTGCCGATAGATTTGGAGATAAAAAAATCCTTGTTTTAATACTTATAAGCTGGATTGTTCTATTGCCAGTCACAGCCATAATGCTGAATTTTTATTATTTTGTCATATGTTGCATTATAAGCGGATTGTTTATCGGTGCAAATGCAACCGTATCCCGAACAACAATGACCAATCTGGCCACAAATAAAAATTATAACCTGGGTTTTTCGTATTTTAATATTATTGAACGCGCCTCAATTATTATCGGTCCCATAATTTGGGGAACTGTTGTTTCAAGTTTTACTAGTTTTGGCATAGCGCGCTATCAATTTGCCCTATTAGCAATGGCGCTAATTGTTTTCTCTGGTTTAATTTTTTTGTTAAAAAAAAGCCGCCCATTTTCTAGCGGATAAAAAATAATTATGCAGGCATCTTTTTGCTAAAACTCTTTATTTACTCAGGTTCAAACTTGGTAATCTGGCGGTGACGATGTCCCGAAGTTAGAACCTAAAACGTCTTATAGACGGCCAACTTTCTGGACTCTTGATCCTATTATAAAGAATTTGAGGCATATGCACAAAGAACATCCAGAATGGTTTGAGGTGCCTAAACCTAAATCTGATAATGGTAAAAACGTAATCGAATATTCTATCTGACTTGAGAGTAAGTAATGTTGAATCTATTCATCGTCCTGTTTTTCGAGAATATCATCCTCAAACTTAATATCCAGCTTCTTCTTCAACAGCTTAACTTTATTTTCCAGCTCGACAATTTCTCTGATTTCTTTAACTAAATCATGTTGAACACTTAGTGGTGGTAGAGGAATTTGCAAATCCTCAAATGTTCCTCTTCTAATCGACGGATATCCTTCATTTAATAAAATATCTTGTGCTTTAATGTTTATTAAACAATTCAAAAGATAATAAGGGTCTACTTTGTCCTCATTTGGTATGATGCAAGCAAAATGACTTACAACATAAGCATTGCACCCTAGTATTCCTCGATGGTTTTTTAACGCAGATTTACCACTCTTAGGGAATAAGATTGTCCCCTTAGAAAACAGCCTTAACCCCTTAATTCCCTGCTCATTCAATAAATCTCTGGTTTCTTTAAGATTGAAAGCGATGTGTTCTTTTGCCAAATCAGAAACTCTAACAAATGGATAGGTTCCGTTTTCAAAAGAATCTAGGTCTTGCGGTGCAGAATTTCCAAAAGTTACTGTAGCAATTGATTTTAGACTTACGCTCTTATATCTTCCTGATGGTATTCCATTTGCCGTATATAACGATTTTAAAAGTTCGTATTTCTTTTTCCTTATTTCTGCAATTTCTAAAACATCAAAATGAATACCGTCTAATAAATTATCAAGATCATTTTTTTTAGTTGGTTTTCTGTAATTATCTAGAGTATATCCGTCTGATTTTACGTCAAAAAACCATATCTTCTCTTTCTTTTCAGATTTATCTTTTATTTTTACATGAAGAATACTAGCTTTTTGCGGAGTATAAGGCAGAAACACACCAGAAGGTAGCGACACTACTGTTTGTAAATCAAATTTCTCTACCAACCACTCCCTATCTTTTTCAAATTTAGAATCAAATAAAAAACCTTCTGGGACTATAATTCCTGCGCGACTATTTATGTTTTCACTGTTAAGTGACTTCAAACAGTGCTGCAAACAAATACTGTCTCCATTTTTAGTCGGTAGGTCATATAAATTACCCCATTCTGTTTCCTGAGAAAAAGGTATGTTAGTTATAACTACATCATATTCGTTTTTAACTGGGTGTTCTAAACTATCCATCTGTTGGATATTGCTATGTCCATCACCAATAAGAATCATGTTCATTTTTGCAATTCGAGCAATGCTCGTTAATTCTCTCCCATATACAGTATTTTTTCTCAAAATCTCATCTGAGTTTTTATTTTGAGGCATCCTGTTGTGAATATATTTAAATGTTTCGGTTAGCATACCTCCGGTTCCACAAAAAGGATCATAGACCTTTTCTCCGAGTTGCGGATTAAGTAACTTTACAAGAGTTTTTGCAATATGACGTGGAGTAAAGTACTGTCCCATGTCATTACTATTGCCAGAGCTGTATGATTTCAAAAAATATTCAAAGGCATCTCCTTTTATATCAGCATTAGTATCTATTAAAGATAAAGGATCGAGCATGTCGATAATCCTTTTTAATCTTTCTGGGTTTTGAATTCGAAGATCAGTAAAAATGTTCGCATCATTGAACCTTTCTCTGAAGTATTTCAACACTATAGAATTTATATACTGTTTTAACTCGTTATCATTCTTATTTTTAAAGAAATTCCATCTGAATTCTCTTGGTATAACGTTGGCGACACCGTTTTGTTCGTTTAAATCCTCTCTCTCAGAAATAATTTTTAGAAATAAAAGATTGGCAAATTCACTAAATCTGTCAACTCCAGCATGTAAGCCTTCTCCTCGTAAGATATCATTCGCTTGATCAAAAATACCTATGAGCTCTTTGCGTGACTCTATGACTTTTTTGTCTTTAGTAAGTACATCACTAGTGTCTATGTATTGTAAAGCAATATACTCTTTAATGAGTTCATCCAGTTCCTCTCCATTAAGAGTCAGCGGCTTTTTTGTCTTAATGTGTAATGTTTTTGTAAAAATTCCATCTGTTGCAAAAACGATAGGCGCTTTGATTTTTTGAGCATAATCCAAGCCCTGTTTTAAGGCCTCGTGTATATTTTTTCGAGTTTTCTTTGCTTCAATAACTATTATTGGCTGATCGGAATTTGATTTATACAACACATAGTCAGGTCTCAGTCCGCCCAAAGCTTTTTTCTGCTCAACAGTCTTTGGTTGTTGTTTATATACATTTCTTTCGTGACTTTTTGGGTCACTAACCCATCCCAAATTTTCCAGGGTACGGTCAATCAAAGTTTCCGTATCTCTTTCAATTGATAAATTATAGATATCGTCTTTATGCATATAAGTTAATTATGCAAAAAATAAAAATATTTTACAAATGTGCCGACATTCTAAAAAACGAAAAAATACCCTTTAAAAATCACACTTGTAAAAAGTTATCCACACTCAAGTTTTTAATCCAAGTTCTAACTTGGACATCTGGCGGAGAGGGAGGGATTCGAACCCTCGAGACCCTTACGGGTATACCGCATTTCGAGTGCGGCGCCTTCGACCAACTCAGCCACCTCTCCAAACAAGTGAGAAGAAACGAGGTACAAGGAACAAGCAGGAACAAATGCTCGTACCTTACTACTTCTTATTATACTCTTTTTTGTCCTCCGTCAAGATAACGCCAATACTAGCTCCATACGCCACCACCGACATTAACCCAAAAAACATCCACCACAGTACCGCCAGATCGTTTTTAAAATACGGTACGTCTACAAGACCGTGAACCAAAATCGTTACCATTGCTGCGACCAGTCCGGCAGTAAAAATTTGTATTTGACCTTGTTTTTTATCCTTATCTTTTCGCGAAAAAACAGTCCTTAATCCTATCCAAAAGTAATGAACGATCGATCCCAAAAAAACTATCAGTCCGGCTAGACCCAGTTCCGACCAAAAGTTTATGACGAAATTATGCGGATACAAAAATATCTCGATATATTTTGCCTGATGATAAGGCACTATTGCGCTCTGATAACCGGCTAGTCCCGCGCCGAGCAACCAATGATTCTTAATCATGTTCCAGCTCTCTGCCCAAATCGTTAATCGTACACTCCCCGACCAATCAGAAAAAGTCAGCTTTTGCATAATACTAGATGGCAAGCCAAAAAGTAAAAAGTAGAAAATAAGAAACAAAATAGCTCCAACGACATACCAACGAGTTTTTTTGACAAGCAAACCAAAAACTACTAAACCGGCAGCCAACCCAACTAATGCTCCGTCGGAATGCGCCCACCAAATCGCCAAAGCTCCACAGACTATAGTTGAAACTAAAAAAACTATTTCTAACACTTGTTGTGCGCTGCGGGCTGCGTGCCGTTTTATTGAAACCAAATATCCCACCATCATCATCACAATCGGCGCAACAAAAAGCCCAACCGCGTTTGGGTAGCTGTAAAAACTAGTCACGCGAGGTCCTTCACCTAAATACCAATATTGATATGGCACCAGAAAACCATTGGTAAATTTTTGAATAATCGCAAAAACAGAAATTACCAACGCCACCAAACCAAGGGAATGAACGACGTTTCTTAACTGCTCTGAGGTTTTAATCACACTGGAAAAAATTATAAAAAACAATATTGCTTCAACAAAATACGCCTTCCAAATACCGGCAGCCCGTACTAATTCTGGCGAGACAAGCATTGAGATGGTGGCAATAACCAAAATCAAAACAGACCATTTGGCAAACTTGCTTTGCGGCCAAAGTTCAAACTTACTCGATATCGCGCGCCAAAACCAAACCAGAAATAAAACTAAAATTTCCAACTCCAAAAGCGTCAATGGTAAAAACCCTAGCTGCAAACGAACGCCATAGCTAGGTAGTGTCAACAAAACCAAATACACGCCCCAGTCGAGACGACGAATGCAGACGTAGGCGAAAAATAATAGATAGATTGTAATCAAAAGGTAGGTTAACATAGGTAAAATATTTAGGGGCTAGTATTTAGTGACCAGAAAAAGACAACTACCAAATACCAAATACTAAGACCTAAATACTAAAATGATTATTTAACTAAATTTTGCAAAAGCTCTTTATTAATGCCACCGATCAGATAAAATATTGCGGCATAAGTTACCGTACCTACTATCAAGGAAACTAACAACCCGCCGCCATACCAACCAACCACCAATAACACAGCGCCCATCACCAAACTAGACAGGAGCGCTTTATTAAAAATATTAAACCCTACTGTTTTACCAGTAGCCCGCGTTACCACAAAGATAGAAATTACTAAAATCATCATCTCGGCTAACACCGTTGTCCATGCCGCCGCAAAGTAAGAATATTTCGGTATTAGCCAAAGATAGCCAGCTAAAGCAACAACGGCGGTAACAAAAAACCCTTTAAGGATTTGCCGTTGGCGTTCCAGGGCGATAATCGCATGATTAAAAATAGTGCTAAAATATATTGCTCCGGTGGCAATAATTAATATTTGCAAAAGCGGTCCGGCGTCAGTAAAGCCTTGACCGGCAACTAAAAACATGATTTTTTTTGCTAGCACAATACCGCCAATCATCATTGGTAGTGTCACCGCGCAAATAAAGTCCCAAGATTTTTGCGTAATCTCCCAAAACCGTTGTCCGTCTTTAGCCGCCAATGACGCCGACATTAACGGTAAAACTAACCCCATAAAAATATATGGCAATCCGGCTAAAATTTCCAAAACTTTATAGGTCGCACCATAAATCCCGACCTCTGCCTGACTGCGTATCAAAGACAAAATCAATGTGTCAGCCTTGAAATAAACCAAATTGAAAATGATTGACAGACCGATCGGCCATGATTTATAAAATACTTCTTTCCAAACCGACCAGTCAAAAGCTAACCTGATTCTTGTAATCGAACGAGAAAGTATAAATAAAAGCAAAAAATTCACCAGATTGCCAATCGACACCGCCGCCATAATCGCTAACAAGTTCCAACCGAAATAAACGGCTAATACGGCGCCAAAAAATATAATTGACCGACCGACCACATCGGCGATAGTCGCTTTCCCCATTTTTAATTCACGCTGAAAAAGACCGAGTATCAGTTGATTGAGTGAAGTGAAAAACAGCGCCCAAGTGGTAACTAAAACGCCCCATTTAATAATCGCTGGATAGGGGAAAAACCAAACTACTAAAGGCGCTAACGCAAAAAAGAACAGTGCCGAAATTAGACGAAAAGTAAAAATATTGGAAGTTAATTTTTCCGTCTCATCCGGTCGCGACGAGATCATTTGAACGATAATTACCGCCAAGCCGAAATCGACTATGATCCCAAAAAACTGCAAAAAAGCGATAATCGTCGAATATTGACCAAAGCCTTCTCGTCCCAAATAACGGGTCATGACACCAATCGTCAACAAACCCAAAATCATCGCGACAGCTTTGCCCGATATCTGGATAAAGGTATTTTTCAAAACTTTTTTTACTACTGACATTGGTATTATCTTATCATCGTTTGATTTTTTTTTCTACCATCAAAAAAACGGCTAGACAGCCGCTTATTTTTTAGACTCAAAAAAATATTATCCACTCATCGCGCTATTTCGACGGCGGCACTCTTCTGACAAAACCATTATTTTACGCGCCACAGCGTCGGCATGAGCAACTTGCTGCAAAATAGTATTAGACACAGCACCAGCGGCTTGAACGCTGATATTTCCATAATGTAACAGCGTCGGGACAAAACCGCTAATATCAGCATTAACATCTTGCACCCGATCAAGCTGCAGTTCTATAAGCGATCGGGAAAAAAGACCTTTTTGTTCTATACTGATTATCCTTTCAGTCGTTATTACCCATACATCCAGCCAATAATCGAGAAACCCGGCAAAAACAAACAACACTACAAATAACATATAAATACTGCCCGCCAAAAAAATTAATGCGTGCAACATCTCGTCATCCCAAATAATGGGGAATTGTGAAGACAAAAACCAACGAATCACCCATGGCACTAACAAAAGAATAAAATAGATAACAAATTCTTTAAAAACTATAAAACCATGACGACGGACCACCATCTGGACGCTCTCTCCTTTCTCCGGCATTGGTAAAAATAGTCTAGCTCTCATCATAATATAACAACTAAAAAGTTTCGTTAATTTCATTAATCGCCTGTTCTTCACTACCGATATTGAACCCGCTGATCCCCGGTGGGTTAAACTCGAAACCTTCTTTCCAGTTGACTTGACGAATATAATCAAAAGAAACAAACATGATTATTATTGTCGCGGCGATAAATAAAAAAGTAATAAAAAACGTGGCAAAGTCCCAAAAAGAAAACCGAATAGCATGATATATGTTAAAAAAGGCAAAAAATAAAAATACAACCACCAAGCCTATGTAAAGATACAGAAAAATGGAAAGAGGAATTAGCATAAAAATTAATAATTGACTTTTAAAGCCCCAACTTGCTTTGATAATCGCTAGGAACGTTTTTACCCAGATGTTCATAAGCAGCCGGCGTTACTATCCTACCACGCGGGGTACGGGACAACAATCCTAGTTGCATCAGAAACGGCTCATAAACATCTTCTATTGTTTCAATCTCTTCTGCAATCGCGGCAGCAAGAGTGTTCAGCCCCACTGGTCCGCCGGAAAATTTGTCTATTATTACTTCTAAAAGCCTCCGGTCGACCGCGTCCAGACCAATATGATCAACTTCCAACATCTGTAGAGCGGATAAAGCCGTATCTTTTTTTATCTTACCATCTTCCTTTACTTCCGCATAATCGCGGACTCTCTTTAATAACCGATTAGCTACACGCGGGGTTTGACGAGCGCGACCGGATATTTCGACGGCGGCATCGCTATCCATCTCGATTCCCAATATTTTTGCCGAACGACCGATGATTTGCTGAATGTCTTTATTGTGATAAAAATTCAAATGATAAATATTGCCAAAACGATCGCGCAACGGAGACGACAAAGAGCCGATCCTGGTAGTCGCCCCGATTAAAGTAAATTTAGGCAACTGCAAGCGCAGTGTCCGCGCCGAAGGACCTTTGCCGATTATAATATCCAACGCGTAATCTTCCATCGCCGGGTAAAGAACTTCTTCCACCATTTTATTAAGTCGATGAATCTCATCTATAAACAGAACATCTCCTTCGGCTAAATTAGTCAATATCGCTGCCAAATCTCCAGCGCGTTCGATCGCCGGTCCGGAAGTAACACGAATATTGACATTCATTTCTTTGGCTATAATATGAGCAAGCGTCGTCTTGCCAAGTCCCGGAGGACCATAAAGTAAGACATGTTCGATCGGTTCTCCACGACCCTTTGCCGCCGACATGAAAATCTCTAGATTCTCTTTTACCTTTTCCTGGCCAATATAATCTTGCAATTTTTGCGGGCGTAAAGTAACGTCAAAATTGGTTTCTTCTTTTTTTTCTTCTGGGTCGATAACCCTTTCTTTTTTTGGCTTTTTTTGAGTCATAATATATATAAACCGACCCACTTAACTATTTTTTATAAAACGCTAAAATACCAATATTGGCACACTAGTTACTTGAGGAAAGAAAAAGTCGACTCCCGCTGAAAGTCAAAAACTTTCATTAAGGTCTTATGACTGAAAAGGGATCGGCCAAAACCAGTTCGGCGTACAAGCTGGCGTGCGTTGCCAAAACTGGGGTTGTAGGGATGGTCAATGACTCAACGCCAAGAGTCAAGAAAGTTACAAAACCTTATCAGGTCTTTCTGCACCACCACCCTGAAGACGGGTGCCTACCAAAGCTTTAACAGCATTATTACGACCCCCAAGGCTAAGCAAGAACTAGTGTAAGCCAACCATTCATCTAAAGAGTTTCGCATTTTGCGAAACTCTTTTTCTTTCTAATGACCTGCCTTAATTTTAGCCTTTTAACCGCTATAAATCAAGCAGTGATTTTATTGTTTGTTGTTCTACTTTTTACTATAAAAAAAGGGAGGTCGCCGTTTGGTCGAGTCTCCCTTTGTATGAATATTTTATTTTTTCTTCTTATTTTTTTTATCCGGCAACGAATACCGGAGCATTCCCTGACCGCCGCCCGGACCGAACGGACGACCGCTGGGAAGTCCTTGTTCGAATACCGACGACAACGAATCGGGATCGACCTTTTTCACGAGATCAATTAGTAGATCGTCGATATCCTTATAATTCACTCGTTTAGTCTCGCCGTCATAATCGGCAAAGACACGATTGAAAGCAAAAATCATTTTCAAATTATCGTCCAAGAAAACACCGTAGATGTTGTCGGTCTGGTTGCGACCGAAAATTTTGAGCGCCAACTTGCGTTGGAACTCCGTAATTTGCTGACCAAAGGTTACTTCGAAGTCCTCCAGTCTGCTGGTTTTTGCCTGCATCATAATAAGATATAGAAACCTTTCCTCCTCCTCACCGGGCAAAACCACATAAACTTTGTGGTTTTGTAAATCCTTAGTAATCAACCTGATAGCATTGTTGGTCATTTCCTTGTCCTCCTTCTGGTTTAAGATTATCAACTCTGAAAACTTCTGACAAAGCAAAACGGCGAGCTGTGCAAGTAGCCGTAATAAGCAAACGACTGGCTATTGCAGCCACCGCGGCATTGGTTCAAATAATTACAACCGGCGCAATTGCCTTTTACGCTGCCAGGGTCAAACTGCCGATTGAAATCGAATATTGAAGAGCTTTTCCAAATCTCGCTCAAAGGTTTAGACTGGACGTTTTCACCGCGAATACCTCCTTGCAGCGAGAGACACGGCATAACGTTTCCGCTCGCATCAATACCGAGAGAAGAAATGCCAGCCGAGCATCCATTCCAGCAACCGGAACGAATTATATCAGGAGACGCTGCGCCGAAACAATCAGCAGCCTGGATACTTATTTGGCTAAACTGTTTTCGCAGCACGGCGACTTGCCGGCAAACTTCTCGAAATTCCTGCTCGCCCAAAAGCAGCTCACGACGTGTTTTCATCCTGCCAAAAGGCATGGCGAGCTGTATTTGCCAAGAATCTACTTCGGCGAGATCAAAAAAAGCGCCTAACCGCGTCAGCTCTTGATAGTTTAACTTGTGCAAAGTCGTAACCGCACAAATCGGTACAGCCAATCGCTGTAAGACAAAAATGTTTTTCATCAGCCCTTGCCAGCTATTTTCGTTTCTCCTTATTTTATTATGAACATTTTTCAAACCATCAATACTCAGACCAACCGCGAACGGCTGACTCTGCGTTATCGCTTCCTGCAGTAAGTCGGAAAATGGCTGCAAACCGTTGCTGATAAAACCGACCTTCAAACCCAACCCAGCGGCTGTAAGTAAAAGGCTTTCAAAGCCTTTTTTGAGAGTCGGCTCACCACCGGAAAAAACCACCTTTTCCACTTTCATATCAGCAAGCTGTGTTAACACCTCCTGCCATTGGCAAATCGTCAGTTCCAGCTTTTCAACCAAAGCCCTGCAATCCGAACCGCAATGCATGCAGTCGAGGTTACACCGCCGAGTGGTTTCTATCACCACTTCTCTTAATAAGTATTCCATCAGCCTCTCCTTATATAGAAAAAATATTATTAATATTTTAAAGTGCTACTTTAAAGGTTAAAACAGCTCGACCGCTCTGTCAACTAAACTTTTAAAAGCAACGGAAGCTATTTTACTGTCACTTTTACCCATTTATAACCAATATGATACTTAACTTTCAGCCAAGTTGTTCCCAAAGATTTTCCCGTCAAATTTCCTTTAAAATCTATTTGAGCTGTTTCAGTGTTCAAAACATCCCACTCTGGCAAAACCTGAACTGTATTATAATTCTGATCGGTGTGTTTAATTTCTAAACTTTTACTTTGTCCAATATTTAAATTTATTTCATCCACCTCTTTCCCTTTATCCAAAACTTGTATCCTTGTCAGATTAATCGGATCGACTACTGTTACAACACTTTTAAATGTCTGCCCGTTGTATTTGGCAGTGATTATAGCCGTCCCCAGCCCCATCGCCGTAACCAGTCCGTTACTGGAAACATACGCAACATTGGTATCGCTGGAAGAAAAAATCGGATTTACTACTGCACCTTTAAAATAAACAACTATTTTTTTAATACCGCAAGAGTAGGTTAACGGTTCATTTTTCGCTAACATCAGTTTAGCTGGATAAATAAAAGAATTGCCGCCGGTTATGGCTGTGATTGTTTTATTAATAAACAGCTTGCCGATCTGGTTATGAAAAACAATATTTCTGACATCGTTGTTTGCGCCGACGATATCTTTAGTGTGAGCATGGGCATAGCAAATATTGCCGTGCAAAAACCACAAAAAACCTTTTATCTGACCATGAGCAAAAGCTGTTTGGACATAATAATTTTGAGAACTTGTCAGTGGCTGTGGAACATTGATATTCCTTATATTTTGATATTCCTCATCAGAATAGCCGTTTAGTTGACCGTGACTTTGGGCTACTAAAAATATATCTTTGCCGGTATTTAAAGCCCACTCAACTCTTGGGTTAACATACCAATTGTAACATTTAGAAAAATTAACCGGCAACAAATGATTATATGTCGGACATCTTTCAAAAGTAAATGGTGGTACCGGATAAGCCGGATAAAAATAAGGATCTATCCCGACGTAATCGATATTGGAAGGGACCTCAGCATCAAGCCCTTGAGATAAACTGTAAGTAATTAACGATTTAGAATAAGGAAAATAAATCTTGGCAGTTTCAATCATTTCACTTAGTTGTTGGCTGGTAATTCCTTGCAAATCCGGCTCGTCATAAATATAAACTATGGCAACTTGTTTTTTTAATTGTTCGCTGTATCTTTCTGAAATTTTTTGCAGTTCATTGTCAATATTGTCTCCGGAAAAAACAAAAGACAAATTAATAATCACCGACATTTTTTCTCCTGCTGCTCTCTTTACTGCTAAAATATCCGTGGGCACGTCTATCATATAGGTATTAGTGTACCCTTTTACTTGCTCCAGACTGTGATCGGAAAAATTTTCACCGCTAAAATACCCATAATAGTCCACGGCGCTTGCCGGAAGGGCAAAGAACAAAAATAATATAATAACTAATGCTTTTTTCATTATTATAAATTAAATATAAGCTTCAAATAATTTAACCATATTATTAACTTTTAGTCAATAATTTTGACGTCTTAAAATCCCGCAACCATGATATTAAAATTATAATCTAGTTATTGCTTAAACTATTTTAAAATCAGATAAAAGTAAAAAATCAACTAAAAAACGAGTCTTTAAAACTCGTTTTATCGGAAAATGCCCGGGGCCGGGGTCGAACCGGCATGGAGTTTTATCTCCAAGGGATTTTAAGTCCCTCGTGTCTGCCAATTTCACCACCCGGGCAGACACCAAACTAAGCACTATTCTAACGAAATTATCTAAAAAGTCAACTAAAAGAAAAACCCCGCCATGTGACGGGGTGTGTTTTTTTGCTACAAACGGCAATATGCCGTGACAAACCCCTTACGCCACGGGGTGTCGGCATAAGGAGTGATTAGTCTGGGACCGTAGCCGTCACCATTGAAAAAATAATGACCCGGCTCTTCTAAAAGATCGATATGCCCTTGGTTAAATTTATCTGGATAGTGCAACGCCAAGGACACAACTTCGATCGGACGTAACGGTCGTAGTTTATGTTCGGCGAGCTCACGGACTTTTTGGCAGCGCAAAGTCGTTGGCTCGGTGTCGATATTGACGTTGAATATCAGATACAGCTCCGACTGATCTCCAGCGACCAGTTTATTGATAAGTCCTGAGGCGACCGTACCCGATCTCATCCTAACCTGTACCGCGTCCAAACGGTTGTTCTCAAGCACCAATCGCTTGCTTAGGATTTCCACTCCAGGCAAATTTTTTTCTTTAGCATATGCCAATTGCGAACGCAATTGGCTGATTTTTTTCAAAAACACTTCGCGCCGGATGTCAAAATGAGCCTTCAACTCCGGCACTAAAATTTTACCTAATTGAACGTCGATCGGTAAAATAACATGCGGAACTACCAAGAGAACTTTTACAGCCATATCATCACCATCACCGGCGTCGATTGCCGTCGTTCTCAGTTTGGAAATTTTTTCCCAAAACTGATTGTTTGAAACTTTGAGATCTTTTGTCAGACCCAATTTTATCAAATGTTCAAGCTGCCGCTCCAGAATTTGAAGGTAATATTGTGGCATGTTATGCCCTCCTTTTTTTTGTTAAAGATCTGTGAATTATTGATATTAACCTAACGGCATAAAAAAGTCAATACAACACTATTTTACCCTCTCAAACAAAAAACCCCGACTTTAATCAGGGATTTTTGGAGCGGCAGACCGGACTCGAACCGGCGACCTTCTCCTTGGCAAGGAGACGTTCTACCAACTGAACTACTACCGCATATTTTCCTTATACTTATTTTAATTTATTATAACCAATCTTAGCCTTTTTTCAACTAATAATCTATAATAAATCAGTGAGAATAGAATAGACTTTTTAAAGATTTATGTCAATACTAAAAAATATCTTATTACAAAAACATCGCCAAATACTGTGGTTCACGATTTTTCTTTATATTATTATCTTTAGTTTTTTTTGTCTTTATAAATACTACCATTTTGGCTACAACTCGCTTGATCTGGCAATACTCAACCAAGTATTTTTTAACACCGCCCACGGTGATTTTTTTGCTTCATCAATAAACTACCCATCATATCTTGGTGACCATTTCAAACCGATTATTTTGTTGCTATTACCCGTTTATTTTGTCTGGCAATCACCGCAAATATTATTAATTATCCAAACCTTTTTTCTGGCTCTTGCCGCTTGGCCATTATATCTGATCGGTAAAAAACTTTTTACCAACCCGCTGTATTATCTTATTTTACCGACATTGTTTTTACTCAACTCCACCGTTGCCAGCACCAATCTTTTCGAATTTCATCTTCTACCCATTGCTTATTTTACACTGTTTTTTTCTTTTTATTTTTATTTAGAAAAAAAGTTCTGGCCGTTTTTTATTTTTGCTTGCCTGAGCATGATGATCCGCGAAGACGTTTCTTTGTTTATCTTTTGTTTCGGTTTTTTTATTTTGTACGAAAACATAAAAACGAAAGAAAAAAGGCATTGGTATTGGTTTGTCGTTCCTATAATTTTGAGCGTGCTTTATTTCTTGGTCAGTTTAAAGATTATTTCTTATTTTAACACTGCTGGTGGCTACAAATTTATTACCTATTATTCCTGGCTAGGAAATAGCTTCACGGAAATTATAAAAAATTTCTTTTCTCATCCTTTGGTTGTAGTAAAACATTTATTTTTAAAACAAAACATTGAAATGGTTTTAGGCCTGCTTGTTCCTTTTGCTTTTTTCGTACCTCTAGCCAGCCCTCGCTACCTAATACTGACTGTATTAACCTTTGGTCAGTTTGCTTTGAGTAACCTGGGTGGTGGTGGTATAACAGTACAAACTCATTACGCGACACTATTAAACATTCCGTTGTTTCTCGCCGTAGGATCGTCTTTGAAAAGGATTAACGAAAACCAAATTTGGCAAAAACGTTTTTATATAATCACCGGCATTTTGTTTCTCGCTACTCTTTACTCAATGCTTCTGCTCGGACCTAAAATAGTCAGTCAAAATTCGCCAAAAAACATTGAAACGAAAAAAGAGTTTATCACTAAAGCATGCTCTCAGGTTTCTTTTTCTCAAAACGCAACTATTGTGGCTAGCTATGAAATTTTACCAATTTTTTCTTCGCGCTCTAACCTCTATCCTTTAAGCTATGTCTTCCTGGGGAAAAAACAATTTTCTACCGAAAAATATCTTCCGCCCCAAAATATCGATTTTTTACTTGCTGATATGGCCGAAACCATAACCTACCAATTCCAATTTGGCGACAAAAAATATTATCAAAGCGACTATTATCGAGGTGCTAAAAATTTGAGGGATTTTATTAATGAACATAAATTAAGTTATTCATGTTCTTTTGACACCACTATTTTGTTCGAAAAAAACACTAATAGTAATAATGGTTTGGGGTTGGTGGATATCACCCATGCGGAATCACAAAATAAATTCAACTGCCAGGGTTATGATGATAAACAAAATATAGCTTTTATATGTCAGACACAGTTTTCTCAACGACAAACAACCAACCACCAACTACAAATCCAGATTAAAAAAGACGAGAAAGAAATATACACCAAAATACTACCCTTCGCATATGGGTTTTACCAAACCACCGAGTTAGAAACGACTGATCTATTAACGATCAAATATCTTTTGACCATACCTCCGGACGTTGCTCAACAAAAAAACCAAATTTGTATAAATTTGGTTTATCTGGATGGCGACTATGTGTTAAATCAACAAAGGAGCGGAGAATTAATTGTTAAAAATATAAAAACAATCGACTCTAGCTGCTGGTAAAAAGCTGCTTCACTTGATAAATTTTCACATCTTGATTGCTGTATACTTCTTCCAAATAATCTTTTTGTCCTGGTTCAAAATAGCCGTTCCATTTTTCAAAATCTGAGTACCATATATAATCAATGCTATTTTTATTGAGCCAATTTTTCTTTTCCGCGTCTTGGTCGTTAGTTTTAAAAAACCAACTTTTCAAAAAATATCGACGTTGATAAAAATCTATCGTCTGATGACCATGCCCGGCATAAACGGTGCGACCAGAAAAAGCCGGGATTAGATTTCCTATCTGCACATCCGCCGCTACCACGTCGTTTGGTTTAACATTATTTTTAATCCAGGAAAAACCATCATAATAAGTATTAGGTATAAGATAAGGAAAATCCGGATCGATCAAAATGTCTATTTCTTGTTTGATTATTACAAAATTAGTTACAAAGAAACAAATTATCAAAAAAGAAACAAAAACGGTTGAATTAATCCATGTAGCATATTTACGAAATATCGGCGCAAGATAAAATATCCCCACTGACGCCAAAATCACCAAAGCTACATGCCAACCATTGCTAAATCGTCGTTGAACATTTAATGGTAAATAAACTAATACCAAAGATGTTATCGCCCAAATTATAATAAAATAAAACTTTTCTTTTTTTTGTTTTATTACCACCCAGACTCCAATTAATGCAAGAATAAAAACCAAACCATAACCCCAAAGATAACTTAAAAAAGGCGGCGAAACGGTCAAGTTTTGGTCAGCCCAGCCGCCAATAGCTATTTGCGTCTTAGTTATATAATAGTAGTAAACAGCCGCCCAGACAGAAATAAAAACGATCCAAAGATAGGTCGCTATGCCGTGCCAATCAATCCTTTTTTGCCGCCAAGTACAAAAAACCAAATAAACACCCAGCACGGCACAAATCGTCACGATATCGTAAGGATGAATAATCGCCAATACAGCCACCAGAAAACCTACTAAAAGAAATCTTTTTTCGTTAAACTTTTTAGTAAAAAAATAAAATATTGCCAAAATCAACGTTTGCGAAAAAATGAATAATGCTGAGTGTAACAAGGTTAAAAAAGTATTACTTTCCGAAATCCAAACATCTGTCGGCAAAAGCAAAAATACGTCTTGAGCGGAAAAAACCGGTCGTGAAGAAGAAATAATACCGCCAAAACCAGAAGCAAAGATTGTTAACAAAAAAACAATCAAACGTTTTTTTGTCGTAGTAAAAAAATAACTAATAAAAAAATACAAACATAACAAAAAAACCACGGCGGCGACACTACGTAAAAAAATAAAAACAAAAGCGTTTGACCAACCGGTAGCAGTGCCAATCCAGCCGCCGATCAGCCACAACGGTGAAAACAAAACCGCTTTTTGCGCTTCAGGAGTATACAGGTTTTTAAATAAAATTTTCCCTTGCCTGCCCTGTTCGATTAACGAAAAGTAAACGGCATCGTCTGATTTATTTATAAAATCGGGGGTAAAAAAATGATATTGTCCTCCAGCGCGCCAATAACCAAAAATCACTGGCAGCAGCGTCAGCCAAATGACCGCAACGATTATTACAAAAACTATTAACTTTTCGTAACGATCGACCCAGGCGTTCCAATCCATAATATTTTAATTAATAATTTTAAAAATTTTACTTTCCTTGTCGCTAAAAACAAGCCAAAAATCTCCAGACTTTTCCAGGCTTGATATTAAACTCTCCCGACCAGCTGTATCGATAAAAAAATAGTTCGCTCCAAAATTATTTTTTATTTTCTCCGCGATGCCGTCGGTTGTTTTTGCCATAGTAATATTTTCAAATTCTTTGTATAACGCCGGATCTTTTTTATATAGAAACGTCGGGTCTAACCCGGCAATATAATAATTCCAATTATTATGGTAAAAAAGAACCGGAAACTCATCCCAATCACTATGAAACACCGTGCTGCCAGCCGATGTGTTTTGTTTTAACCAAGTACTGGCGGCAGTAAATTTATTAAAACTATGACCTGTATGATGATATAGCTGCCAATTTATCACCCAACCCCGGCTAGCCAATATAACTATCGCTATAAACCAAAAAACGCCCAAACAAGTAGCTACCACCACGTGTCTATTATAAAAAACCTTGGCTCTGGCAAAATACTCGCCGGGTGGTGTTTTTTTTATATAACTACCGACGACCATTGCCGCAAAAACCACAGCCATGGGGATATAATACTCAACATATCTCTGCGACTTGAGAGTAATAGCAAAAAAGAAAATGCTTAATACCAGCGCTACCCAGGTTACTCGGCTTTGTCTTTTATAATTGATAACCAGCAGTAAAAAACAAAGAATCAAAGCCGCGGAAAGTAACGGCGTTTCCAAAAAAAGATTACGCAGATCATAAGGATGCCACTCGGCTCCGACACGAACTACTTTTTGAAAATTAATAACTCCGATCTGGACAAACTGCTGCCAATAAAATTTTATATTATTGGGAAAATATGGATTAATCACCACACCAGCCGCTAAACCGGTCAAACACGAAACCATCAGTTTCCAGCGTTTTTTATCAAAAACCGCATTAAAAAAATTTTTTGCCAGTTGTTTTTTTCTCTCTTTTACTGCGTGAAAAAAATCAGCTAAAGCACTGACTAAAATCGACGATCCTAAAACCACCAACAAAACCGGCCAGCCGCCATAAAGATAAACATACATAAATGAAAATAAAAAAAGCCAATGGTAACGCTGATGAATAATTAGATGCCAACCAATAAATAAAAAAAGTAGTGACACTGCCGGAGCCTTCGCTAAGTTAATTCTAAAAACTAAAGGGCTGCTTGCCAGCATCAATAAAATAAAAATAAAATTTACTCCCACTCCGGCAGATGGATTGTTTTTTTGTAAAAACCAATAAAAAATCGCCACAAATAATGCCGCGAAAAAAACCGTTGCCGCTTTTATGCCAACCAATGGATTAAAAAATATTAAAAACGGAATAACCAATATGTGATATAGAAAATGCTGATCAATATAATAATCATTTAATACGGTTAACGGCAACCAAGGAAAGGCTGTCACCACTCCTTGATTCTTAATCAGCTCAACAATTTTGGCATGGTAAAAGGAATCAGGATCTAAAAAACTCTTTTCCCAATTTAGAGCCCCAAAAACCACTAAACAAACAAAAAAAACCATTAAACACCACCAAAATATTTTCTTACTTTTTGTTAGATCTTTCCAAGAAGTATTTTGCATGGCTATATTATAGCAAATTTCCGCTAAATAAAAACATTTTGGTTAAAAAAATTCCTCCCAAGCATGGGTGGAGGAATTTTTTACAACTAGACCCACTAACGTAATATTCGTTATTTTTCTAATTGCTCTTTGAAATAATCAACCCAAGGGACCGGACTCGGATCAATGCCGTTCAACACCGCCAGATAAAAACTAACGTAACTACCAAAAATCAAAAGTTCAAATGCTTGCTCAAATTTTGTTTTCGATTGTAACTGATGTTCTATAAAATCTATACTATTACTCTCCACCACGTCTTTACTTACTTCTATTCTTTTCTGATTACGTGGGTGATAAAGTTTTGACTGAATAAATAAAAATCTCAAACTCTTTTTATATTTTTTCGGCTGAGACAATCCTTCCATTAAATGATGATTCATTTCCGATATCGGAAAATAACAGGCAAAGGTTTTAGCGTTTTCATTTAGTTGATTGGAAAAAACATGCACGCTGCCCGTCAAAAAATCGGCAGCTACCAAAACCGGAACTCTTTCGTGTAATTTGAGAGCTATCTGCTTAGCCGGATTTTTACCAGTCGAAATGTTGGGCGCAAATTTTTTATTCAATTTTTTCAAAACATTAACTACTTGCTCGACATCTTTATCCTTTATGTCAATTATTCCGCAACGGCTTAAAAGCGCCAACTGTCCAAAAACGGAATAGCCAATACCCATTCTGGGTTGACCACAGAGATTATGGTCTTCCTTTATTAAATACCCTGGAGTTTTCCCATTGAGCACCAACTTGCCTATTTTGCCACCTTTAGTAATAGCGATTATTTTAGCATTCTTTACTTTTGCCGGCGCGATAGTATCTATAGTCTCTTCCGTATTTCCCGAATAACTGGAAACTAAAAATAAAGTATCTTTATCGACGCAGGCAGGAATAGTATAACTGTTAATTACCTGCATCGGCAGTTTTATTCTGTCCCAAAATAAAAACTGGATGACATGCCCACCCAGCCCGGATCCACCCATACCACTGACAACGATTTTTTTTACATTATGATAAGAGGCAGGGATTTTCACTTTTTTCGCTTCATACCAAGCCTGCCTACACTGTAATGGAAGCTCTTTAATCGAATCCAACATTTTTGATTGGTCAATTTTTTTTATTTTTATTTGATTGTCCAAAACAGACATATCTTGTTAATTTATCTGACCCACTTTTTTACTTCCTCCAGTTTAAGTGATAATTATTTTTTTGGCAAGACCGAAAACGGCTATAACAAAACAAAAAGAATTCCTGTTGATTAATCATTTAAAGACAAGCCGCATAAAAACATTGATTTCCCTGCTAAACATTGCTAAAATAGCATTATAAACAAACCCTCTAACAACTAGATAATTCCTATTAAATATGTCTGGACACTCTAAGTGGGCAACCACCAAAAGACAAAAATTTGCTACTGATGCCAAAAGATCAAACCTTTTTACCCGGCTGGCAAAAAACATCGCTTTAGCGGCAAAAGAGGGCGGTGGCGATCCAGAGATGAACTTTAAACTCCGTATTGCCATCGACAAGGCTAAAGAAGGCAATATGCCAAAAGACAATATCGAAAAAGCAGTAAAGCGTGGCACTGGCGAAGGCGGTGGAGCGGCATATGAAGAAATTTTTTACGAAGGCTTTGGTCCGGCTGGCAGCGCTTTTATTATTCAAGTGGTTACGGATAATAAAAATCGAGCAGCCTCTGAAATAAAACATATTTTTTCAACCAACGGCGGATCGCTGGGCAGCAGCAATAGCGTTTCCTGGATGTTTGATAAGGTAGGTGGAATTAAAGCGACTGCCGCCGATAGCCGTCCTAAAGAAGACGTCGAACTTAATGCTATTGATGCCGGCGCAATAGATTTTGAATGGTTAGATGAAAAAACTATTTGGATATATACTGAGCCAAGCGGCCTACAAAAAGTAAAAACTGCTCTGGAAATAAGCGGTCTAGTTGTTTCCGACAGTGAGCTTGGCTATAAACCGAAAGAAAGCCTACTAGTAGAAGACGATATTCGTCCAGCCATGGAAAGAATGTATGACGCGCTGGACGAGGCAGAAGATGTCCAAAATTTTTGGAGCAACATGGCCGTTTAGTTGGTAGAGGGTAGTGAGTAGCGGGTAAAGAGGGACGGTTATTATGACCGTTCTTTTAGTTTTCTCAGAGAGCCATTTATTAATTTCTTGGCTACAACTGTTTGCTCGGCAACCTCCAAAAACCTCTCTTCGCTAATATAACCCAGGTCTCGAGAAGCCAATAACTAACTTTGAATTTCAACCAGCGATCCTAAAGCGATAGAATAGAAATGGATTTTTTCCAACTTAGTCCTTCTACAAAAACCTTCGGCTATGTTTGAAGGGACGGAAACGGCCGCTCGACGCAGTTGGTCAACCAAGGAATATCTTTCTTCCCTAGGAAAATTACCAGTTGCCTTATAAATCAATAAAAGTAGTTTGTGAGCCTCCTGCCAAGTAGTCAGCTGATAAAACGACTGTATTTTTTTATTCATAATATCGTTATTTTACAAAAGCAATCATTAAATCTTTCTAAACTTTCTTTATACTCACCACTCACTACTCACTACCCGCTACTAAAAACCCCTTGCCGAATATAACTACTGATTTATTTTTAGATTTAAAAAATGACCCAATTAAACTAGGGTTATTTTTATTAAATTGACGAAAATTAGTCTTTAAGCTAAGTTATAATGATATTTTTGAGTTAAATGGCTTGGTTGCTTAAGCCAAAAACAATCAAACCATTTACCTCAATGTTGAGGTAATCGCTAAGCCTGAAGGCGGATAATTTGGGCTGGTACTTTTTTCGAAGGAGGTTTGTCATGGCGGGTAAAAATTTTCCTGTCGACGGCGAACTGTACAGGACCATTGATCGACGGATGATAGAGATTAAGCGTCAGCTTAATCAGGACGGTGGAAGTCCAATTGACCCCGAACGGGTGGCAGTAGATCTTCAAAAAATTATTGAATCTGCCGTCCAAGACAATCCGTGGCCGTTTGAACTGGTGACAGATTTCGGGTTGATCGTTGTGCCCGACAACTACAATCACGCCACGCAATTAGCCAGCTTCCGATCAAAGTACCCGGAATTGTTTGGTAACCGTTCTCAAAATATGGTTGATTCTCGTTTCGCACTGGTTAGCCATGTTTTGCGACCAGGGGAAAAATTCTGGGTTTTGGGATTTAAAAATCTTAAAGCCTATCTTAGCCCCACAACCAACGAACAGCGTTTGGCTTTTATTAAAAGTCAAGAAGGTTTTCTGGTTGGCGCCCAAGGTCTTACCCTAGTTTGGGAGCAACGGAGCCAACTGTTTTTACCTAGGCAACATTATGCGTCCTTGGACGTAAAAAAGGCCCTGCCGAGATTTCTTGGTCATGGCAGTAAAAGTCGTGCTGGCCACGGCACTATTGTGCCGATGTTGAATTTACTAGAAAAAGGCCAAACCGAGTTTGTGCCAATCACCTTTAATTGCAACCAGTACAGCTATTTCCTCGTTTTTTATCGGCGGCAGCCGTCATTAGACAAGTAGATAGCTCTCACTACTCTTAGGTAATCAAGGGCGTTCGTTTAGTCGGACGCCCTATTTTTTATCCATAATATCGTTAATTTATAAAAACGATCATTAACTCACCACCCGCTACCCGCTACTAAAAAACCCTATTTTTTGATATAATTCTGATACTAATAAATACCACTTAAAAACCGATCTCATGTTAATCCTCGGCATCGACCCTGGTTTTGCTGATACTGGCTGGGGTGTAATAGAAAAAAAAGGTAACGACCTAAGCTTGGTTGACTATGGGGTAATAAAAACCTCAACCAAACTTGATTTTATTGCTCGCCTGGAAATCATCCATCAGGACTTGACTAGAGTTATAAAAAAATTTAAGCCGGAGAAGGTCGCCGTCGAACAGCTTTTTTTTGCTAAAAACGTCAAAACCGCTCTTCTTGTCGGTCAGGCTCGCGGCGTAGTGCTCCTTACTATCATGGAAGAAAAATTGCCGCTGCTGGAATATACTCCACTGCAAGTAAAGCAAGCGGTATGCTCCTACGGTCGGGCAGAAAAAACTCAAATCCAAAAAATGGTTAAGGTCTTGCTGCAGATGAAAGATATTCCACGTCCGGACGACGCTGCCGACGCCTTGGCAATAGCCATTTGTTGCGCTAATAGCAACTAAAGAAAAAAACGCGTGTACTGCTGACACGCGTTTTATTTTTTATACCGGTAATCTGCCATTTTTTTCCAGTTTGGCTATGTCGTTTAAAAAAATCGCCGCCTCTTCAAGTGCCGCTGCCATTATTTCGTTTTGATGATAAGGAACTCGGTGTTCTTGATTATGGTTAATACACGCCGGTTGAAGACCTCCTCCCTTAGGTCCTAGCCTTAAACGAATGTAAAGAGCAGCTCCTTCCGAGGTAGAAGACGAATCGATTTTAGTACTTATATCTAACCATAAAAAACCAGCATCTTCCTCGGTAATCTCGGTGGGGTCGAGAAGTTTTATCCCGGCGCCAGTCATTAATGTTTTGAAACAAAGAAAAACCTTTTCCTCTACATTACCGACCGACTTTTGTTCCCTTGTTAAAATAAACGAATATTGATGCTTTACTGTGTTTTTGATGAAAAAGTACATTAGTTGCCACCTGAATGAAAAGGTAATAACAACTAAAAAAGCCATAATCACAAACAAAGAAGTCAGCAGCATTATCGTTTCTCCTTTAGTTCTTTAGAGTTGAGATAACTTTTCATTTAAAGTGCCAGCTTAATACAGTTTATATTTTATTGGTCTTTTGTCAACCTATTGGAAAAAAAACAAAAAATCACTATAATGTAAACCAGTATATGAGTTTACCTAATAATATAAAATCTAGAAAAGACTTTAGAAAACGATCCTCTTTTTTTGGTCGCTTTTTTAAAAAGTCCAGAGAAATGCGTCTTTCCCGGCTTTCTTATATCCAGCACCACCGCCAAAAGAGAATAAAGCTGCTATTTAACTATGTTGTTAGCCTGGGAATAGTCGTTTTCCTTTTTGGCGCACTTTTTGCATTGATTGTCTTTGCTTGGACTACTCGCGACCTACCCGATCCAAATAAACTACAAGAAAGAAGTGTTAAACAAAGTACCACTATCTATGATCGGGAGGGAAAAACCATTCTTTATCAGCTTCACGGTGATGTAAACAGAAAACTAATTAAATTGGAGGAGCTGCCGAAGTATATGATTAACGCCACCATCACCGCTGAAGACAGGGAGTTTTATCAGCACAAAGGATTCTCTATTCGCGGCATCATCAGATCTTTTATTTCTAATATTTTTAGCGATACTCGGATCGGCGGATCCACCATCACTCAACAGTTTGTTAAAAATGCAATTTTAACCACGGAAAAAACTTATACTAGAAAATTAAAAGAGGTTATCTTGGCGTATCGTATTGAAAATAAATTTTCAAAAGATGAAATATTACAAATGTACTTTAACGAAATTCCTTACGGCTCTGTGGTTTATGGTATTGAGGCCGCTAGTGAAAGCTATCTTGGCAAATCAGCCAAGGATTTATCCTTAGCACAGGCTGCCGTTCTGGCCGCTATGCCCCAACGACCGACGTATTTTTCTCCTTATGGTACTAATATTGACAAACTGATGGAACGACAACGATATATTCTTAATGAAATGGTTGATCTGGGCTATATCACAGAACAAGAAGCCGAAACTGCAAAAGCCGAAAAAATAGAATTTCGACCTCGTTCGGAAAAAATGCTTGCACCACATTTTGTTATGTATGTAAGAGAATTACTAGCTGAACAATTTGGGGAGCGTTATGCCGAAGAAGCAGGATTGAAAGTTACCACTACTTTAGAAAAAAATTATCAAGAAGCGGCGGAAAAGGCCATTGCCGACCACATAGAAAGCAACCGTACAAAGTATAACGCCAACAATGCGTCGCTAATAGCATTAGATACAAAAACAGGACAAATAATGGCGATGGTGGGGTCAGCTGACTACTTCAATGAAGAAATCGACGGCCAAGTAAACGTCGCTTTGCGCCCACGGCAACCAGGCTCATCTTTCAAACCTCTGGCTTATGCTACAGCTTTTAATAACGGCTATACTGCTGATACCATACTTTTTGACGTAGAAACAACCTTCAAAACCGACACTGCCGACTACGCGCCAAAAAACTACGACCTAAAAGAGCACGGTCCGGTCACGATGAAAAAAGCGTTGGCAGGATCTCTCAATATACCCGCGGTAAAAACTTTGTATCTCGCCGGAGTTGATCGTGTTTTAGATTTTGCTGAAAGTATGGGCTACTCGACTCTACGCGATCGCAGTCGCTTTGGACTGTCTTTAGTTCTTGGTGGTGGTGAAGTAAAGCTGTTAGAGCACACCGCCGGCTATGCCACGTTTGCTCGCGAAGGAGTTTATCAAAAACCTTTGGCTATTTTAAAAATAGAAGATCCTGACGGCAAAATTTTGTATGAATACAAAGAAGATGAAAACAAGGGTCAGGAAGTAGTAAAGCCGGAACCAATCAGAATTTTGAACGATATTTTATCGGATAATTCTGCCCGTGCCTACATCTTTGGTGAAAAAAATTATTTAACTTTATCTAACCGACAGGTGGCGGCGAAAACCGGGACTACTAATGATTACCGCGATGCCTGGACGATGGGTTACACTCCCTCCCTAGCTACTGGCGTCTGGGTAGGAAATAATGACAACTCGGAAATGAAACGCGGCGCTGACGGTTCGGTTGTTGCCGCTCCGATCTGGAACCAGTTTATGAATTCTGTCTTATCTGGTAAACCGGCTGAGAGCTTTAACCCTCCTCCGGAAAACACCTCCACCAAACCAGTGCTGCGAGGCGCGCTAGCCGGACTACAGCCGGTAAAAATAGACCGCTTGACCGGTAAACTGGCAACCGAACTAACACCGGCTGATCAGATTTCTGAAAAAATCTTTACCCAGTTTCATTGTATTCTATACTACGTTAACAAAGATGATCCGCAGGGTCCATCGCCGGTTGACCCTTTCGCCGACCCGCAATATGCTTCTTGGGAAGACGGAGTACAAGCCTGGGTTAAAAGACAGGGTTATAGCCAGAGCCAAGAAACTCCACCCACTGAATATGACGACTTGCACACCTCTGCTAATAAACCAACTCTAGTTATGGTTTCTCCAGCTAACGGCGCAACAATTAATAGTAAAAATTTAATCGTTAATATTGCCGCCTCAGCTCCTCGAGGGGTAAAGAAAGCAGAATTTTTTCTCGATAATAAACCAATCGGCACCACTACCTCCGATCCGTGGACTTTAAGCACCCAACTTAGCAATATTGAATCAGGGATTCATACTTTATCGGTAAAAATTTCTGACGATGTCGGCAACTCAGAAACAAAATCACTTGAACTAAACTTTTTATTGTAGCCATTACAATGAATAATAAAATAAAAAAACTTCTATTCGAAACTGAATATCTAACTGGCGGCTATCATATGCCGCCTGAATTTTTGAGTTTAATTATTACCTTCCGCTGCAATTTTCGGTGTCCGTCTTGTTCTATCTGGCAAAAGCAATCTTTTGACGACGAACTAACGGAAGTTGAATGGTTGTCAGCAGCGGAAAATATAAAAAAGACTTTAAAGCCAAACGCTTTTGTCGAGATTAATGGTGGTGAGCCTTTAATCCGAAAAAATCTGACTATAAAAATAATTCAAGAACTAAAAAAATATTTTAAATCAGTGGCTCTAAATTCTAATGGATTATTAATCAACCAAGAAACGGTTAAAGAACTAGAAAACGCCGGTCTTGATATACTAAAAATCTCTTTTTATAGTCTAGACCAAGAAACTCACAATAATCTGCGCGGTACGAGCACTGCTTACGACAGCGCCCTAAAGGCAATCAAACTAATGAGTGCCAGTAAGATCAAACTAGAAGTCGGTGTTTTGGTCACCTCACACAACATAGAAGACCTACCACGGCTCGTGGAGCGCCTCCAGGAAACGCCAAACACAACTATTGTCATCCAACCACTAGATGAGAGTGTTGAGTTGCTAGAAGCAAAGAATAATCCCAAAACAACTGCTATAAATGATGGCTTATGGCCAGCACCAGAAGTAGTTCAAAAAACTTTTTCTTGGCTATCAAAAAACAATCACAACATAAAAAACTCTGTTTTAAGTTTGCAAGCTATAAGAAACTATTATCTTGATCGGGCGAGTGCTCTGCGCTACCGCTGTTTTGCCGGACAACGAAACCTGGTCATATATCCCAACGGAGAAATTACTTTCTGCTTTAAACGCGGAAGTGTCGGTAATATAAAAAACAAACCTCTTAACACGACTCTAAAAGGGGCTAAAAAAGAACGTTTGGCTATTAAAAAATGTCCAAAATATTGTCGGATAATTGGCTGCAACTTTTCTCGCGGCATAAAGGAGTTATTTATAAAAAAATAGCTTTAACAAAAACACCCCCTGCGATAAGGGGTGTTTTTATATACTTTTTGTATTTTTAAAACTTAAATTCTTTGCCATTAACAGTCACGACAACCATTTCAACTTTTTTAGATAGTTGCTCTTCTGCTGCATATTTTGCCGTCATAACAATCTGCTGTTTAGCCTGTCTTGCTTCACAACTTCCCGCGACCAGATTGCTAATGTTGCCAGAAAAATCTAGCACAATTTTTTCGTCTTCAATCACGACTTTGTTTAAAATTGTCCCTTCTGGGATACTAGAATAATACCCGGCGCTTTTCCATTTTTCCGTCGGTCCGGCAAGAAGCAGCTTGATATTGTTCTCAACCGGATTTTCTCCCACGCCGCTAATGTGAACCCAGTAAACAGTGCTGCAGTTCTTTTTATCTGGATCATATTTAGCGCTGCCGAAAAAAATATTGTTATATTTTATTACCGCCTTTACTTCTGCGCCGGTTTTTTCAACTGGCATTGTTTGGTTGTTATTTTCGTCTAGTGTATTTAAATTATCTTCACCACCAAACTTTCCTTTAAGTGCTTCACTTAAATTTGAACAGCCAACTAAAACAAAAGATAAAGCAACGACAACTAACAAAACTCTTGTTTTTTTCATACTTTTAAAAATTTATTAATTTCTTTTTGACTCTTTTAATAATACAACTTTCAAGGCTTTTTTCAACCTTGTGGGGAATAGAAAACATTTATTGTTTTATTGGCATTATTAAATAAAGATAGTCTCTATCCACTCCTTCTTGCGCTGAAGCTAGTACTGGTTTTATTATCACCGGAGTATTATTATCTGTCACTTCAACTAAAGCTTCGGAAGTATTAATCGCTGTTAACCCATCAAGTAAATAACGGTAATTAAGAACAACTTCATTTTGTTCTCCATTAATATTTGCTTCCAAAGAAGAAGTATTTTCTCCAATCTGCGCGTTAATAGAAGAAATTATTAGCTCTGCCTCTGGTTTTAATTGCAAAGAAATGTCATTTATACCGGATTTTACAAACAAACTTGCTGACTTAACTGCTTTTGTTAAATCGTCCGTATGAATAATCATTTGAGTTTTATAGCTATTTGGTATTATGGCCGAATAATTTGGGTACTGCCCTTCAATCACGCGTGATATTAACTCTATATTATTATAAACAAAAAGTATTTGATTTTCGTTTAAATAAATATCTAAAAAATCTTCCTCTCCACCATCGTTGTCTTTTTCTTTGTTAATTACTGACAATATTCTTTGTATTTCTTGCAGTGTTTTGGTTGGCAAAACCACTTTTTTTTCTTTATTCTCTTCGCTAATTTTAGATAAATTTATTTTCTTTTCAGCTAAACGATAACTATCTGTTGCCGCCATAATTAATTTTTTGTTTTCATTGTCAAAATACATAAACACGCCTGATATTTCTGGTCGCGCTTCGGATATGGCTGTAGCAAAAACAACTTGCTGAATACCTCTAAGAAATTCATTTGGTTTTATAGAATAAGGTATGGTTTTTTTTATTTGAGGGATGAGCGGAAATTCTGAAGCAGCTTCTCCTTTTATCGTTGTTTGATGATTGCTGCAATTAATTTTTATTTGATCTTCTTTTAACTCAAGATCAATTTTTTCTCTGGGTAGTAAATTAATATAATCCGCTAATACGCGCGCCGGTAAGGTAAATTCTCCGTTTTCCTCCACCTTACCACGAACAAAACAAGTTACGCCTATTTCTAAATTTGTGGTGGAAATTTTTATCAAACCATCCTCCGCCTTAATTAAAATATTATTTAATATTGGAAGATTAACATTTTTAGTAGCAATATGACTTGCTATTAAAAGACCTTGATTAAAATTTTCTTGGGTACAGGAAAATTTCATAAAATGTATTTTAATTATATTATATTAAAATATAATAAGTAATAATAATAAGGGGTGTGGACGGAGTGGAAAAGTGCTTTTAAAACAGCTAGGACAAGTAGTTTTCTTTTTATTTTTGTGAATAACTTTTGTAAAAACTGCAGGTCTTGCTGTGAACAACTTTAAAGTTAAAAACCGCTTGAGAAAAAAATTGTTGAAAAACAGTTTATAACTTCTTTGGTTATATATAGTCTTTTAACAACTAATCAACAAGTTATTCAATTTTTAATTGTAAAGACGTTGTTTGATCATGCTTACATCCTGTCTGATTTTTTCATCATTTTCTGCTTCCCTGGAAATTTTGGCATAAGCGTGCATAGCAGTGGTGTGGTCTCGACCGCCCATTTCTTGTCCAATACCAGGAAAAGAAGATTTTAACTCTTCCCGCATTAAATACATAGCAATTTGTCTTGGCACCACTAATTTTTTTTCCCGGCAAGCGCCAACCAGATCAGTTAAAGTAATATCAAAAAAATCACAAATTGTTGTTAAAATGGTTTTAGCTGTTATAGCCTTTTTCTTTGAGCCGTTAGTGGTCCAGGAGGTTAAAGATTTTTTTACATTGTCTAAGCTAGGCATCATTTTATGCACTTCTACAAGGGCTAAAATCTTGTTTAAAGCGCCTTCTAGCTCACGAATATTACTCGCGACATTGTTGGCAATATAATGTAATACGTCGCTTTCTAGTTGAATGTTTTTTTCCCGGCACTTATTTTCTAAAATTGCCAAACGCATTTCGAAATCAGGAGTACCAATATCAGTGATAAGCCCCCATTCAAAACGAGAAATTAATCTTTCTTCTAGCGCTGGGATGGCTTTAGGCGGGCGGTCAGAAGTAACAACAATTTGTTTGTTTTCTTGGTGTAAGGCGTTAAAAGTATGAAAAAATTCTTCTTGAGTACCTTCTTTACCCGCTAAAAACTGGACGTCATCGATTAAAAGTAAATCAGGCGTACGATAAAAACGTTTAAAATCGTCCACCGTGCCGCTTTGGATTGATTTAATAAAATCGTTAGTAAATTTTTCACAATTAACATAAAGAATTTTTTTATTTGCCGCGCTTTCTAATACACGATGACCAATAGCTTGCATTAAATGCGTTTTTCCTAAACCCACTCCCCCATAAATAAACAATGGATTATAGGTGCGACCCGGCGCTTTTGCCACAGCCATGGCAGCAGCGTTGGCGAGTTCGTTGGTTTTACCAACAACAAAGCTGTTGAAAGTATAGCGTGGATTAAGACCGAATTTGTTTGCTTTAAGATCGTTGGCTACCGGCACCGCCATTCTTGTTTCGAAACTTTTTTCTTCAAAAACCGTTTTATCTTCATCTTTTGTTTCTTCAAGGGATTTTTCTCCGTCGGAATTATTAGCGCTAAATAGGTCTTGAGCTGTCGGCTTATAAGAGGAAACGCGAAACTCTATCTTTTTTACTTTGCCTTCAGTAATTTTATCTAAACTTTTAATAATGTTGCTATAAAATTTTTGTTCCAACCATGTTTTGGTAAAAGCATTAGGGACGCCGATAACTAAGGCATTGTCGTTTTTTTCTAAAACAAAAGTTTTTTTAAACCAAGTAGAAAAACTTCCTTTCGTTAGCGTTAGTTCAAGCTCTCCTAGTACTGTTTGCCAAAGTTGTTGGTTAGTCATAATATTAGGCCCTTTTAAATTATCCGCCAGCAGCGGATGAATAAATTTTGATTTAGATTTTTGTTTAGAGTGATGTTATTTTAGCACATTATCCACAACCAAAGAATGGTCAAAAAATAGTAAATGTTAATTAACTGTGCACTAGCTGGGGAAACATCTGATTTGTACTATGTCGCCCAATATTTATAGGGTTGTCGGCGATTTTGGCTATTCACGCTGACTCCTAAAAAGGAACCATAGAAAAGGAGTCGTAGCATTTAAAATAATTAAAAAAGTGTTTAAAATTAGACAAATAATGTGCTTGGTGCTGTTTTTTTCAGCAAACGAGCGGTTTGGCCAGATTTTGATAATAGGTGTATTTTAAAATATATTTAATTTTAGACAAATTTCATTTTTCTTGTTTTTCAAGAGTTTGATCTTTTGGGGGTTTGGTGTTAGTATTAGGCTATTACTTGTATAAAACATTTAAAATTTACCTAAATTATGCCAAAAAGAACATTTCAGCCGAAAAAGGCTCATAAAGCGAAAAAACATGGTTTTCGCTCTCGAATGGAAACCAAGGATGGTCGCAAGGTGTTAAAGCGCCGACGCGCCAAAGGCCGCAAAAAATTGACTGTCTAAAAACTCTTAAAGCCCCCTCTTTGTGGGGGTTTTAAAATAGTTGTAGAATATACGTATGCTAAGCAAAGAATTTCGAATAAGAAAAGACAAAGAAATAAAAACCATTCTCGGTAAGGGCAAGGGTTTTTATAGTAAAGTTTTTGGTATCAAGTTTTTGCCAAACCAAGCCGCGGTTAGCAGGTTTTGCTTTGTGGTTTCTAATAAAGTGAGTAAACAAGCAACTAAACGTAATACCCTAAAAAGAAAAGTAAACGAGATAATCAGACTCAACCTTAAAAAAATTAAACCCGGAATTGATTTAGTGATCATGGCCAGAACTGGCGCTGATATTTTGAGCAAAGACTACAAAGAGTTGGAGCGAGAACTGTTTTGGGCTCTAAATAAAAGCGGTCTGACAAAATAATATGAAAACTCTAGAAAAAATATTTTTCCCTTTACGACTGTTTGTGGTTTTTTTGATTAATATTTATCAGAAAGTTTTGTCTTTTGATCACAGTCCGGCAGGAAAGGCGATGTTTCCTCACGGGTTTTGTCGTTATAGTCCGACTTGTTCCGAGTATGGCAAACAAGCGATATTGAAACACGGTTTAATAAAAGGTGGTTGGCTGGCGACGTATAGAGTTTTTCGCTGCAATCCGTGGTCGAAGGGCGGATACGATCCAGTACCGGAGGATTAGTATATAGGGGTTGGTATATAGTATATAGGGAAAAATACAAAAATTTATAGAATAAAAAATCGAGGCACTCCCTCGTTTTTTATTTTACTATAAGCATAAAAGCTATGGGCTACTAGCCGTTCTTACATCTGTATTTCAATAGTTTTGTCTTTGCCGCGCAGACCTTTTACGATTACAATGTTGCTTTTGGCAACTTTAAACTCTTCGGAAATAAGTTCTATTACCTGATCGTTGGCTTTACCCGCAGTAGGGGCGGCAGTAACGCGCACTTTCCAGGCGCCACTGGGTTCTTTGATAATTTCATTTTTATTAGCCCTAGCGGCTACTCTTATTTTTAATCTAAACATCATACCTATTATTTTTTATAATACCTCTTTAATGCTTTTTTTATATTTTTTCTTATCGGCAATAAGTAAAAATATAAAAATCACGGCGGTAATAACTATGGCAACTAGGTACCAACCAACGGCAACTGTCATGCCAATAGCGGCTGCTACCCAAATATCGGCAGCAGTGGTTAGTCCCCGAACCTCTCCTTTTTGTACTATAATCATGCCGGCACCAAGAAAACCGATGCCGACAACTATTTGCGCGGCGATTCTCGTAGGATCAACAATCGCTCCGAAAAAACCATAAACAGATAACAGTGTAAAGAGTGCCGAACCAAGAGCTACCAAAGCGTGGGTTTTAGTGCCGGCGGCTTTTTCGGCAATATTTTTACGCTCCCATCCCAGCAATCCTCCTAAAACAGCGGCGAGCAAGACCTTAGCTAAAATAATGATTTGAGACATAATTTTTTATAAGTATAAAATTTTTAATTCTGCTTCGTGTTTTTCTGTATCATAGACGGCAAAAGTCGGTTTGGCAAATAGACCTGCCAGAGTGCCCGGATTTAGTAGTTTGGTTTCCCCGATGGTTTCTTCCCATGGTTTATGGTTGTGACCGTAAAAAACTACATCATATTTTTTGGTGGTGGCTAGCTCTCTGGCTTTTTCCGGTTGGTGGGTAAAAGCGATTTTGATTTCCTTGATTTCTAGTTCGCCGACATCGCCAAGTAAATGGGTATTAGGTGTGGCTAATTTTTGCATAACCTCTTTATCGCCGTCGACATTACCAAAAGCTAAATATACTTCTCCGTCAAAATTTTCACCCAAATATTTCAAAACGCTCGGCGCGCAAACATCGCCGCAATGGATGATGGTTTTTATTCCTTCAGCTTTAACAATCCGCAACATCTCGTCGATGTTTGGGATATTGTCATGGGAGTCGGAGATAATGGCAAATAGCATATTGGTAGTTGGTAGGTGGTAGTCGGGGTTAGTTAGGGAGCGACCCTGCATGTGCGGGGTTATCGTGATTGGCGCATTTAATAACCAAATTTCCAGTTTCTAATTTCAAGTTTTTTGTCTTTGTAGCGTCAAAATAAAGAAATCAGAAATTGGAAATTAAGAGTCTCTTAGATGTTTTAGAAACTTTATATCACGTTTTCTTTTTTCGTCGCTGGGGGTTTCTAGGATCATGTTAACTTTTTTTAGCTTAGAATTTCGGACGATAGCAGTGATCCCCTCTTTACCGATTTTACCGTCACCAAGATCGGCGTGGCGATCTTTTTTGGAATTCAGTTCAGTCAGCGAATCGTTGAGGTGCATTAGGTTTAAAAATTTTAAACCAATTTTTTGATCAAAAGTCTTTAGAGTTTTTTCTATAGCGGCTTTGTTTCTCCAGTCGTAGCCGGAGGCAAATGAGTGGCAAGTATCGAGACAGACGCCGATTTCCGCCTTAGGAAGCTTTTTTAGGATACCCTTGATAATCGTACCAATTTCTTCGAATTCATCTCCAATGATTTCCCCGCTGCCGGCCGAGTTTTCGATCAGGAGTTCGGTGGTTCCTTCGTAGTCTTCCAAAACCTTGATTAAACCCTCGATGGTTTGTTTGATTGCCGGCGTTCGACCCAAGTCTTTGGCACTACCCAGGTGGGTCATGAGGTATTTCACGCCAAGCAGTGAGCAGCGTTCCAGTTCTTCACGAATAACCGAGATAGAACCATAGCGAACACGGCTGTTACCTGAAGCAAAATTTATAAAATAAGGAGCGTGGACATAAGCTTCAGCTTGTTGGTAGTTTTTACACGCTTCTTTAAAATCTTTCACTGTTTTAGGAGTAATAGTCGCGGCTGGTCCGCCCTGTGGCGGTCGGGTGAAAAATTGAAAAACCTCGCAATTGATAGAAGCGGCATTGGTCGGGGCGTTTGCTGCTCCGCCGGCAGCAGAGATGTGAGCGCCAAATTTCATATGTCTTAATTTTAGCAGGTTGATAAGAGGATAGGAAGGTAGGAGAATAGGAAAAGAAAAACCCCGTTCTGCACAATGGCGAGAACGGGGTAGTATAAGTGTATGGTGGCTATTGAAGTAACATGCGGAGCAGGTCCTGCACCGCGTAGTATTTGGGGTTTATCAACATCAACACCGCGTCGGCGGTGCGACTGAGCGCCCATATAGTGTCGAGAAAAAGAATAATCAGTGGCAACAGCGTAGCGATAAAACCCCGCCAGCCTTTATCAGTAATACTTCCATCTTCAGAAAAATCGTCGCCATCGGGGTATTTTTTCCAGAAAATTCGGATTACCCCCATATAGACGATGGAAAGGAGAAATAGTCCCCAGGGAACGACCAAAAGGGAAATCCCCTTGGCGTATTGTTGGCGGACCATAATCTCCCACACTTCCGGCGCAACGCCCTCCACCACCTTGGCGATGGTGCCAACGAGATTGCCGATCATATCCAAGGCTTTGTCAGCGATTCCAACAACTGTGGTCGGAGTTTGTTGAGGAGGCTCTTTTTCGGTCGGGGTGGTAACGCCAAACATTTCCCCGAGCTCTTTCAAGCTCTCCTTGGCTTCCCCTTTTTGTTCAGGGGAAAAAACTTGGCCGCCGTCCACGGTAGGGGTTGCCTCCGGTGCCGGAACAGTGCTCGCCACGGCAGCAGCATTGTATGATAAAAACGCGAAGACAAAAATAAAGAAAGAAATCATGAAGCGTTTCATTGGCTTACTCCTTTTACGGTTTATTTAATGGTTTGCCATAAGCTGTTTGAATCTTCCCAGAGCGACCGGATTGGATAATCCGACCGCTTCTACGATTGCATTAATATCTTTTTTCTCTCGTTTTTTGCGGAGGTGGGAAACGATCGAAATGTAGAGTTTGTCGGGGTAGTCTTTTTCCCGCAAAAGATACCCCAAAAATTTACCTAGAAATTCGTTGCTGAAATCCATGACGAGCGGCGGCAGATAGCCGTTATTGAACATAAACGAAATACCCGCCCTCCTTTTAAGGCTGAATAATACATCCAACCATTTTTGGCTGTCGTTTTTTTTAAGAACGGTTATTGTCTTTACGATCAGGTCTTGAACCTCGGCATCCCGCCGTTTTTTTCCAATGAATGCGTAGTGGATGATCCATCCCACTACATAAAGAGCGGGAGCGCCGATGCTGAAAAGCATTGTCCAGCCGCCGAGCACTTGAAAGGCAATCGCGGAAACCAGAACGTAGGCAACCAAAAGCAACACCTTTTTCATTATTCATATCCTCCGTTTTTGTCGGTAGTTTTCAAAAAACATTCATTTTAGTGAATATGTTACATTATCATATATTAACATTTACGTCAAGGGGAAAAAGGTTGGTTAAATTGTTTATAAAATAAAAAAAACAAAGAAAAAAGAAAAACCCCGTTCTGGCGCGATGGCGAGAACGGGGCGATGATTGATCTTTGTCCCTAACGGATCGCGTTGGACGGATCAAGAGCGATGCGGAGTAGCTCCTTGGTTGCGTAGTACTCCGCGTTGGTGAGATTCATGACCCCGAACGGGAGCAGAATGAACGCTATAATCCCAGTGATCACCGCCACAACTAGGAAGAAAACGGTTATAGAGCTCCATTCATGTTCGCCGTTGTCGTTTTTTTTCATGGTTTTTTTGTCTTCCCGACGGCAGAGCACCGCCAGAACGATGAAAATGATGGCGGTGATCGGCATTATCGTGCATTCCAGAATCCCAGCGGTCATGGTCTTTTTTACGAACATCATCCAAATCAAGGGGGATTTTTCCTTGATCTGGGCGCCGACGACCGTCGCCAACTGGTCAATCATGTTGAGCGCCTTCTCCATTGCGTCACCGACCGTTGCCGGGACCTGCTGGGTGGCGGCAGCGGGTTGCTGCGGCACAGGTGTCGAATTTTCCGCACCCGTAGAGGCAAAACCGATAACGGCGAATGTGAGAATGGCGATAATCGCGATGGTCAGAACCAATGAACGTTTCATCTTTCTCTCCAGTCCAGGGTTTAGATTTGGGGTTTTTTATTGCGGTTTGTTGCTAGTTGTTTAAAAATCAATGATTTATTAGTTTATCATATATTGATATTTATGTCAATATATTAGCTTAAACCAGCCAAAAAACGACCATTTCTGGTCGTTTCTATAGGGATAACAGTTTATTTGATTATTTCCTTTTTCAGATGCTCGATCACCTTGCGGTTGGTTAGGGATGTTGCTAGATAGCGGCGATATCCCGGAGATGATAGATTATCTGCAACTTCCGGACTTTGACCATAAACTTTTTTTATTTCTTCCAGCTCTTTATCTATTTCCTCATCGGTTGCCCAAAGTTTATTTTGATCCGCCACCTTGCGGGCAATCAGTGCTGTCTGGACGCGTTTTTTTGCTTCCGGCAGTATTTCTTTCTCCAGTTCTTGCTCGGTCTTTTTTAGATGTTTCAGATAATCTTCAAACTTTAATCCTTGATGTTCAATACTGTGTTCCAGCTCATGAATCATTTTGTGCGCTTCCGCATGGATCATGCTTTCCGGCAGTTCGGAAAATTTAGCTATTTTAATCAACTCATCCAGCATTTCTATTTCTTGTTTTTGGTTTTCCTTTTCCTCTGCTTCATGGAGTAGATTGTGTTCGATACCTTTTCTTACGTCTTCGATTGTTTGGTAGCCACCGAGAGTCTTGGCAAAGTCATTATTTAGTTCCGGCAACTCGCGTTTGAAAGTTTCTTTTACTTCCACTTTAAATTTAGCGAGTTTGCCTGCTAGATTTTTGGCATGATAGTCTTCCGGAAAGCGCAGCTCAAATTCTTTATTTTCATTTTGTGACATGCCGACTATTTGTTCTTCAAATCCTGGGATAAAGCGACCTTCGCCAATAACCAACGGAAAGTTTTTGCTTGAGCCGCCTTCGATAGCCACGCCGTCGACAAAAACGTCAAAATTCACATTAACTTTGTCGCCCTTTTCCAGCGGACCGAGTTTAACGGTTTCTTTGGCGTGAATGTTTTGTAGGTTGGTTAAAATCGTTTCAATTTCTTTAGAATCAATCTTAACGTCTTTTTTGGCAACTTTAATTTTTGAATAATCGTCGAGAGTTACTTCCGGCAGCAGGGTGATGATGGCTTTGTAAACCAAAGGATTGTCTGGAGCCATTTTCTCGATATTTATTTGTGGTGATCCAACCACGTCGGTGTTAGGCAGCTCTTTTTCCAGAACTTCATAAAGGGTTTTGCCGATTATGTTGTCAGCAGCATGTTGGTAGATAGTCATTTCACCCACTTCTTTTTTTACCACGTCATAAGGCGCTTTACCCGGGCGAAACCCGGCAATACTTTTCTCAGTAGAAATAATTTCCGCGGCCTTGATCAGATAAGGTTTGGTTTCTTCGGGAGACACTTCAATGGTAAATTCGATCTGGGCTTTGGATAGTTCTTTTTTAGAGATATTCATAAATTAGTGGATAGCAGCTAGTGGCTAGCAGCTAGGGTTTAATAATATTTAATAAAAAGTTTAGCAATATTTAATGTTTTATTTGTTATTTTTGTGGTATCTAACTAATATTTGTAAAGCGTATGAACAAAAATCTTGTAAGGATTTAATTGTTTGGCAGAAAGCGATCAGGTTAACCGTAGAGGTCTACAAGCTAACCGAGTCTTTTCCAAAAAATGAGCTGTTTGGTCTGACATCGCAAATGCGTCGGGCTGCCGTATCAATAGTTTCTAATATAGCCGAGGGCTATGAGAGAAGGAGTCAAAGAGAGTTTTTAAGGTTTTTATTAATATCCTTTGGTTCGGCTGCCGAACTAGAAACGCAAATGATAATTGCCAAGAGCTTAAAGTATAGCAATCAAAAGGCTTTTGTAGAGTCAGAGCAGTTGCTATCGGAAACCTCCAAGATAACTTTCGCTTTTATCAAAAAGATTAAACTCCGGTTATTTCCTAGCCGCTAGCTACTAGTCACTAGTAGCTATTTTTTAGTGAGCCTAGTTTAGCAAAGGAAAGAAAGAAAGGCAATATCAGGTAAAAAAAGAAGCGGTCGATTATACGACCGCTTTTAAATTTGGTGTTTCTTTTGCCGCCACTGGCGGTAGTTTTTCCAGCATTTGGTTTTCCGACAATATCTGGAAAAAATTAATAATCGCCGCGTTGTTGTCGAGATGACCCCGCCGGATAGCGTCCAGGGTACTGGGGATATTAACATCGCCACCCCTGGTTTTAATTATGCCGTTGTGCACGGCTAGCCTCTCGGGAATTTTTTTATTGGCTACCAGCCAATCTAACAGTTCCTCCAATGGTAATATACTGAGCTGTAGTTTTGACATTTTATTCTCCCCTTTTCTAGAATAGCAGTTTGAATAAGATACTATATTTGTCAATTTTAGTCAAGTTTATATAATGGTTAAATAATTTTTTATATTAGTACTTGTATTGACAAAATTTTTTTAAGGTGTTTAAATAAAAGGTCAATAGCATAAAAAATTGTCTGTTGATGATCTTTTTAACTTTTTAACAAGAGGAGAGGAAAGATGAACCGTTTGTTGATTACTGCAATGGTTGTGATTTTTTTGGTCGTGGGTTTCTCGACAATGGTTTTTGCTCAGGACATGAGTGTTCGCGTTCGTTATCTGAACGGCGCGGTCGACCAGGTCGCGGCTTTTGGCGATTGGCGACTCAACGACGTCGTGTCCGTCGGTCCTTGGGTTTTTGGTAGCGTGACGCAGGTTGAACTTGATGCTGCCGTCAAGGTGAAGCTCGGTAAGAGCGGATTATGGGCGATGCCGGCGTTTGGTGTTATTTCTGATCCGGTCTCCGGCGCTGCTGTTTATTTGGTGGAAGACCTGATCGTCGGATACAATCAACCTTGGGTTGAGGTCCAGTCGCAGAATCTTTTTTCTGATTCTGTCCGATTTGATACGGGTAGTGTTTTTTTTGAACGGGCGTGGGTGCTGTTTGGCAACGCCGATGTAACTCATGTGAAAATCGGCGCGCAGGTCGAGACGTTTGCGCCGCAAGACATCGACGACAAATTTTTGCGGGCGACAAATAAAGTCGGTCCCAAAGTGTCATTTTTTTTCGCGCCGATGCGGTTCGATTTCTGGTACGGGCTGGTCACCAACGACCCGACGCCAGACGTGGAAAACGATACCAAACCTACGACTATGTTCTGGGTTTGGGTAAACTTCCCTATCCAGCATTAGCACAATCATTTTAAATCCCCGGCAGTTTTTGTCGGGGATTTTTTTGTCGGAAATAAAAACACCCCGCTGTGTCGCGGGGCATTGGTTTAATGGTTAATGAAAAATGTCTTCCGCCTCCGCCGTGGTCGTGTCGGCGATCAGTTCCCGTAAAGACTTAATAGCAAAGTTCAATGGTTCTCCGATGAGAATCCTGTGCATGGTTATCAATTGTTCGCTCAACGGCGTCTGGCTCAGTTTTTCGAGGACGCTGAGAACGGCTTCAAGGTCTTGTTTTTTTAGCCTTCCTTGGCTGAAAACAGAGCAAGCCAGTTCAAGTCTTCCCAGTTTGTTTGCCCATAGCGCAAGCTGGGCGCCGGGGTCAATGGTGTTTAAGCCATCGAAAGCTTCTTGGGCTTCATTTAATAAAATTTGGTGATATGGCAGGTCAGACATCCTCTTTCTCCTTTTAGTTTACGCGACACCTTAACTTTTAAACAAAAAACGATTTTTTAGCTTATTCTAAAAGGTGGAAAAAGTCAAGACTGAGAAAAAAATACCGCCTTGCTGTGTTACAAGGCGGCGGTTCGATTAAATATTGAGGTCGCCAGGAAGCGTCAGACCGATTGAAGTTGGAATGGGGACCATCTTCCCGCTGCCAGCCTCTTTGGCGTAGTCAATGCGTTTGATATCGGCGGTTGCCAAAACGTTTTTGGACGAACGACCTCGGATCAAGGTCAGAGTGGATTTTTCGAGAAAATCGTCGCCGGAGATTGCTTCTACCGTCCACGGTTTGCTTTTTACGTCGTCGTCCGGCAGGATCACTTTTTGCCCGATTTCGAGGAAAAATCGAGCGTTATTTTCATCTTTCAAATTAGACCTCCTTTAGTTGGTTGTGGGTTTATCTTAGTACATAAGGAGAAAAAGTCAATCAAAAACACCCTCTTTTGCAGAAGGGTGTTTTTGATATTCTGAGGCTTAGGTTAGATCAGTAGAGAGACCAGCAGCAAAGCCACAACATTCAAAATTTTAATCATTGGGTTGATAGCTGGGCCGGCAGTGTCTTTGTATGGATCACCAACAGTGTCACCGGTAACAGCGGCTTTGTGAGCGTCGCTACCTTTTCCGCCGTAGTTACCGGCTTCAATATATTTTTTGGCATTATCCCAAGCGCCGCCGCCAGAAGTCATGGAGATAGCGACAAACAGCCCGGTAACGATACTACCAACTAGCACACCGCCGAGCGCGACCGGTCCAAGGATAAATCCGACAAGGATCGGAACAAGTACCGGTATTAATGCTGGAACGATCATTTGTTTGAGCGCGGATTTGGTAACGATGTCAACGGTTTTGCCATAGTCAGGTTTGGAAGTGCCAGTCATAATGCCTGGGTTTTCACGGAACTGACGACGGACTTCTTCCACCACTCCACCGGCAGCTTTACCGACAGATTCCATAGACAGAGCGCCGAAAATATATGGCAGCAGTCCGCCGATAAATAAACCGACGATAACCAGCGGGTCGGAAAGTTGGAATAAAAGTTCTCTGCCACGATCGGCAAACTCTTGAATATAAGAAGCAAATAATACCAGTGCGGCCAGACCGGCGGAACCGATAGCGTAGCCCTTGGTTACTGCCTTAGTAGTATTGCCAACGGCATCGAGCTTGTCAGTGATGGTGCGGACTGATTCTGGCAGTCCGCTCATTTCGGCAATACCACCGGCATTGTCAGTGATAGGACCGTAGGAATCTATGGTAACGATAATGCCGGTTAGCGACAACATTGCCATGGCAGCGACAGCAATACCATAAAGTTCAGCAAAATAATAAGCGCCCAAAATGCCGGCGGCGATTACTAATACTGGTAAGGCGGTTGATTTCATAGAAACAGCCAACCCGGCGATTACGTTGGTACCATGTCCGGTTTGTGATGCTTTGGCGATCGACTGAACCGGTTTGTATTCCGAAGCAGTGTAGTATTCGGTGATAACGACAATGAGCGCGGTCACGACTAAACCAATAAGCGAAGAAAAGAAAAGATCAATAGTTTCGTATTTGCCGTTGTTTGCCATCAGCCAGTTGGTAACAAAGTAAAAAGCGACAGCGGCGATAATACCGGCAGCCGCCAAACCTTTATATAAAGCAGCCATGATTTTTTCTTTTTTACCCAGACGAATAAAGAAGCTGCCGATAATAGAAGCAAGTATTGCTACGCCACCCAAAACCAGCGGATACAAAATTGCGTTTTCAAATCCTTTAAAAGCCAGCGCTCCCAGTAGCATCGCAGCCACGGAAGTAACAGCATAGGTTTCGAAAAGATCGGCCGCCATGCCGGCACAGTCACCGACATTATCACCGACGTTGTCGGCAATAACAGCCGGGTTGCGCGGGTCGTCTTCCGGGATGCCAGCTTCAACCTTACCAACCAGATCGGCGCCGACGTCAGCAGCTTTGGTGAAAATGCCGCCGCCCAGACGAGCAAAAACGGAGATTAAGCTGCCACCAAAACCAAGTCCGACTAAAACTTTAGTTGACTCAACGGCGGAGAGTCCGGCAAGTGTTAAAATTAAATAATAACCAGCTACGCCCAGCAATCCAAGCCCAACGACCAGCAAACCGGTAACGCTGCCACCTTTAACGGCAACCGAGAGAGCTTGTTTAATACCGGTTTTGGCAGCTTCGGCAGTACGGGAATTGGCGCGGACCGAGACATTCATGCCAATATACCCAGCAAGCGCCGAAAGTACGGCTCCGACTACAAAACCAAAGGCGATATACCAACCCAGGGCAAAACCGAGAATAATAAATAAAACCACAGCGATAATAGCTACGGTCTTGTACTGCCTGTTGAGGTAGGCTTTGGCGCCGGTTTGGATAGCGGCGGAAATTTCTTTCATTTTATCGTCTCCTGCCGGTTGTTTAAAAATCCAGGAAATCAAAACGATGCCATAGATAATGGCAGCAGCCGCGCAAGCGAGAGAAAAAATAACGAGTTGCATAGACATACCAAAATTTTATTTGTTATTTATTATTAAAATTTAGACAAAATTTGTACGAGCGGATAAGTTATATGTTAGATTTTTCACGTGTTTTTGTCAATCGTTGACCGAAGACCCGTTTTTTGATATTGTTTATATTGTTTTTAGGTCGATTATAGGAGATAATCGGCAAAAGGAGAAAACATATTTCTCATTTTTTTAAAAAAATTGGAATTAGTTTAGCTGCTCATGGATTGAGAAGTTTAATTTTGGTCAAAAACGTATTAGCGTCGTTTTATAGACAGTTTTTGCGCCAAGCGCTTTTTAATAGTGGCAGTTTTTTTATTAATCGCATTATCCTTCCTTTCTATCAGGGATATCTTTTTGGCAAGCGTCAATTGGCTAAAATTTATCACCCATCAGATAGTAGATTTTGGGACATCGTAACCCATCGCTATTTAGTCCATTTTATTATTATCATTTTGGGTGTATTAGTTTTAGCCAATAATATTCAGGCAAAAATTGTTGGTTTTCGTGACGAAGATTTCGGCAAGGAAACAATCCTTTATTCTTTGGTTGGCGGAGATGAACTTGGTTTAATCGAAGAAAAAGCCGATGACACTTTTATTGATCAGCCGACTGATAATTTTAATTATCAAAGTGGCGGCATCGAGGCCGGATCTTCTTTTGGAGAGGGAGAGGGCGAGTTTAATGATCTTTCTGCCACTACTCAAGGAGGTTTGGCTTTACTTAAACCTGAGATTTCGCCCGTGCAGGAGACTAGCAGGGTTAGCCGCACTAAGGAAGAAATTTACGTCGTACAAAACGGCGACACCGTTGCTTCGCTCGCAGAAAAATTTGGTGTGTCGGTCTATACTATTTTATGGGAGAACAATCTGACAGAAAAAAGTTATATTAGACCGGGAGACAAGTTAATTATCTTGCCGGTATCGGGTATTAAGCATAAAGTAAAAAGAGGAGAAACGCTGGATCAAATAGCTCAAAAATATAACGTGGATAAAGAAAAAATTATCGCTTACAACGATTTAGTCCAAAATCAAGGCATAAAAATCGGTGATGACCTTTTGATCCCCGGAGGCAAAAAATTACCCACCTATTCTCCGGCTCGCGTACCCGCTAGTTATGTTGGCGGTAATACTACTACTAGGCCGAGTTCCGCTGTTGTGTCTGGCACTAAATTACAGTGGCCGACTTCAGCATCTCGCATCACGCAATATTATGGTTGGCGTCATACCGGTTTGGATATTGCCGATAAAGGTTCGCCGCCGATTTATGCTGCCGAGTCGGGAAAAGTTATCCGCGCTCAGGCCAGCGGATATAACGGTGGTTATGGTAAAAATATAATCATTGATCATGGGAATGGGTTGCAAACACTTTATGGTCATTTAAGTAAGCTCTATGTTACTGTTGGAGAACAGGTCTCCAGAGGGCAAACAATAGGTGTTATGGGCACCACTGGTCGTTCAACTGGCATCCATCTCCACTTTGAAGTTCGAATTGGAGGATCAAGAGTCAATCCGCTTAGTTATATCAGATAAAGCAATTTAAGGGTTTTTAAAAAGCCTTGGTTTTACGCCAGGGTTTTTTAAGTTTAGAAAAATTTAATGTTTAGTTATGTAATGTAAGGTGCGTATGCTAGCAACTATTCCCTCCTGTGCCGTTGTAGGACTGGATTGTAAACCTGTAGAAGTCGAGGTAGACCTTAATCTTGGTAAGGGTTATTTTGGCATTGTCGGGTTGCCAGATAAATCAATCAAGGAAGCAGAAGAGCGATTGCGTTCAGCTATTAAAAATTCAGGAATAAAATTTCCCCTCAATAAAAGATTGATTATCAATTTAGCTCCGGCTAGTGTTCCAAAAATGGGGGCGGTTTACGACCTGCCAATGGCCGTAGGAATAATCGTAACCGCGCTTGATTTAAATATTAATTTATCCGATTCGCTTTTTGTCGGCGAGGTGTCCCTGGAAGGAAAAACCAGACATACCGACGGCATATTGCCTATAGCTCTCTATGCTAAAGAAAAATTTTTTAAATATCTTTATCTGCCGAAAGAGGATCTGGCAGAAGCCAATCTGGTCGCGGGAATAGAAATAATGCCGGTGGAAAGCCTGGCTCAACTTATAGACCATTTGCAAGCAAAACAAAAAATATCCGTTCATCGAACCACTGGCATTATTACCACTCCGGAGACAGAGCAATTTTTTTATTTTGATTTTGCCAACGTCCGTGGGCAGCAGCAGGCTAAAAGAGCTTTGGAAATAGCTGCCGCCGGAGGGCATAATGTACTGCTGTCTGGTCCACCTGGGTCAGGCAAAACACTACTTGCCAAAAGCTTGCCATCCATATTACCACCATTGACCATGGAAGAAATCATGGAGGTAACCAAAATTTACAGCGTTGCTTCATTGCTACCGGCTGGCGAACCGATAATTTTTCATCGACCTTTTCGCAGCCCGCATCACTCCAGCTCCGGTGCTTCACTTATCGGCGGCGGTCGGATTCCCAGACCGGGCGAAATATCACTCTCGCATCGTGGCGTACTTTTTCTTGATGAGTTTCCCGAGTTTCCTAAACAAGTATTGGAAAGTCTGCGTCAGCCGCTAGAAGACGGGGTGGTAACTGTCAGTCGTACCGCCAGTACTCTCACTTTTCCGGCGCGTTTTACGCTCGTTGCCTCGCAAAATCCTTGCCCGTGCGGTTTTGCCACTGATTCAGAAAAGCAGTGCGTCTGCACGCCCAATCAGATAAATAATTATCAGCGTCGAGTTTCCGGTCCGATTTTGGACCGAATCGATCTCCATGTTGAAGTACCGCGGGTGGATTTTGAAAAACTTTCTCAAATCACTAATACCGGGGAGTCTTCGCAATACATACGACAAAGAGTGCTCGCGGCAAGAGTTATACAAAGGCAGCGGTTTACCGGCTTGCCGATTATTACCAACTCGGAAATGGGACCAAAACAAATTCAGGAATTTTGTATTCCCGCTGATCAAGGCTTGCAACTACTCAAATCCGCCATGGCTAAATTTCATTTTTCGGCGCGCGGCTACCATCGGATATTAAAAATCGCCAGAACCATTGCTGATTTAGCGGATAGCGAAAGTATAAAAACCGAGCATATCGCCGAGGCGCTACAATATAGGATGAAATAAGGACGGGTTATTTTGACATCTGCCAAAGAAAATCAAAAATACTTTTTACGCTTTTGACTATTAGCGGCTGTTGGATCGAAACTATAAACGGCGGTGTGCCGGAAAAAAGAACCAAAAGATTGTCAATAAGCCAAAGCGAAGCCACGAAATCAATTTGTGCCGGCATTTCTTTAACCGTGATTTGCTGCGCCAGTAATTTTTCCGGACTGATAAGTTTTTTGCTGTCCGCCGGGATAAGGGTTTTTGTTTGGATATTTTTGCGGTTTTTTAGCTCAATCATTATTTTGCCGAAATCATCGGAAAATATTTTTTGGTAGTCGCCCTGGTGAGGAGAGTCGATAGTGTAGATAATACTTTTTTTCTCCAATCCGCTTAGCAATTTTTCGATAAAATTTTTGATGCCTTTTTTTGTGTCAAAAATTCCAGCTGAGGGAAAGTGCGGCTGAGTTCGATAAATTTCCCGTAAAACATTTTCCAGGTTTTGGGCGATAGCGACTTTGTTTTGGAAAATATTTTTTAAAGTTTGCGGTGATTCCGCCCAGTAATAAATTTTTCCTCGATATTGGTTGGTCGAGAGGTAACCGTCATTGGTTAGTTTATTAAGAATTGAAATAACCGTGGTGCGAGCCATGCCGGTTTTTTTGGCGATGATGCTGGCGGGGGCTTCACCTGTCTCAGTGAGCGATAAATAAACCTTGATTTCATTTGGCTTGAAATCCAGGTCTTTTAGGTTGTTATTTAGCTTTTCTTGCATATTTTTATTATTACTGTCGAAAAAGTTCGACAGATTATACTAGCATTATTATCTAAATTTAAATAAAAAGCAACACTTGCTCTAGTTTTCAACAAGTAATTTCTTAGCTATTTTTGTCAAAACGATACGATTTATTCAAGAAAGAACATTGATAATTGAATTATAGAAAAAGGAGGTTGCTATGACTGGGTGCTGGACCGAGGACGAAAAACGGTGTCGCGAACGGTTTCTGCGTGAACAAAGAAGTAGAGAGTTAACTGGATGTCCGGTAGTAGTTTTTCCTGGCACCTTCTCTCCCCCGACTTATGGTCATCTACGAGTGGTGGTCGAAGCGGCGAAGATTTTCCCTCGACTGAAGATTATTTGCTCGGCTAACCCTGACAAAAGCGATCAATGGTTTACTCCGGAAGAAGCGGTAGAGCTGTGGCAGAGCTACAACTTGCCGCCGGAAGTAACGGTAGTGACACTGGCAGAAGAAATGGTGGCGGAAAAAGTCAGCGGCACCAAACGTGAAATCGTTATGGTGCGCGGAATTCGCAACTGCGAAGACTTGGATTACGAAAAAAAAGTAGCGCTTTATAACAAAGAACACTTTGGCATCACTCACCAGCACTACGTGATTCTGACCGACCAAGAGCCGATTTCTTCCACCCGTGTCAGAGAGTTGGCAGAAAATCTGGAGCTCGAAGAACTGTCGCAATTCGTTTCTCCGGTCGTGATAACGGCGCTACTAAAAAAAGTTTTACAGTTGCATGATGTCATCATGGTTGTCGGTCCTCCGGCATCCGGCAAGAGTAAAATGTTGCAGTACATGCACGAAATAGACCGCCGCTTTGTTCACGTTAACACCGATGACTTCAATGTTGTTTTGCGTCCGCTGTTAGCTAAGACTTTTGGCGAGGAGAATATCTCTAAGCTGGCAGTCGATCGACAAAAAGAGCAAGAAGTATCGGAGTTTATCAAGCGACCATGGTTTGATCTACTGCGTCAGGCATTACGGGCGGTGCCAAAAGACAGTGTGGCGATGGTAGAAATCCCTTGGGGTCTTCGTCCCGAAAAAAGAATGTTCCGCTTTTTGGGAAACAAGGTACTCGTAGTTGGCTGTCCAAGTAAGGAGCGCAACGAAGAACTAAACGCTTTGCGCGGTACTTCGCATTTGAGACCGTTTATCCACCTGATTCCGGGCCTGGAAGAGTCAAGGAAGATCGCGGAAGAAAATAACTTGAGTGGTTACGAAGTTATAAATAATGGCGACCTCGAATTTTTGCGAGAGCTGGCAGAATTCACGGCGAAAAAAATCTTGTCCTAGACAAACATGAGGCGGGCGTATTGTAGGGGCAATTCATGAATTGCCCCTACGGGCTCGCCTCTTTTACTAGTATAAAGGAGAAATAAAATGTCCAGAGTACCAGATAGCTCGAATTATTTTGGTTTGGTAGGTGCCCCCGTAGTACCACTGCGAAGACATGGTCGAGAAAAATCCGACGGTCCAATAGTGCTTGCCAGTGAACGACAGTTCGAACAAAATACGTCCGTCGTCGGTAACCAATCTCTTAATGATAAAATGTGGGATACCGTAGACATCACTGAAACCGACCCTTCAGCAGCAGACAAGTATTCTCCTGTTATTCTCTTGCCGGTAAAAATACTGAAAAGCAGATGAGAGATTTAACGTTACTATTTCACTTAAACAAAGGAGGAATAAATGGCACGACAACGACTGATTCCCGATGATTCGAACTACATGGGTTTAGTTGGAACAAACACTTCTCCGCTAAAAAGGATCGGTCGCGTACAGCCAGACGGTCCAACGGTGCTTGTCAGCGAACGACAGTTTGAACAAGATCGTTTTTCTGATGATAGTGATGATATGCCTGAATGGGACACCGAAGACATTACCGAAACTGATCCTTCGGCCATTGGCAAACCTTCTCCTATTTTAGCTTTACCGGTACGTAAGATGACAAAACCCGAATAAATATTTGAGGCAAACGTAAGGTAAAATTTTCAGTTTGCCTCTTTTACTAGCATAAAGGAGAAATAAAAATGGCACGACAATCACGACAACGACGAGTACCTGAAGATCCGAATTACATGGGTCCGATAGGGGGAGCAACAGCGTCTCAAAAAAAACACCCCCGCATGATATTTGAAGGAAAGCACGAGAGTATTGATGAGCGAGATTTTGAAAAAAATCATTCAGTGCTTAACGAAGATAAGCCAATGTGGGTAACAATAGATATTAGCGAAACCGATCCGTCAGTAAAAGACAATCCTTCACCTATCATCGCGCCGCGAGTGCGCCGACTAGACCTTGATTGAAGGGGGGACAAAATGAGAATAATACCTGAATTTGACGATCCAAACTACTGTGGCTGGGTTGGCGCGTGTACCTGCTTTAGGAGATTGCCGCATTCTCGGTGGCACCAGAACCCGAGGGCAGTATTGGTTAGCGAACGCAAGTTTGAACCTCTGCGTGTTCAACAGCGTCGGCGGAAAATGCCTGCGTTTGAAACGGAAGATATTACCGAAACCGACCCTTCGGCGGCCGGTAAGTCTTCACCTATACTCGCGCCAAGAGAGCGTCGGCTGAATTCCGTATAAATATCTATGGGGCGAGAGACGGTCCTTTCGCCCCCAGTTTTCTAAAAAGGAGATTTGCCATGAACGATATCTTTATAAGAATCGTATTAGGGCATCTGGTCGGAGACTATCTGCTGCAAACCAAACATATGGCGTTGCGCAAATCTGATAAAGGCTGGACCGGGGTTAAGCAATGCTTGATTCATTGCTTTATCTACACTGCGACTATTTGCCTTTTTGCTTGGTGGGTAGACCCGCTCTTTATTGTGTTGGTTTTTGTCAGCCACTACCCCATCGACCGCTGGTCACTCGGTGGCGCTTGGTTAAAGATGATCCGTGGACGTACCTTTGTCGCAGCCTATACTTCGACCGACAAATACCGCGAATTTGACGTCGCTTTCACTAGTATTGTCTACACCGTGACCGACAACACCATGCATATCGTTTTGTTGTGGTTGATTGTACGGTTGCTGATTGTCTGCTAGGAGGAAAAAATGGAAAATGACTGTCCTTACCAGTTTCACGAGTTTAGTGTTGGTGATCGAGTGGTATTAACGGATAATATTCTTCTCCAGATGCAAAGGGAAAAAAATGGCGGTGTAACTATTAGCGGTCCAGGTTTGTATGAGGAAAATATTCCTTTTGAACTGGCTAGTCCCGACAATATTTACACGGTGTCGGCAGTAAAAAAAGAAACCCGCGGAGTTTGGGAGTCCACGTTTCAGCTTTGCGAGGAGACTCTGGAGTTCTATGACTTTCTTTTAATAGAGGTCGAGGGATATCCTGGTCGTTTCTTCATGTCATATTTTTTTAAGACGGCACGTAAGACATCCTCCATATCACGACTTTTACGAGTTGTTAGGCGGTCCGGACGGTAAGCGTTAAACATCAACAAAACCCCTGTGCTTCAATAGCATGGGGGTTTTTAAGTATGCAGGAGCTTGGTTTATTTCCTGCATACCGTATATCCCAAAGGGATCGCTTCGCGACTTACCCTTGCATACCTTTTTGTTTGACGGGTTGAATGTATATGTTAAGATATAAAATCATCACGTTAGTTATTTGAAAATTTAAAATATCAGGTGTCAAATTACTTGAAAGGAGGGCGCGATGTTGAGACGAGGGGTTAACCACGTCAATTACTCTGGTGGCGATTTTTCTGAGGGGCGACCGTCAAAAAACAATCTTGTTATCGAAATGTTTGGTTCAGAAGAGGCGTTTCGAGAAGCAGAACGACAGATGATGGCTGACCTCGAAGCGCGAGAAAAAACTGCCAAGGAAAAAAGGCAACATGAACTCTATGGAGATAAGAGGAGTAAAAAGGAAATCGAAAAAGCCAAACAGCAGGAATACCGTCTGGCTGTTCGTTGGCGCATGTTGTCAGGAATACAGGAAGCTGCGCCGGTAGCGGGTTTTGCCGTTGGCGATAAGATCACTCCGTTGCGGGTTGTTGGTCCAACCGAAAGAGTCGAGGAAGACGAACAGATTTGGATTCATCGTCCGTGCATTGATGCTTGGCATGGCCCTATTATGGTCCGATGGCCAGAAGGAGCAGGCTTTTTGCCCACCTCGTTGAAACCGGGCAAAAGCTACACGGTAACCAAGGTGGCGCGTTACGGTTGGTTTAACAAATACGTAGGAGCGGACGCTGATCCTTTTTTTGGAAACCTTCTTCGTAGCTACACTGTTGAAGAGTTTTATTACGTCCAGTTGATTCAGTTGGCAGGTCAGGGAGACAAATGGTATAGCGCGCCGTTTTTCGTTCGCTTTGGTTTATGCGCCGAAGGTCAAGATCCTTTTCCCGCCAAGTTAAACCGTCTTTTCCGAGATGGTCGCGGTGATTGGGTCAAAAAGATTTCGGGCAAACCCATCAAGCAGAAAAAAAAGAAATAATCATCAACAAAACCCCTGTGCTTCAACAGCATGGGGTTTTTTAATTAGTATATAGGTCTTAGTATTTAGCGGTTAGCCAAATACTAGATACCAAGACCTAAATACTTGCTTGTTAATTGCTAGTTCGTTTTTTTATATCGAACTGCTTTAGACAATAGCCCGCGGCGCCGACCACGATCAAGATGTCGGCGATATTGAACACCGGCCAGAAATTAAAATTGATATAATCAATCACTCCCCCGTAAGCCAGCCGGTCGATCAGGTTGGATAGCGCGCCAAGGATGATAATAGTCAAAAAGATAGCTGCAGAAACTTTTTTATTTTGGTATTCTTTGATAGTTATGTAGACGAGAAATAAAATAACCACGCCGGTGATGGCCGAAATAATTTTTTGACTATCGCTGCCAAAAAGGTCGAGACTAAAAGCCATTCTTTCGTTTTGCCAAAACTGTAAGGTGAATATTTTAAAATCCCGAATCACTTCGGGATTTTTTAGCAAATAAAATTTTATTAATCGGTCAAAGGCAAATAGAATGAAAATGACTAGGTTTAAAACGGTAATTCGCAGCGTTTTCATGGCTGATTTCAAGACACTTTAGTTAGGCGATTTTTGCATGATATACATGCGGAAGAAGACGGACGGGCAAGCAGCCTTTTTTCATCAATCGGTTTGCCGCAGTATTTGCAGATACCGTAAGTGCCATCATCGATATGCTTTAACGCTTTTTCAATATCGTGTAAGCTGGCCTGCAAGCTTTCTTCGATCGGAAGGTTATCGCTGTATTCCGCAACTTCAGCGGCATTATCATCTTCTTTGTCGCCGAATTCGGGAAATTTAGAATCAGTGGCGTCTTCATTACCGCCGGTAAAGACCGATAATTCCTTTTCTATTTTTTCTTTGCGTTCCAAAAGGTCGTTTTTTATTTTTTCTAAAGTTTTCTTGTTCATATAAAGATTTGTTTTGTTTACCTCATTATAGCCTAAACAGATACTAAATAGCCAGTGTTCGGCTGGATAGTAGGCGTAATTATCTCAAAACAGCAGCTTTTGTCAATATTGGTTAAAATTTAGACAAAACAAAAAGGCGCAAGCTATAACCCAAATTTGTATTAATACATGGTTGCCGCGCCTTATGCGCTCGGGAAACACTTTATGGTCGTCCGTCACTTATTGGCAACATTGGTTACCCGCAAGTGGTGGACGACTCATAAATAGACTTTTTGCCCGAACAATGATGATTTTTCAAAACGTTTTTTGCCCCTGAAAACGTTACCGATTCACCGGATCTTGGTAAATAGTGGATTTAGCACTTCTACCATTTTGCTTTTTGTTTTTTGTTGGGTAAGGGAGCTTCTTACCGGTTTAAATAAGATCGAGTAAATTGGTGCATAGATAACGGAAGTTATCTACACATGTATTATACCATATATTTTAAACCACATCAATTTACGCAAGTGTTGTTTTTTGTTTAAGTTTAGATGAAAAAAAATGTGGATATTTACGTATTTTTTATTTTCTGTTCTTTTTTACTTTAAATTTTAATCAAGATGTTAACAGGATATCCACAAATAATGAAAAAATGTGGATAAAGATTGATTTAAAAATTTATTTAATTTTAAATAAAACTATTTTAGACAGCCAGATATACCATAATCGGTCATTTTGAATGCCGAAATACTAAAAACTTCCCTATATCTAGCCAAAAAATTATTAGCCATGGTTTCTTGGAAGTTAAAAAACATTTGTGGATTAGCAATCTTCTGGCAAAAAGAGGTTAAATTAATGTTTTTTTCGCCGTTTATTAGCTGTTTAGTGGCGTCGAGCGATGTTGAGAGAATCAAGACGTCATCAATCTGCCCAAAAATAATTTTTAGTTTTGGCGCCTCTAGGTATTTTAGTTCGTATTTTCCGATTATTTCCGTTTTGGCGTCAAATCTTTTGGGATTAGCTACTAACTCGGTGTATATTGATTTATCCGGTAGCGACCTTTTTACTTTTTCGGGATACTGGTGGGCGAGGATGTTTTGTAGAATCCTATTAACGGTTTCCAGCGAGTTTTTGTCTTTGTTTTTTATGATAAAAGTATAAAACAGCTTGTTATCTTCTTTGGTAATAATGATTTGTGTTTGATTGTCCAAATATTTTTCTATTTCCGGAAAAGAAAACCGAAAAGTTTGTTCATATGCTTGCCAGGTGCTGAATAGGTCTAAAAATTCTTTTGGTGAAAATTTTTGTAGCTGAACGGAAAAAAGACGGGAAAAATTCAAAAAATTTTCAGCGGCAATAGAAAAAGTTGTACTTGGCGGCAATTTTTTGGTGATTAGGTTGGCGCCTTTACCAAAATCGATACTTGATTTAATGTTAAAGTTAAAATTTTTATCTGCCGATATGTAAAAAGCTTTTATGTCGTTGTTTTTGAGGTAGTTTTGTAAAAGGGAAGAAAATATGGGAAAAGAAAGGTTTTTTTGTAATATTTCAGGGCGTAAAAAAATTTTTAACAAACCACGATCGTAAGCAGATAGCCAGCGATTGTTTTTAACGATCGACTGTTGTCGCTTGATTATGGTCGGGGCAGGAGCAGAGGTGTCCAGAGGGGCGATCAAATAGCGGCTGCCGGCGAATATTATTGTTTTTTGTCCGGAAATAATATTTTTTATTTCTTTTGGTTTTAGTATTTTGATAACAAAATACCAATTATCGTCTTTGTTTAAATAAAGTCCGATTTCCCGGTCAATGTGGTTTTTGACAACAGAGATGTCAAAAGGCGGTAGTCCAGACATTCTTTCATCAATATCATCAAAAAATATACTGAAAAATTTTTCCGCCGGCGTACCGCTTTGTTCCAGGGGTAAATAGTTAAGATGTATATATATTTGCGCGTCAGCGGGGACAAATTGCGCTAGGTTGTCACCATTACGATTGCGACTGATAGCTAAAAATAAAATCCCGCTGAATATTATAATGATGGCGAGTAAAAATAAGATTGTTGCCAGGTGGCGAGGGCGGATGAGTTTGAGTTTTGCGAGTAGACGCTGGATCATGGTTTGATTATAACAAATAACAGGGTAATAGAGTAACGGGGGCAACTATAGAAATATAAAAGACACATAAATTGAGGCTCAGTATTGACAAAAAAATGTGTTTATATTAAGCTGCGACGATGCCTTTTGAAAATTGAATATAGAGTAGAAAATAATGTTTTGTTAAAGGTTCGGGAAAGTGAACAGAGCCAATTTTTGGCTCGCTAAACCAAGGGAGACTTGAGATGAAGATGAAAATGGCGTTCTTTTTTTGTGTGGTTATTTTCGTCGTGTCGTTGATCGGTTGCACGGTCGCTCCTAAAGCCTGCGAGGAAGCGGTGCTTGTCAAACAGCCGTGGATTTTCGGCTCCGGTGGTATCGACCCGACGCCCGTTAAAACCGGTCTGAAATACGTGGCGCCGAGCACTCACGCGGTGATCGTTTCGACGTCGCCGCAGCAGTTTGCCATTCATTTTGACGATTTGATGTCAAGTGATGGCGTTCCGCTGGATTTCGATAGCGTGATCCGGCTCCAGGTTCTGGATTCGGTTAGTCTGGTCAAAAACTTCGGCGCCGACTGGTATAAGTTGAACGTCGAGAAGGAATTTATGAATCGAGTTCGGCAGGCCGTGCGTAAGCATGGCATGAACGAGACGGCCATCAATACCGTTGCCATCGACGCTATCGACGCGGAGGTGTCGGAGGAGATGACCAAGTATCTAAAAGAGAAGACTGTTCCGGTCGCCCTTATCGGAGTGACGATTGGAAAGGCGAATCCTCCCGACGCGATCAAATCGCAACGGATCGCGACTGCTGAGCAACAGCAGCGTATCCTGACCGAACAACAACGGAAGCTGGCGGAAGACCAACGCAAGCTGGCGGAAAAGTCCCGCGCTGCCGCCGATAACGCTTATCGGGAAGACATGTCGTTGTCTCCTGATCAATTTCTGCGTCTTGAAAGCATCAAGATGCAGCGTGAAGTTTGTTCCGGCGGCAAATGCACGTTTCTTTATGGCGGCGCATCCGCCGTCTATGACGTGAAATAATTTTTTTCAGCACCAAAAACCCCGTACAAAGATGTACGGGGTTTTTTATAACCTTTTGCCCTGCGCGGGCGGCGGATACTTTCTGCAAACAGAAAGTATCAAAAGATTTTCTGGGGTGGCATAAGCCCGAGTTTTATAGCACCTTACGGTTCTCTAAACCCGCCTCGTCCGCCGCGGCGGACTTCGGCTCGGGGCAACGCCACCCCAGAACCCCCGAGGTTTAGCATTTTATCTTTTTAAAAATAAAGTCAAAAGTATTCCCGTGTAGTCCGCGGTGTTACTGGCGTTTTTCTAAATACTATATACCAGCCCCTATATACTCAACCGTGGTTAGAAAACAAAAACGTCCCGTTATAAACAGGACGTTTTTTATTTAAGGGTAAAGTTTAGAATCTTGGTTTGCGAGGACCACCACGATGAGGACCGTTGTTACGACCGTGGTTATTGTCACGCTCTCCGCCAGCCGCGCGTGGATCGTCTTTGTAGTTTGGATCCAGTCGTTTTATCGAGAGATTAATTCTACCTTGATCGTCAATTTCTTTGACAATTACTTTGACCTTGTCGCCGATATTTACCACATCGGTAACTTTTTCAGTCCGACCGGCTGCTAGCTCGGAAATATGCACTAGACCGTCTTGCTTTGGTAGGATTTCAACAAAGGCGCCAAAGTCCATTATTCGAACAACAGTACCTTCGTAAACTTCGCCGGCTTGGACTTCTTTGACGATATTATTGATCCAATCAACGGCTTGTTTTACTTTTTCCTGATCAATACCTGTTACCATCACTAGACCGGTTTGTTCGATGTCGATTTGTACGCCAGTGGCGTCAATGATTTCATTAATCACCTTGCCGCCAGGTCCGATAACTTCGCGAATCTTATCAACTTTGATATAAAAGGAAACGATACGTGGAGCATAAGGTGACATTTCTGCTCGTGGAGTCGGAATTACTCGTTCCATGACATCGAGGATTTTTTCGCGACCGGCTTTGGCGCGAGATAAAGCTTGTTCGATAATATCTAGATCAAGACCGTCGGTTTTAGTATCCATCTGGACGGCGGTAATACCGTCGCGAGTGCCGGTAACTTTGAAATCCATACCGCCAGCTCCGTCTTCTAGATCTTGTAGATCGGTCAGTAGTTTATATTTGCCACTGCCATCGCTAGCTAGACCAATAGCCACACCGGCGACGTGCTTTTTGATCGGCACGCCGGCGTCCATTAGTGCCAGAGACGATCCGCAGGTTGATCCCATAGAGGACGAACCGTTGGAACTCATAACTTCAGAGACTACGCGAATAGTGTAAGGGAAATCTTCCTTGGCCGGTAGGACCGGGATCAAGGCTTTTTCCGCTAAAGCGCCGTGACCAATAGCGCGTCGGCCAACAGAGCCCATGCGGCCAGTTTCGCCATAGCTATATGGAGCATCGTTGTAATGATGCATGTAGCGTTTTTTGCCGTCTTCTTCCATTGAGTCGAGAGTCTGTTCATCTCCAGGTGAACCAAGAGTCACGGTAGAAAGGATTTGAGTCTCGCCGCGATTGAACAGCGCTGAGCCGTGAGTGCGCGGGAGCAGACCGACCTCGCAAGCCAGCGGGCGGATTTCATCAAGTTTACGTCCGTCGACACGTTGGTCGTTTTCCAGTATCGCTTTAGTAATTTGCACTTCGATAAATTTATCAAAATCTTTCAGGACCTTTTTACGGTTCTCTTTGCTCACTTGCTTTTCTAGCAGCATCGCTTCTACCTTTTCTTTTAACTCATCTAGGACGATATGGCGTTCTCTTTTAGTTCCTTTTGGGGTGTTAAAAAGATACTGGTCAAGGTTTTGCAAGATAAAGGTGTGGGTCTCAGCTTCGATTTCTTCATAAGCTTTTTCCGCTTCCACGGCTTCTGTCGGAGTTTCTTCTTCGGGAAATTCAGCTTCGGCTTTTTCTTCGATTACTTCGGTCATTGAGATTTTTTCCTTACCTACCGCGGCGCGAATTTCTTCTATGAATTCAATTAATTTTTTGCCGTGTTTCATGCCAAAGGCAACGGCGTTATAAAAGTCAGATTCGCTGATTTCGTTGGCCGCGGCTTCAAACATCATTACTTTTTCTTTGGTCATAGAAAAAGCGATATCGCAAACGGATTTTTCTCTGGCGGTATAAGTCGGGTTGAGTACCCATTCGCCGTTGATTTGTCCGACACGGATACCTGCTAGCGGTCCGTTCCATGGGATATTGGAAATGTGCAGGGCAATCGACGCGGCGATCATGCCAACGACATCGGGATCGTTTTCACCATCAACGGAAAGCGCGGTGAGTATCACTTGGACTTCATTGCGCAACTGTTCCGGAAAAAGCGGGCGCATACCGCGATCGATCATACGACCGGAGAGTACGGCTTCGTCGGTTGGTCTGCCTTCGCGTTTGATAAAGCGGCTGCCTTTGATTTTGCCGGCAGCGTACATTTTTTCTTCATAATCAACCATGAGCGGGAAGTAATCTATTCCCTCTCGCGGTTCCGGTGACATAACGGCCGTAGCCAAAATAACCGTATCTCCGTATTGGACGGTACAGCTGGCATTGGTGTGTAGGGCTAGTTTCCCTACTTCTACTGTGAGTTTTTGGCCGGCAAACTCTGTAGAGAAGTTTTTCACTTCTGACATATTTAGTTTGTTTAGCCCGGCCGCAGATTATTGTTACGTGGCTGACTACAAAAATAGTCAGGTCATCTAACAACAATGTTATTGGCCGGATTGTTTAATTGGTAGCGGGTAGTGAGTAGCGAGTACAGAGCAGATATTTTTACTCACTACTCGCTACCCACTACTCGTTGATATTACCTTTTTCCGATCAAATATTTCCGTGGGTTGTCGTCCAGGTTGATAAAGTCATCAGCCGCTTCAATCAGTTTAGCCGAAGTGGTTTTGCCGAAAGCGACAACTTCCACCATGCAGCCTTTATTTTCCTGGAGATATTTTACCATCGGGATAAAATCTCCGTCGCCACAGACCAGAATGATCGAATCCAGTTTGTCGGCAAGTTTGATAGCGTCAACAGCGATGCCGACATCCCAGTCGGCTTTTTTGACTCCGGAAAAAAATATTTGCAAATCTTTGCTTTTTACTTCAAAACCTTGCTTGTCCAGCGCGCCAAAAAATCCAGACTCTTCTTTGCTTTTTGATTCAATGACATAAGCGATAGCACGAATTAATTTGCGTTCGCCAATAGCCGTTTTGAGTATTTCTTTGAAATTAACATTGGCGTGATAAAGGTTTTTTGCCGAGTGATACATGTTTTGCGTATCAACCAGCACGCCGACTCTTTGATCTTTATGTTTTATCATAAAACGTGAATTTTAAATTGGTTCTAAGTTATAAATTTTTGAAACTGACTTTGAAAAAAAGACTAGTTAAAAAATGAGCTAAAAATCAGAAAAGCCCGGAGCCGGGCTTTCCATAAAATATATAGATTAAGGAGCGTCTTCTTTGACCGGCTCAACCGCTTCTTCCAGCTCTTCAACCGGTAAACCGAGTTCGTCTTCTTCAGCCTTTCTATTTTCCTCGGCGATTTCTTTACTTACTTTGATTTTTAGAGCTTTAACTAACTTTTCCCATTCTTCCAGATTTTCCTTCCGTAGATATTTGAGAAGTTTCTTACGTTCGTTTACTTTTTTGATCAAACCGCGCCGAGACGAATAGTCATGTTTATGATCTTTGAGGTGACCAGTGAGTTCTTTGATTTCTTCGGTCAAGATAGCAATCTGAACCTGCGAAGAACCGGTGTCACTGGCGTGAGTGCGATACTTGGCGATAATTCTGTCCTTTTTTTGTTTGGTTAGCATAAATCCTTGGTTTTGGCGCGCCGCCGAGTAGAGGGTTGCAAGTCCCGAAAACCCAGTCAGCCGTCTATTAATTAAGTAATAGAACAATATCATAGGATACAGGTTCAGTCAAGACGGACGTCGGGAGGAGTATTATTAGCTATTTAGATTCGCAGACTTGCTATAGATACGAAAAACGCCATACGGATTTTATCCGGTGGCGTTAAAATTGGTTGTGTTTACTTTTCGCCCGCTTGGTTCGTAGCCGCCATTTCTTCGATTTTAATCCTGATAAGATCGGGCATCGGTTTGGACGGTATTTTCCCGGCGGCGGCTTGGGCTACTTGCCATTCGTCCGGGCTCATCACGTCGACCTGGTTGCTGTTATCGAGCAGAACGTCTTCCAGAAGATTTTTTAGTGGATGGTCGGGTTTCTGTCCTTTTTTTGGCATTGGCACCTCCTTTTGCGAGTATTGGCTATATTGTTAGATTATGTCGTTTTATGGTCTTTGTCAATGTATTTTTTAAGTAGTATGTTGGGTTTTATCAAAGGTTGCCGTAATTGACGCTTTATTATTTTTTTGTTAGTTTCAAAATAACAGTTGTCAAAAACAAGGGAGGCAAATATGACGGATGAGGACACTCAGGCGATTCCGAGAGCGGATTGCTATGATCCGAAAAAATGGCGGGACTTAAAAAACCGCGCCAGAAAGCACGAAAATGCTAAAATTGATTGGGCGGCAATCGAACAGGCTGTAAAACAGACCGTGCCTGAGATAAAGAAATTAGTGGACGATTTTTTGGTCGCTAATCCAGGATGGAAGGTTTCTTTTTTCTGTTTAGATTTGCCGCCGCGGATTGAGATTTGTTTCGCCTTGGACTGCGAAGCGCGGCAAAAAAGAGAAACCGTTGTTAGTTCCCAGCTCGGCGTGATCGCCCGGAAAATTAGCCCGGACGAAACGGACATGGTAGCGACTTTTGTCGCCCAGATCATGACCAAAATTGGATTTAAGGTAAAAAGAATCAGTCACGTCAGTTTGACCGAGATTCTTGAATATCGGATCCATCCGGAGTACGGTAAATTTACCAAAACCCCGGTCGCGACGACGTAGGTTGCCGTGAACATAAAATCAAAAACCGTTCGGAAACATTTCCGGACGGTTGTTTTTTAACCAGTCAAACTAACCTCTGTCGATAGATGCGAGCCGGTTTTTTCCCACTGTGCCTCTGGACGCCTGCCTGCCGGTAGGCAGGGGGCAGGCCGAGTTTTTAGAAATAAAGAAGTTAAAAACTTTTGGCGGTAAACTTGCTAGCGCATGTTGTACTGGCATCTGCTGCTTCGCCTACGTCACTTTAAATAAAAAAATAAATTTACGAGCAGGGTTTAGGAGCGATCAATAAATTCTATCTCTTTAGCAATTTCGGCTTTCCATTTTTCCGGCGGGACGTCTTTGCACTTGTCTTTCATGTCGCGGATCAGTTGGAAAAATTTGTCTATCTTTTCGGCGGCAGCCTCTTTTTTTTCCAAACCGAAAAGGTAGTTGAGCGGTGAGTATAGATTGCCGAACTCTTCAAACTGTCTTGGTGCGGCGGTTTTACCTTTTACTATGCCGAGGTTGTTCAGAATCCTTAGCATCTTGGGGCAAAGCTGAGTGGAACAAGTCGGCACGCGAAAAGAGTTTAGGGCACAGCCACTGCGGCGCAATGCCGGACAAGGACCGTTACCGGGCAGGCGGCGTTTGCCTACTTCTAGCCAGTTGGAATTTTTTTCGGCCAGTTTTTTACTCCAGCCAGGACCGTTCATGGCTTTCTGCGCCCGGTCGATAAAATTCCAATGATCCTGTACTTGGTTATCGAGCAGGCAGCAACACATTTCGTCGCGGTCGATAAAGCGTCCTTCTTTTACCATTTCCAGACTTTTATCAAAGCAACGTTTGCATAAATCGTCAAAAACGCGAAAAAAACCGATCAGTTCTTTTTCGGCTTGGCGGTAGATGGTGAGTTTTTGGCGTTCGTTCATGTTGTTAGGAGGATAGGATTATTATAGAAGCAGTTGGTTAAAAGTCAAAGGGAGGCTTGCGCCATTTGAGTAAGTGTCGTAAAATAAACACATTGTTATGTCGAAAACTGGAAACAACCTAATCACCGATTTTCTCGAGTATCTGGAAATCGAGCGTGGACGATCGCAGGCGACTATCCGCAACTATGATTTTTATCTGCGGCGTTTTTTTGATTGGGCGATTAAACGACAGAAGAGTTTTGATGTTAAAGATATTGATTCGCAGGCTATCAGACAGTATCGGTTGTTTCTTAACCGTGCCGTTGATGACAGAGGAAAGCAGCTTAAAAAAAGCACGCAAAATTATCACCTGATTGCTCTGCGGACGTTTCTCAAATTTCTTGCTAGAAATGATATCAAATCTTTGTCTCCGGAAAAAATCGAGCTGGCCAAACAGTCCGAACGCCAGATCGAATATTTGGAAGGGAGCGATCTTGGTAAATTTCTCGAAGCGCCGTTGCAAGTTGATGAGCAAAAAATCATCCAGCTGCGCGACAAATCAATGCTGGAAACGTTGTTTGCCACCGGGCTTCGTGTTTCCGAATTAGTTAATCTTAGAAAAGATCAGGTGAATCTGAATAAAGACGAATTCACCGTGCGCGGTAAAGGAGATAAGCTGAGAATAGTTTTTCTTTCCAACCAGGCCAAATATTGGATTAAACAATATTTGGAAAATCGCAAAGATGCTTCGCCGTTTATGTTTGTCAGTCATGACAGGGCGAGGCAGTCCAGGTCTGGTGTTAGCGGCACCAAAAAAGATATTTTAGAAGAAGTTGAACATCTGACGCCACGGTCGGTGCAGCGGATAATCAAGAAATATGCTCAGATGGCGGGTATTACCAAAAAAATCACGCCGCACACTTTGCGTCATAGTTTTGCCACTGATTTATTGACTTCCGGCGCTGATATCCGTTCCGTGCAAAGTTTACTCGGACATTCATCGATTACTACTACGCAAGTGTACACTCATATTGCCGATCAGCATCTCAAAGAGGTTTATAAAGCGTTTCATGGAAGGAAGATGAAGAAATGAGTATATAGTGGTTAGTATATAGTATATAGGGAGCAAATAGAGTATTTGTGTTTTATGGATATATAATTTTGGTCGTTGACTTTATGGAAAAATCTGCTAAAATATACTAACGTTATTGAAAAAAATTTGATTATTTGTTATTATGCGCCCGTAGTTTCCTCCTTTGTCCGCTGCGGCGGGCTTCGGCGGACAAGCAATGGATAGATATGTGGGCGCAATTTCGTTTGTTTCTTTTATGCGCCCGTAGTTCAATGGATAGAACGAGAGCCTTCTAAGCTTTAAATCTAGGTTCGATTCCTAGCGGGCGCGGAGATAATTAACAATTATTAATTAGTATTTGAATATGGTGGCTATAGTGTAATGGTTAGCACTCGACTCTGTGGAAGTCGCGGTTCGGGTTCAAATCCCGATAGCCACCCCACAAGGCACTCTTCTTTACGGAAGAGTGTTTTGTTTTGGAAATTAAGCCAATTTGGACAGGTTCTAAGGTTTTTATTTCTTCCAACCCAGTTTTTACAATTTCAAAGGGTTTTTGCAGGTTCAAAGATAATTGACGGTCTTTCAAAATAAAACCAGAGCCTAAAGATATTAAGATAGTCTTTTTAGTATCTAAGTCGCCGTTTTTAAACCAATGACGCGCATAGCAAGAGAATTCAAAAGTCTTCTCAACGTTCTCCCTCCAGTTGTCAGCTCGGCTTTCATAATTTTTTAATTGCTCAGCCATTTTTTCCCTCTCTTGCAAAAGTTTATTTTTCCGTTCAGTATATTCGGCATCATTTATTAGTTCACTTATTCTCATTGAAAGCAGGCTGTCTAATTTCTTTTCTACATTATCGTAAGCTTTTTGTTGGGTGGCTCGGATTATTTCTCTTTCCTTAATCTCACCATCATTAAGATTGTTGAGCCATTTTATAGCCCAGTTTTTAAAATCTTCTGGTATTTGTATTTTTTCTAAATAAGCGTCAACTTGTTTTTCGAGCTCTTTTATCTCGAGGGTTTTTTGGCTACACTTCGGGCAAACATTTTTCCCCTTGCCACAGCGATAGTAGGTGTAATGGTGGGCGTTGCCGTTTTTTTGTTTCTTGAATTTTTCCTCCGCAGTTATCATAGAGCCACACTCTCCGCAGCGTATAAGCCCCGTAAACGCAAAATTATGCGTTTTAGGGCGTGACTTACCCTTTCTACCCAGTATCTCTTGTACGCGCCAAAAATCATCTTCTGTGATGATTGTTTCATGTGCCCCCTTGTACCACTCGCCCCTATATTGGAATTTTCCAAAATAGAATGGGTCAGCCAAAATTCTATAGATAGTACTCTCAGCCATTGGTCTGCCACCCTGTCTTTTAGTTTTAGGAGTTAAATATCCCCATTCATTATTCATCTTGTCTAACACTTGAGCGACAGTATATTTTTGGGTCAGAATCAACTCGAAAGCCTTTTTAATTAATGGCAACCTTGCGGTATCGGGTAGGAGTTTCTTGTCCCCTTGTTCGGAGAGTTTGTCTGGTAAATACCCTGGCTTAGCTCCAGGCAACCACCCCATTTTTACTTTTTGCATCAGCCCCCTAATTGTATTTCGGCGTAAGTCGATAATAAATTGGTTCGCTACCCCAAACTCCATATTCATAAGAAGCACATTGTCTCCTGGATAGTAGTCTCTCTCGGGAGTTTTAATGTGTTTAATAATACCTTGCTGCAAAAGCCAATTAATTCTGCCACCATCTATTGGGTTCCTAGCTAGGCGGTCTAATTTCCAACAGATTATACCCTGCGCCTCTCCGTTTTCTATTCTCGTAATCATCTCATTGAAAATTGGGCGCCCTGGGCTTTTAGCCGACATGGATTCTTTGAATATATGTATGCTGTTTAAACTAAACTTTTTCGCCGCCTCCTCACTAGTTGAAAGCTGCGCGGGAATAGATAAGGCTTGCCTGTCTTCCGCGGCTTCAGACTTTCTAGCATAAACGAAGTACTTTATAGTGTCTAAATTTTCCAAATTAGTCATATTTGCCTCTATTTTGTCGTTTCGCCTTCTTTGCCCTCTTTATCTTCCTTGGGGTTTGTTAGTCGGTTGTTTCCGCAAAATTGGCAACCTTTCCGATAGAAAGGCAGTATAAAAATCCAAAGTCCGCCGGTGACCAATACGGCGATAAATGTGCCGAAAGTAAAATGCCTTTTTGAGGTGACGTTCCTTTTACAAAGAACGCAATAGCCGAATCTTCGCATAAATGTCTATTTATTAATTAATTTTATAGCCATACTACTAAAACTGCTCGAAACTAGATAAAGCTACTAAGATTTATTCAAAATTACCTCGTTTTGTAGTTTGACAACTAAAAAGCCCCCACCCATCGGTTTTTACGAACTTGCGTTCGTATGTGCGTCAACACTAGCCGAGGATGAGGGCATCCTAAGTGTTGACGCACAAAGTTGTATTGATATTCTACCGCTGTTTTAGGCATAAATCAATACTTTCGTGCTTTATTTGTCGAATAATGAACGCCATTCCTCTTGTGTTCGTGGGCGCATGCTTTTGAGTCCATATAATCTTTTTTCAGAATCCTCGATGTTTTTGGATATTGCCTTTTTGTGCTCTGTGAGAGCTTTAATTTGGTTAGGGTTCATGGAGTATAGCGAGCTACCCTGTTTATCAATCAGTTCTTGTTCATATTTTGTTATTCTGCGCAGGTTCCAAAAATCTAAGGCGATATCTTCCACCAATTCGATTTCTAGTTCGGTGACTGGTTTTAGTATCAGCCTCATCCTCTCTTTCAATTTAGTAAGTTCCTCAAGATTATCATTGTTAGTTAAGGAATTTTCATTTTCCATACTTTTTGTAGTTATTAATTATTTTATCTAAAAAACCAGCAATGGTTTTGGTGTCTCTGTTATCGTCCAGATAATCCCTTTGTTTTGGGTCAATACGCACCAGGGCTTTAAATCTCGTTTTTCTTTTAGTTGATGTCATAAGTATACTTAATAGCTCCCTCTGGCTCTCCTGCCCGAATAGACACTTGTTCGCCTGGTTTTTAGATGGGACTGCCCGAGAATCTCGTCTCGGTCAAAGCAGTTTTTATCATTCGGTGTAGGTGTCGCCGTCGGTCGCTATCTTAATTCAGTTAATTGATAATTGAATTAAGATAAAGACCATTATTTTTTGATTGGCTTGTATATAGTTTTAAATAGATTCAAAAGGTTTGTAGCTTGTTTGGCGGCTTCAGCGCTACTAATTTCTATCCCGCAGCTATCCTTATATATTTGTTGAAATTCTTTTATAGCCGTTTCAGTCAGCATAAACTCTGCTTTTTAACTCTTTAAGAGTATTGAAATAAATTAGCGGGTCGACGGTTAGTCCATGAGCCCAAAATAATTGTATTAGTTGGTCTAAATACTCGTCTCGTCTTATAAGGAATTTTATTTTTTGTGGGTTTTCTTTGTCTGTTGCTTCTACGCAATATCCGAGGCAACCGAGCGTCGCACATAAGGAAAGGTCAGAGGTCTTAAAATAATCATTTTCATTTAATTTTTGGGTCATATAATTTTCATTAATTTTGTTTTTATTATGACAAAACCACCTATCCGGTGTTGAAAAGGTGGTTTTTATTAAACAAAAAATAGCCTTAATTTGGCTATTATTTATTTAGCTTTCTACGTTTTAGGTAAAAAGATTACCACTTTTACTTTTTTGTTTTTTTATTTTCAACCCAAACCTTCCTGCCTTTTACGTGGAAAGAGAATCTTTTATTAAGACCGTTTCTTTTTAATGTCCTTTGTATTTCCTTGATGGTGGTTTTTATTTTTTCAATTTTTTGCCATTCATTATAGTCGTCGGTCAGTAATCCGTTTTTTTGGTCTTTTGGCTCTTGAATTATATTAATTATCTCATTCGTAGAAGTGGCTAAGCCAAAATAGTCCCAGAGACGTTTTATTAGCCTACCTTGCCTAGTGTTATATTTGGCGACTTTTATATTCCTACTGTCAATATTTAAATAACAAAATTTAATATTCCCTTCTTTTTTGATAGAAACTTTACTGGTAGTTTTATCATTAGATGGGTATTTTAAATTTTTTATTTGTAAAGAATTTTGATAGGCGGTAGCTTTTGTTTTGTATGATTTCTTAAAATTTTTAAATTCATTTTTAAATTTTTGTTCGTTAGTAGAAAATTCGAAATAACCATTAATATCTTCTTCAAGTGGGTATTTAATATTTTTTATTACCCCCTTCTTCTGCAATATTTGAAAAGCCCAAATTCTTCCTTTGATAAGTTCGGTTAGTTCTACACCCTTTATCCCTTTATTGTATTTATTTGCTACCCACCCGCCTAGCAATGGTATTTTAATTTTATTTTTCTCGGATACAAAGAAGCTCCTTATTTCTTGCAAGGCATTCCAGACTCTCTCTGTTTCCTTTCTATCTAAATACATTAATCTTAATTTTAATCTTAATTTATATTCTTATTTTAGCACTTTTAGTTAGTTCTTTAAAGATGAAAATCAGCCAGAGTTTACCCGTTATGTATTTATTCAGAAAATGAGCTATAATTAAACTCGCAGTCTTGCTGGAGTATTAAAACATTAAAATGTATGGAAAATCCTATTTTTATACCAAAATTAATCCAAAACGAAGCTGGCTTTGTAGATAAAATAAAATTGCCAGCTATTTTAATGGACGCTAATATTGTTGCCTTTTCCCCTAAAATATCCGGCAAGATAAGAGCGTCTGCAGATAGTTTTATTATCAATCCGGTCACTAATTTTTTTGTTGAAAATTCATTCATAGGCAAAAAAGCATTTAAGAAGTTGCCTACGGCTCCAGCTAAGCCCTATAGAGTTGAAGAGCTATTAACAAACGAAAAGTTAAGACGAGATGAATTGGTTTGGAAAAATATTGAGTATCAGATTAACAATAAAGCTAATATAATTATTATCCCTTACATTTATTCTGACAGCATTAATGATTCCAAATTCGGAATAAATTTAAGTATGATTTCTGACGCTTTAAAATTATTAAAAGTAAATAAAATAAATATCCCAGCGTATGCCATGATTAACATGGGCTCAAGTGTTTTGAATGATTTTACTGGACTAAATAACTTGATAGAAAGATACCGTGATGATTTTAATGACAAGATAAATGGTTTTTTTATGATGTTTGACGGCTTTGATTGTAGAAAAGCCGTGGATGATTCATTAATGGGTTTAGCCTATTTAACATTTTATTTGTCCGAGAATAAAAATACCTTCATTTTAAACCTGGGTGATTTTGGGGATGTATTATGTGCTATAGGTGCAAGGGGATATAGTAGCAGTTTGGGCGGTGGTGAAATATTTAATGTAGAAAAGCTATCCAAGGAAACTAAGAGTCGAGGCAGAAATCATAAAATTTTCTCTTACGTGCCCGAGGTGTTTGATTATTTAAATAATGAATCATTAAGAAAAATTGGTTATAAATGTCCCTGCTCTATTTGCGATAATGGAATACCTAATGGCTGGAATAACGCAAAAGCCCATTTTCTAAACAGAAAATTGGAGCGGATGGATAATTTAGCCAATTTAAATCGTGACCAGAGAATTGATTTTATTAAATTAAAAATTGAGCAAGCCGTTGAACTAATATCTGTATATAATGCAAATTTTGCATTATCTATAAAGACGGATTTTTTGCTAAGATGGAAGAATGTTTTGGAAAAATCACGCCACTGGTCTTATAGCAAGCGAGAGACTGAAGCGGTGGATTTAGATAAAATAATTGAAGAAGCTAGAAAAAACAAATGAGAATCGTGCCAGATACAAATTTATTAATTCAAGGATTGCTTTTTAGAGGCACAGCTAGAAAAATAATCAACTTGGCTTATGAGAAAAAAGTTGATTTTTATGGTAGTGCGAATTCTTTTAATGAAATAAAAAGAGTAGTCTACTATTCTCGATTTAAAAAATACCTTGAGAATGAAATATTTTCCCCAGAAAAAATAATGATTTCTTTTAAGTCCCTCATCACCGTTGTTTCTATAGACTCAAAATATAAAAATTCAAAATTTGTCGCCGATGATGCAGATGACGATGAGTTTATAAGAATAGCTAAGACAGTACAATCAAAATTTATTATTTCAAGCGATAAGCATTTAAAGAATATAAAAAAAGTCGACGATATAAGAATCGTCGAGCCAGAAATTTTTTTGAAGATATATCCAACTATATCAGGAAAAACATTTTTTTAATTGTTGTTTTCCTAAGATAAACTCAGCGGCTAAATTAAACTTATGCCTATTTAAGGGTCGAGTGGCTTTTACTCGACTTATTTTTTTTGTATGCTTATCGGGGTCAAATAAAATTAATCCTATATTATGTTTTTTAAGTAGCTCGCGGTCTACTAGATGACCTCTAGCAGCTGGCATGGCTAGGTATGCTTTATTAGCAAAAGATTTATATCTATTGGCTTGCACAAATCCCTTTTTCCAATCTTTAAGTTTGGCTTCAATGGCAATGATTTCTTTAGCGATGGGCATCCAACCATTTATCTTGAAATAGTATTTGTTATCAACTTTTTTTATAAAGCCATTATTTTCTAGGGTTTTTAAATATTTATATTTTAGAGTTGCCTTTGGAATATTTAGATTTTTAGTTAGGCTGTTTAGGTCAACTTTTTTATTAGCGCCTAGCTCTGGCAAGTAATCAAAAATTTTAAAAAATTCCTCATTTTTTATTTTTTTGTATTGTTTGTTTTTGTTTCTGATGGCGCACTTATCTGGATTGACTCTAAATAGGACTAAATCTGCAACCCCATAACCAACGCCAACCTCCCTTTTGGTTAAGAAACCTTCCTTAATGAATTTTTCTTCCAAAAGTTTGACAAATTTTTTTTCTGTCATAATAAAATTATAGCATAGTTTAAAGTAATACTGAAATCCACAGTCATCCGCCCCGTTAGGGTTTTTATTACCCCAGATTTTTTATTGGAATTTTGTGTTTAAGGTGCATCGACAGTATCTACGGTTTCTAAGTCGTCTAGAGCCCATTCCATATCATCGCAGCTAGACCATGAATAGTCTTGAGCATCTTCTATGTTAGAATTACACTCCTCTATGTTGTTGTTGGCTTGTTCTAGGGCATCTTGATAACTATAAAGTTGGTTTTCACAATAGTAAAGTTGGCTGTCGTAATAGAGAAGTTGGTTTTTCATTTCCTCTGTAGCTTGATTATTTTTCCATATCCAAATACCACAAACTAGTATAACTAAAAAGATTAAAATTTTTAGCTGTTTTACCCCCATATATTAATCATTTTTTTTAATCAATTCTTTCCAAACGTAAATAGTTAATATTACGAACGGTATTGGTGCTAACGCAATTGCATCACTGTTCGGCTTTTCAATTATAACCGACCAAGCGAAGTAAACCGATAGAATTAGAATGATAATTCTGAGCCAACGAAAAAAATTTTTCATATAAATAAATTAATTTATTTTTTCTTAGCTAGCCAATATCCACCAGCTCCAGCTCCGCCTAGTCCCAAAACCCAAGCCCAGGTATTATCTGATTTATCAGAAGAATCTTGTTCGGAGTTGATTTTAGCAATTGGTCGCTGATTAACTTCGAGTTTAGGGATTTCATATTCTGGTGCGGGTTCTGTTGTTCCTGTCCCATTAGCTCCGTAAGTGCTTTTTATGGGCTCTTCTGGCTGAGGCAAAGCTTTAGCTTGGTGGCAATGATATTCGCCCGTGCCGAGACCCCAAGAGGAGCAATTTGTTCGACAGGTATGACAACCAGAAGCATCGGTTCTGCCAGGATGTGCTTGAGCAATCAGAACAAAGCTAAAAGAGGCAATAAATAGTGCTATAGATAGGGATACTTTGTACATACTTTAATCATATCGGAAAATGGTGATAATTTAAATAGGGCGCTTTTGTTTCAAGAAAATAAACCCGTAGAGTTTCAATTATCTCAATCAATCCGTTTCTAACTTCCTTTCGCCCGCCACCCCATAAAAAAGCATTTGCCTTTTGGCATAATGCTTTTTTATTTTGTAAGACTGAGGGGTTTGAACGGTCCGCCAGCTGGCGGATGCCCAGGGCGATGAACCCAGCTGCGGGGCTCTGCAGCTGGGGACGAGATCCCGATAGCCACCCCATGAAAAATTCTCACCGCTTCGGCGGTTGAGAGGTTTTTATTTTTTTAATTTTAAAAGGCTTGCCTTGCGGCAAGTCTTTATAATTTTTAGTTATCAGGGGTTGACGTAGTGGTCAAACCTGTTATACTAACCGCACTTATGGTTCAGCTTGAGCCTAGGATAATAAATAAAGACAAAGGTATGACACATTTTGATGATGAGAACACTGAAGCTACCGCTACCGAAGCTACCGAAGCTGAGGTTACTCCTGAAGCAACAGAAGAAGAAACTGTTGCTACCCCAGAAGAGACTGGCGACCAAGCCGTCTAACTCTCCAGCGATTATTCGCTAAAAAAAGTAGAGCCCTTAAATTGGGCCCTATTTTTTTATTTAATCGCGTTAGCCACTGTCGCAACTAATCCCGGATCAAAAGCGCTTGGTAATATATTGTCTTTTTTTGGCTCCACCACCCGGGCGGCGATATTTTCCGCAGCTTTGGTTAACATTTTATCGGTGATTTTGACCACTTTATTGTCCAGCGCTCCGCGAAAAATTCCCGGAAAAGCCAAGACATTGTTTATTTGGTTGGCAAAATCAGATCGTCCGGTGGCAACTATTAGCGCTCCAGCAGCTAGCGCCTCGTCGGGCATGATTTCCGGTGTGGGGTTAGCCATGGCAAAAATTATTGGGTCAGGATTCATCAATTTAATCAGTTCCGGTTTTAAAGCTCCGGCGACGCTAACACCGATAAAAATATCCGCACCTTTTAGCGCGTCAGCTAGGCTACCTTTGATGCAAGCGGTGTCATCCTGATCGCGGAGACAAGCTAGGTTGGTGAGCTTGGCCAACTTTTCTTTAATCGGATTGAGACCGTCGCGGTTTTTATAAATAGCGCCTTGGCTGTCACAAACGACGATATTAATAAAACCATAAGCAAGTAAAAAATTAGTAATAGCCAGCCCGGCTGCTCCGGCACCACTGACAACTACGCGTACAGACTCTTTTTTTTGCCCTTTGACTTTTAACGCGTTAATTAACGCTGCTAGCACTACTACTGCTGTTCCCTGCTGATCATCGTGGATTACCGGAATCGACAGTTCGTTTCTCAGTCTTTCCAAAATTTCGAAGCATCTTGGCGAGGAAATGTCTTCGAGATTGATCCCGCCAAAAACCGGAGCGAGCTGTTTAACCGCTCTAATAATTTCTTCCGTATCTTGTGTGTCCAGGCAAATAGGAAAAGCGTCCACTCCGCCCAACTCTTTAAACAGTAATGCCTTCCCTTCCATTACCGGGATGGCGGCGAGCGGACCGAGGTTGCCCAGACCTAAAACGGCAGAACCGTCGGAAATAATCGCGATCGTATTTTTTTTGAGAGTGTATTCATAAGCCAGCTGCGGATCACGGGCGATCTCTTGGGAAACCTTGCCCACGCCAGGCGTGTATGCCAGCGACATGTCTTGTTTGGTTTTGAGTGGTACTTTACTGCGCACCTCCAGTTTGCCCTGATATTTTCTATGCAAATCTAGAGCCGCTTGTTCGATTGGGGTCATATTTTTTTAGATTAATTCAAGAAGTGATTAAATTTTAGTCTTTTTGGGTTGTCCTGTCTAGTAAACGGAGGTAAAAAGAAAAACCGCTCCGCTATGTAGTGGAACGGTTGTTTTGGTTTATTTGGCGAGCGCCTTCTGTCGTAAGAGGCCATTTTTGATCTCGTCGCCTTTACCGACGATAATTTTGACGAGACGTCGGTTGTCGAGATTGTAGACAACAATTAGGTGAGTGATGATCTGGGAAGGCTTCACGAGAGAGAAAATCAATTCCCAATCCTTTTCGTTGTTTTTCGGCGATGGGGCTTTTTCGATTTTGAGGTGAGGGTTTTGGAAATCAATGTCTTCGAACCATGCCATCCAGATCTCGTGGCGTTTATTGACGCACGGGTTTTCAATTTTTGCGAAGTCAGCAATACCTTCTTTTTCCTTGTATTTGGTGACGAAGATGTGTGTTCTGTACGCGTACCATTCTTTTCTCACCGCCCACAAAAAAGGAAAATCCCGCAACATTCGCACCATTCTCTTGTGTAACATTTTTCCTCCCCATCTTTAAGCTCGATCGAGCCGGGTCGGGATTGGAGGCAAAATTGCCTCGGTCTTTGTTTTTACCATAGTAGCCACTTTTTGTCAATATACTAGTGATTTTATGAAAAAGAAAAAGACCCTTGAAGTTATCGCTGGGTCTTGATATTAACTTGTTTTGTCGGAAGCCTAATTTGCCTCGGCTTCCTTGTTTTTTGACTCAATCGGTTCCGGAGAACATTCCGGAGGGTAATAACCGATCGTTTTATAAACGGTCGTTCGAAATTTTGCCAACATCATAATTTTTTCCAACCCCTGCGCTTTGATGACAATGGCAAGGGAGACAGCGGCGATTTCCGCCGCAAACAAGATGGTGGCAGGAATGGCAACCATCCACCCTGTGGCGCCGGAGAAATATGTCGCCGCCGTAAGCATAACGGAAGCGGCAAAGAAAATAACCGACTGAATGAGTCCGATAATACTCATTTTTTTGTCGGCTGTTTTGTACGTTTCTCTTAGCCAAAGAGAACCTTCTTGGTAGTACATTTCAATCTGCGCCGGGTTTTCTTTGGCGGCAATGACAACGAGCATTTTTCGGCACGTTTGTGCGAGAACGTCATTGTCGTTTTTCGCCATACACAGTTGCAAAGCTCGTTCATAGTTCGCCGCTTCCACGAGCCTGGTTAGCCCATGGATAAACCCTCCGGCGCTATATTGTTTTTTTATTTGTCGTTTAGTTAAAACTACCCCAAGCACCATCAAAATAGTCATCGCCCAAAACAAATAAATCATTCTTTTTCCTCCTTTTTAGTAGGTGTTTTTGTCAAAGTATCATTATACAATATCATAAGTTTTTATTTCTGTCAATCTTTTTAAGATTTATTATCTATTTTAGATAAATATTAATATCTATGTCTATTTAAAGTTTTTTGTTATTCTTTAGCTACTTGACAGCTATGTTAGAAATATATAACATAGGGGTATAAACTAATAATTAAACAAAAAGCATTATGACCGCCAAACAATTTTTATTTTTTAAATTAATAGTAGTGGTGATTCTGGCCGGCGTTGTCTCCTCTTTTATTACTGTCGGTAATTATGTAATACCGCTTTTGGTATTAATGACAGCAGGAGTGCTTCTTTATTTTATAAAAAAAAGAGTCAAGGATGTTATGGAAGACGAACGCGATTTTGAAATCGCCGGCAAAGCCGCCAGGTATGCGATGACAATTTTCAGCTTAGTTGGTGGAGTGGTTATTATTGTTATTTTTGCTTTACGCCATACCAATCCAGATTTAGAGCTGGTCGGCTCAGTGTTTGCTTATGCGGTTTGTTTTTTGTTGCTTTGTTACAGCCTGTTATTTAAATATTTTCAACAATCTCCCGGCAGCCGTCGACGATATGTTTTGTCGGTTGTAATAGTGGTCGTACTCTTTTGTTTGTTGGTTTTTGGTTTGCGCTTATTTTCCGGTGAAGATAATTGGATTTGCCAAGGCGGGCAATGGTTACAACACGGTCAACCCGACTTTCCCGCTCCCGCAGAATCTTGCAGATAAGCTTTGTTTATGCAAAATAAAATAAAAGAGTTACGAAACAAGCTAGGGCTGACTCAGGAATATCTTGCCAGCAAAGTTGGCGTGCGGCGCGAGACCATAGTTTTTCTCGAACAGGGGAAATATAATCCTTCGCTACAACTAGCGCACAATATAGCCGTAGTGCTAGAGGTGAAGGTTGACGATTTATTTTTATTTGAAAAATAGACGGTTGGCAAAATAAAGAAGAGAAATCCGTTTTATTATGCGGCAGAACGGATTTTTAAATTATTTTGTGATAAATTTGTGAAAAAATAACGCGCCTGAGCGCCAATTTCGCCGTCTTCGGCAGTGATGATTGGGGCTTGTGGTTCTTCGCTAAGATCGAAAAAAAAATGATCAAGGTAGATAATGGGATAAAACGGTTTGACGTGGGGAAATAGACGTGTTATATAAGTGTGTTTTATTTAGACGTGATTTAGAGCTGTTTTGGTCGTTTTTTGCCTGCCCTCTTGCTTTTTTTAGCGTTTACTGCTATGATTGTCTTGCAAAAAGTTTGCCACAAGTAGAAAGGAGTCGAATTTCTGCGGCAGCCAAGTTTTGCAGTTTAATTCACTATTTTCTTTTTATGAACGGAAAAATAAAGCGCTTAACAGACAAGGGTTTTGGTTTCATCACCCCAGACGGCGGCGATGGAAAGGATGTTTTCTTCCATTCCTCAGCCCTTCAGGGTGTTGACTTCCCTTCTCTTCGCGAAGGCGATGCCGTGACTTTTGATGTCGAAGATTCTGAAAAGGGTCCTCGCGCCATCAATGTTGCTCGCGTCTAATGGCTAGACTTTAGTCTCTATATAACTCCTACCCACTTTGGGTGGGAGTTTTTAGTTAAAAAATTTTTAAAACCCCGGGAGTTGTCCCGGGGTTTTTGTCAGCCGTTTGCCGCTTTTTCCCTTTCTTTAATTTTCAGTTTGTCGTGTTGTTTGCTGTCTCCGACAAAGGAAAAAGCATCAAGCTGTTCTCTCTCAAGAATTTCCGTTACTGCGGCGGAAATCCTTTCTTCATCCGGACAATGGTCGCCGGACCCTAGATTATATCGTAGGTGCATAACCAGCATCGCCACCGCCATATCTTTGCCGATTATTTCGATCACCATGTTGATTCCCTTGATGCCGTCGGTTTCAAGAATTTTTGCCGCTCGCTGCAGCACTTCAGAAATCATTTATAAATCCTCCCTTTTTTAAGACCTCGATTTGATTTTATAGCTTAAGCTGTTCTCTCATTTTTGTCAATATTTTACCCGCTAAAGAAAAAACGCTCTAGGTGTCTAGGGCGTTTTTTAAAAAAAAGTTAATCTTCTTCCGGCTGAAGGCGTTTTTCCAAATCCCGGAAAAAATTTGTCATGCTGGCAATTTCCATTTGAATATCTCGGATAATTTTCAGCGTTCGGATCCGGGAATTTATGTCCGCCGTCAGTTCTTCAATCGTCTGCGCGTTTGCGCCGTTGCCGTTGACGACATTCATGAGAGTGATGAGCATGTCTTGATCGGTGTTTTTTATGGCTTGTTCCAAGATGTTGATTAGTTCCGAAATGTCTTTATCCAGCCAGTCAAAAGAAAGCCCTGCCATCTGACCCAGTTTGGTAGCGAAATTGCCAGCCAAATGAGAAAAATTTTTTCTATCCAGAGCCATTATTGCCTCCTTGGTAGGGGGAAGAGAGTATTTACTCTTGGTTAAAATGTTCAGTGTCGTTTATGTTAGGTTACAGTCGGGTAAAAGTCAAGAATATTAGGGTTTTACTTTTGTTCCGGTATTGTTAGAATATGTTATATATATGACAAGCGGTAATATCAAAAAAATAACCGATTACGTGTTTATTAACTCCGTACCTTGCCGAGCCGACGTAGCAATAGTTTTTGGCACTAGGCATTCCGAGCCAATAGACCTGGTCGCGAAATTGTGTCAGAATGGTCATGTTGAGAAAGTCGTATTGTCTGGTGGTGTTAACAGTCAAACAGGACAAGTAGAGGCCGAGGTAATGAAAAATCTTTTGGTTGGAATCGGAATAGACGAGAGTCGATTGATAGTAGAGAATCGTTCAACCAACACGCTAGAAAACGTTATTTTCTCAAAAAATGTGATCAGCGAGCAAATCGGTCTGGAAAAAATTGGAACTATCATTGCGGTGGTAAAACATTTCCATGCTAGACGCGCCGTCATGACTCTTCGAAAACATTTTCCTAAAAATATAAAAATAGTGCCGGTAGCTTACGATATCCACGGCTTCGGCAAAGAAGACTGGTATAATTGCGATGATGGTATCGAGAAAGTGATGGGAGAGTTGGAAAAAATAGAAAAATATCTAGATAAAGGAGATATTGAGGAATTATAAAAAATTATTATGCTTTATTATTTTATCCTAGGACAATCGTCTAAACTATCCGTTGCTGAAATCTGCGCTTATTTGCAGAGAGCCGGTATCGATTTTAAAATAAACAAATTTTCCGACGAAGTATTGGTTTTAGAGACTAAAAAAGAAATTGACGCAGAAAAGACTTTAGACTGTCTGGGCGGCACTATAAAAATCGGACAGATACTGCTTGACTCGCCTTCAATCAAAATTTCTCCAGAACTTGTTACCTCCAAGCTAAAAGTATCAACAACCGATTCCAAGTTTCATTTTGGTTTTTCTACTTATCAACTGGTCAAATACAATTTCCGTCTGCCGCGAAATTTCGGTCTGGAGGTAAAACGTTTACTAAAACAAAAAGGTATTTCTTCGCGGCTAGTTACTTCCAACGAACCAAATCTTTCCTCTGTTACTGTGGCCAAAAATCGCCTACTCAAAAACGGCGCAGAGATTTGTTTGATTATTGACAAAGATAAAGTCTATATCGGTCAAACGTTGGCAGTGCAAAAATTCGGTGAATATTCACGACTAGACTATGGTCGACCGGGACGCGACAGTCTTTCCGGTATGTTGCCACCAAAAGTAGCCAAGATGATGGTTAATATTGCGGCGATAGAAAGCAGTAAAGCAAAAATTTTGGATCCGTTTTGCGGCAGCGGAACAGTACTGCAAGAAGCGGCATTGCTTGGTTATACCGATCTGATCGGTTCGGATATTTCGACAAAGGCGATCGAAGACACTAAAAAGAATTGGGAGTTTCTTACTGCCAGTAGTTCATCGGTAGTCGATAGTCATTTAGATATTCATGTTCTTGACGCCACTAGACTTTTTTTAAAAATTAAACCAGGCTCTGTTGATACTATCGTTACCGAACCGTTTCTTGGTCCCCCGCTGCGAGGCGGCGAATCGTTGAGAGAGATTAAAGAAATTACCGATAAGCTTGCGGCATTATATTTTAAATCCTTTGGTGAGTTTAAAAAAGTATTAAAACCTGGCGCCAAAGTAGTGATAATTTTCCCGATAGTAAAAAGCCGACCGTCTATTGGCAACGATCAGCTAGAGCAGATAAAAAAACTTGGTTTTACTTCGGATTGGGATTTGCCCAAAGGAGTTGAATCTATTTTGACAGAGCGACAGTCGATCATCTATTCTCGACCAGGGCAAAGAGTAGAAAGAGAAATATTTGTTTTTAAATTAAAATAATTTTTTGAGTGGATCAAAAAAACTGGCAGGGATTACCCCGCCGATTTTTTGGGAAAATAGAAACCCCGTACTAATAAAGTACGGGGTATTTTGTTAAGGCGGGAGTTAACCGTGCGACCGTTGTCCTAGACTAACGACTAGGAACAATCGCTCTACCACTCCCAAGGAGAAATGATCACCCCCTCTCATAGGAACGAGTTGTTTAAAACCTCATTTTTTCGGACGAAGTTTTTCAACAGCCTCATTTCTCCCCCTCCTTTCTTAGGCAGGCTGGGTTAATCGAAATAGCGGTCCAACAACCAAAAGGCGCCGTTACCTATCAGCTCTTTGGCCGTTCCGCCGATCTCCTGATAAACCGGAAGTGCCAGTTTATCATAGAGATATTGGAGCAAAAAGACATAAAAAAACGGAGGGCAAATTGCGCATAGAAAAAGTTTTTCTTTGGCATTCATTTTTTTCCCTCCTTTGGTATTTTTCTTGATGTTCTAAATATATTGTAGCGCGTTCGTGGAAAAAAGCTAGGTGGTAGCTGGTAGTTGGTAGCTGGGGATAAATAGGAGATTGGTAGGTGGTAATTAGGGGTAAAAAGTTTAGATATTTTTAACATCTTATCCTTTATTCTGATTCTATTATGAGTAATTCAATAAAAGACTTTACGGATTTAGAAACCTGGTGGGAAGCCCAGCGCCTACTTTTAGAAATCTATAAAACAACCGAAGACTTTCCTAAAGACGAACTTTTTGGGTTAGTTAGTCAGATTAGAAGAGCTTCTGTTTCTGTTACGTCAAACATTGCCGAAGGTTTTTCTAGGTATTCTTTGGCGGAGAAAACAAGATTTTATAATATAGCCTATAGTTCTGTCGTCGAAGTTTATAATCAATTGATTGCAGCTAAAGACTTGGGTTATATAAAAAAAGAATGCTTCGAACAAAACATTTTGATTATAATCAGCGTCAAAAAATTGATTAACGGTTTGATAAAAAGTCTCTGTTAGTCACCCCAACTACCAACTACCACCTACCATTTTAATTACTAAACCTAAAATGACAAACATCGCCGTCTTGCATGACATAGTCTTTACCCTCGATCCGCAGTAGACCTTTTTCTTTGCAACCAGTTTCACCATAGGCGACAAAATCCTGCCAGCGACAAACTTCGACGCGGATAAAACCTTTTTCAAAATCGGTATGGATCCTGCCTGCTGCTTGCGGCGCAAAACTGCCACGCTGTACTGTCCAGGCGCGAGTCTCATCTGGACCGGAGGTAAGAAAAGTTATGAGATCCAAAGTTTCGTAACCTTTTTTAATCAGCTGATCAAGGCCGCTTTCTTCAAGTCCCAATGTCTGTAAATATTCTTTTTTTTCTTCATCAGCAAGTTCAGCTAGTTCGGCTTCAATTTTTGCTGAAATGGGAAGAATCAAATTTTTATCTATGCCTTTGATTTCCGGCAATGGGTTTTTGACCGCGCCTTCGTCGACGTTTAAAATATACATTACCGGTTTGGCGGTCAGTAGATTGAACTCTTTGATCATGCTTTTTTCATCATCGGTTAAATCAAGAGAATTGACCATTGTACCGGCTCCTAATTTTTCTTTTATTTTTTTTACCAATTCTAGTAATTTGGTGTCTTCTTTACTGACGCCAGATTTGATCTTCCTTTCCAGATCGCCAACACGCTTGGTGATTGTTTCCAGATCTTTGAGCGCTAGCTCGGTATTGATCACTTCAATATCAGAAGCAGGATCAACCTTGCCACCAGACTCGATAATAATATTTGGATCAGTAAAATTGCGAACCACTTGAGCAATAGCATCGACTTCGCGAATATTGGCTAGGAATTGATTACCCAGTCCTTCACCAACCGAAGCGCCTTTGACTAGTCCGGCAATATCAACAAATTCAATCACTGTCGGGACGATCTTTGCCGATTTTGCCGCGTCAGATAGTTTTTGCAATCGTTCGTCAGGTACCTCAACAATACCCACGTTTGGTTCGATAGTACAAAAGGGGTAATTGGCAATATTGATTTGTTTTTTGGTCAGAGCTTTGAAAAGCGTTGATTTACCAACGTTTGGCAGACCGACAATACCGATGGATAGAGACATGAAAATTAGGAATTAGGAACTGGGAATTAGGAGCTGGGAGCTAGGAACTATGTTACCTTTATTTATTGATAAAATCAACTATTATCGTTTGATTTAACTATGATTTACTGTATAATATTGTCATTATGTTTTCTCTTGCCACCATATCTCATTTTCTTATTATTATTCTCGGACTTTGCGTTTTTGAGATTATTTCGAGTATTGATAATGCTGTAGTCAACGCCCATGTTCTCAAAACCATGCCGGAACGTTACCGCAAGATTTTTCTGTTTTGGGGCCTGCTTTTTGCTGTTGTTCTAGTACGCGGTCTGCTACCTTTTGTTATTGTTTGGATTGCCAATCCGGCACTTTCGGCGCTAGAGGTAATACGCGCTTCTTTTTCTTCCAGTGATCAAGTTGCCGTCTCGCTAGAAACGTCAAAACCATTGCTACTACTCGGCGGCGGCATGTATCTTTTCTTAGTTTTCTTGGCCTGGCTTTTCTTAGAAGAAAAAAAATATGCTTTTCTGGTCGAACATTTTATCCATCGCCAGTCAGTCTGGTTTTACGCCATCTCGTCGATATTTTTCACTACGATTATTTATCTAGCGATCAAAACCAATCCGATGCTAGCCCTAGCCGCCGCTATTGGTACTACGGCATTCTTTATCACCGATGGTTTTAAGAAAAACGCCGAAGAGCAAGAAAAAAAATTAGTCAGTGGGTCAAACATGAGCGCTTGGAGTAAAATTTTATATTTGGAAGTACTTGACGCTTCTTTTTCGATCGACGGCGTAATTGGTGCTTTTGCTTTCACACTTTCTATTCCCCTGATTATTATTGGTAACGGCATTGGCGCATTTGTTGTCCGAGAGTTTACTATTCGCGGCATCAACCTTATTTCCAAATTTGCTTATCTAAAAAATGGAGCGATGTATTCCATCGGTATGCTCGGCACTTTAATGGTTTTGGAAAGCTTCGGCAAGCATTTTCCTTTTTGGGTGGCGCCAATAAACACCTTTTTACTTCTAGGTTTTTTCTTACTGCTATCTTATCTGGAGGTGAGGAAACAGAGTGAGATTAAATAACCCTTTTATTTTTTGAGGAAATCATCGAAAATATCGATGGTTTTTTTGATGTCAAAAACAGATGCCCCTTTGTCGGTGCCGGTTATTTTCGGACCCAGTTCGAGATTGATAACATTAAATCGTTCCTGCGTAATTACGCTATTTTTAACAACAAAACCAACCAGATCAAGGAACCTTTCTTTTTCTTCGGGTAAATGTTTAAGGAATTTGTTGATACCAATATGGCTGTCGAGCTGATAAGACAGTCCCCAGACGATCATTTGCCATAAATAAGTTTTTGATTTTGTATGCGTTCCGTTGATTATTTTGCGATAATTTCAGTGCGGTGAAACCAGATGGGCGTAGTTGATTTTTGGTAAAAGTCCGTATCGCAGTAAGTCTTTTTTAATTTCTTCATAATCTCCGCCGTAGTGTATTAATGTATGGCTGAAATCAAAGGTAATTCCCCAATTTTCATTGTTTCCCCAGCGTTGAACAAGAGGTTCAAAATCTTTAAGATCTGAACCAAAACATCCGCCGTGAATTTCGCCGCAAACCGTTTCGATATTAACTATTACGCCGTTATCTGCGGCTATAGGTAGTACTTGTTCAAAAATTTTTCCTATTTGCAAGGTATTGTCGTCAAAAGATTTTTTTCTTCTGCCCAAGTGAATAGTGATAATTGCCGGTTTATCGGTACCAGGAGAGACGTCTTTTAGCCGGCGTAAAAATTTTATTTGTTCAATCAGTAATTTAACCCCGTCTTGCGGGTTGGCTAGATAATCAACTTGATTGCTGAGTAGACCAAAGGCGATTAATCCGTGCAGACGGAGTCCGTGCTCGCCGTTAGTTAGCGGCATCTTTTTTTCTTTAAAAAGATTGATTATTTTTTCCGCCGCGCCCTTTTTTAGCTCGATTTTTTTCCAATCCACCAGCGGTGGCGACAAAAAAAGCGTCGGTTCTACGCCGCTGATTTTATTTAAGGCTTCCCGTGCCGTTGGAAAAATATAGGAAAATGCCTTGAGATAACGATAAGCTGAGCTAGGAATGATGAAATTCATAAAATATAGTTTGATATATACTATTGTATTCTCTTAGGCGTAAAAAGCAATCAGGTCATAAGCAGGTTGACTTTTTTTGCTTTTAATCGATTCTATTGTTTAAAGTGCGTTGTGTTTTATTAGCTTAACAAATATGTTTGTTTCGTCAATAATCAGTAAAATATTAAGATATCAAGGTTTATTTAACTTTTTAAAGATAATAAAAAGGCTAATATTTATTTTTTTGAAAAATCTTATTATTTGGCGGAGATGTATTTTTGCCTACGCCGGAGCAAGCGTAATGGCGCGGTAAAATGCCGGTATTGAAAACAAAAGAACACCATCTGTATTGCAAAATGATGTTCTCTTTTATTGGCTCCATTCGTTACGACTGAAGCCAAACTATTATATTTCTCTCTTGTGAATTATATTAGTCTCTTGTTTCTAAAGGTCATACCAGATGCTGTCTTTAGATATTTTTCAAAATCCAAAGCCCGTTTTTTGTCATCAAAAGCGGAATAATAAAGCATTTTCCACGGCTTAAACTTATTGGTATGAGGAGATTTTCCTTTATTATGATCAGCTAACCTTTCATCAATATCTTTTGAAAAGCCAGTGTAAAACTGTTTTGGAAAATTTACGCTCTGGATGATGTAGACGTAAAACATTTGATTTGATTATTACCTATTGGCCGTGCCATCCGTAGCTCGCGACAAGAATAGCAGTGTAAACGTCAACAAAATACAGCCCTCCTTCGCTCTTCGAGCTACGGAGGATATTCTTCGCTCTAGTGAGCGAAGAATGGTGGACCCTACCGGGCTCGAACCGGTCACCTCTTCCATGCCATGGAAGCGCTCTACCAAATGAGCTAAGGGCCCCCACACCAACCTTAAACCGTCGGTAATTTGTTAAGAATAATGATTTTAACAAAACGACGTTTTAGTACTTTGAATAGTCTAATCAAAGTTGGTTTGGGGGCAAGCCCAAGAATAAATTAAGGATAAAAGTTAATCAACGAACCAAATGCTTGTCCGCCGCCTGTCTACGCGAAGTTCGCCGCGGCGAACGAAGGCAGGAAGCCCGAATGTAATGAGGGCGAAGGTGGAAGCTAATGGCCCAAAACTAAATAAAAAATTAAAAATCAAATATCAAAAATATTGTACGATGACAGTATTTTAGCAAATTGGACGAATAATGCAACAAGGTAGTTATAGTATAAGAAAACTGAATTAAAACAGCTTCGGTATTTATTTTAAATATTTTACGACTCTTGATTTTGTTTAATTTTAGATATTATTTACCACAACCACCATTTACCATCTACAAATTTGTTTCACGTGAAACATTTTTTCTTCTTAGCGAATTTGACTGGATAAAAAGATGGTAGTAATATATTATTGTCTGAACGGCTAAATTTCCTCGACCATCCTTGAGAGAGAACAGTTTTGAACAAACAGCCAGACCAGGCAGCCAGCATTTTTTTACTGCCGTTCAGACGTCAGTCAATCAGTCGGGTCTCACATGGGACCCGACTTTTTATTTTTTGCCACTACCCTTTTTATTGCTAAGGTGGCTTACTCCTTTTTGCCTCAAAAGACAAGAGGTCTAGGGAAAGGGGAGTAGTGGTAAAATATAAGAAAGTACCATAATTTTTGACAAAATCATCTGAAAAAGATAAAATAATAGCATGATTTATTCGTCGAGCAGCCATTTTTAATAGCTGCCGCAACCTTTTTGGCAACGTGTATTGGCCACGTTGGACGAATAGATTATTCCGTGAGGGGCATCCGCCTTACCGCGAAGATGATCGTTTAACGACGGAACGACCATACAAAACGACTACCAAACCTAGCCGGCCAATATAAGCAATGTCTTTTGACGCTCAGCTTTATATACGACTAGCCAAGAATGTAGTACGTCGTTCACCTACCCAATAGAACGCTTCGGCGTTCTTTTTAATTCCTTACAGGAAACCCCGCATGACCAAAGCGCCCCGAAGCTGGGCGCGAATGGAGTGCGGTGAGGACGTTGTTTACAACGAAAAACGGGGGTATTCCCCCACTGTCTTTTAAATAATTTTGACCGTGCCATTCGTAGCTTGCGACAAGGGAAAAGAAATAAGTAACTTATAGCTCTCCTTCGCTCTTCGAGCTACGGAAGACATTCTTCGCTCTAGCGAGCGAAGAATAGTGGGCATACGTGGATTTAAACCACGGACCTCTGTCGTGTGAGGACAGCGTCCCGCCCGCTTTGTCTAGCGATAAGTAATAAACTTGTTATATTTTAGAGGCAAAAAATGATATTCTGGTGGGTTCGACAGGATTTGAACCTGTGACCTCTGTCGTGTGAGGACAGCGCTCTAACCAACTGAGCTACGAACCCTCTAATTAATAGACGAAGCTAGGCGGGCGGGTATAACCAGCTGAGCTATATGTCCCGCGATAAATAAAAAGTAATTAGACAAGTTAATTATTCTTGTTCCGGGAATTTATCGGGAAAAAGACTGAAAAAAGATACTTCTCCGGTATTTTTGTTAATTTTAACACCTGGTTTCTCTAATATTTCTGATCTTGGCATATTGATCTGATGACTACTTAAAGCAACTTTTATACCTGCAGAGATAATATCACCCGCATTAAATAGCCTTATTTGGCAGTCAGAAATTTTTAAGCCGTAACTTTTAAGCCTGTATTTTAGCTGATTAATTAAATCTTCAGTAATTCCATTTTCGAGATTTAGCGAAAGATGCAACATTCCGGCTATTTTCCTTTCAGGTTTAGCCAATGTTATAATGGCACAAGATATTGGCAATGCTTCTAGATAATCGATATTATCTTTTTCTCCAATAATGTCTAAATCGTCGGTAAAAACCTCTCGTGATTTTATTTTCTCAGAAGAACAACCAATGTAGTTCTGCTTTTCCGGGTTTTTACCGGTTTTTTCTTGGTATAGCCTATCTGCTTCCAATATCCCCTTTGCCAGACATTCAAAAACAATCTTTCCGCCGGCGGAGTTGTCCCGATAAATAAATTTTTTTAATTCTTCGGTATGGTTTGCTTTTGGTTCAAATTTTTCCATAAATTTAGATATTTGGTGGACCTAGGCAGAATCGAACTGCCGCTTCTACAATGCGAATGTAGTGTCATACCACTAGACCATAGGCCCACGGTAAGTAAAAAGTTAAAAGTAAAAAAATACAGCACTCTCCCCTTTTTACTTTTTAATTTTTACTTTTAAAATTCGCCCACGGAGGGAATTGAACCCCCAACCTTTTCCTTAGGACGGAACCGCTCTATCCATTGAGCTACGTGGGCATAAAAACGTCCCCGAGAGGACTCGAACCTCTGTTACGGGCTTCGGAGGCCAGCGTCTTATCCATTGGACGACGGGGACAAATTAGTATATGGGTCTTGGTGTTTAGGTCTTAGAGCGAAACATTTGGTATTTGTATTTTTCCTATATACTATATACTAAGACCTCCATACTAATTTTTGTTTCACGTGAAACATTTTTGTAGATGGTACGCGATGCTTGGTAGAAATAAACTCTAAAATTAAACTAATTCAAGTGTCGTACAATGTATTACTAAACTTTAGAAATTTTTAATTTGCTTTTTGATAAAACTAACAACGGTGGTATAATTCTAGCTGATAATCTACTTAAAATCAATCTTTTATGGAAATAATTCTTGGAATCATAATACTCGCGCTTTTATTGGCCATTGGCATAGTTGCCTATTTGTATAGTAAAAAAGGACAAATTACCACACCGCCTGCCGATCAGAACAGTTTATTACTAATTCAGAACCAACTCAATGAATTAACTCGGACAATCGATAGTAAAATAGGAGAGTCGTCAAAAATGATGAACCAGTCGGTAATTACTCAGTTTTCCGAGTCGCAAAAATTGATAAAAGAAATCACCCAAGAGCTTTCTCAAGTAAAAGAAACTGGCAAAAGAGTGGAAGGCTTTGCTGATCAGTTGCAAAGTCTGCAAGATATTTTAAAAAATCCAAAGCAGCGCGGAATACTCGGAGAATATTATCTGGAAGCTGTGCTGAAAAATGTTTTGCCGCCGGGCAGCTATCAGATGCAATATAAGCTTGGTAAAGACGAAGGTGGAAAAGATTTGATTCCCGATGCCGTAGTTTTTGTCAAAGATAAAATCATTCCGGTTGATTCCAAATTTTCTCTAGAGAATTATAATCGCATCGTCGAGGAAAAAGATTCGGCAGAAAAATCTCGTCTAGAAAAACTTTTCGTCAACGATCTTAAAGAACGTATTGTCGAGACCGCAAAATATATTCAGCCAAGCAAGGGGACTATGGATTTTGCTTTTATGTTTATTCCGCACGAAGCGATTTATTACGATTTGATTGTAAATAAAATCGGCGCTCTCAAAGAAGATACGGAAAGTCTGATCCAGCGCGCTGCGTCGAAATATAAAGTAATTATTGTTTCGCCAACATCTTTTTTAGCTTATCTGCAAACGGTTTTGCAGGGACTGAAAGCCATGCAAATCGAAGAGCAAGCAAAAGATATTGTGAAGCGCGTTGGTGACCTGACAGTGCATCTGAAAAAATATGCAGAAAAATATGACAAGCTTGGTCGGTCGCTCAGCACGGTAGTAAATCAATACGATGATGGCGCTAGTGAGTTTAAAAAAATAGATAAAGATTTGATTCGTATTAGCCAGACCGATGAAGCATTGGGATACGAGCCGTTGAAAATAGATAAACCGAGAGGGGAGTAAAAAAATATAAAATTTTTATAAAAAAGAAGGGACGGAAATATTTCCGTCCTTTTTGTTGTTATTGGTCGAGATTTTTTTGTGCTCGACATTTGTTGGTGGTCGGTCGTATCCGGCTAATTTTTTCGTTTTGTTTTCTTACGGTGTGAAGACGTGTCTGCATTTTGGGCAGGTCACGTTGTTGTTATTGTTGATGTCGTTGTAAGCTTTTACAGCCTTACTCCCGCCAAGCCGATAAAGCTCGGCTATTTGAGCGCGTTCTTCAGCGGCATTATTGTTTGAAGGAGAGGCGTAAGGATCTCCTCCGATAATCACGCCAATAATAAACAATATAAACGCGATGAGCAGTAACATTCCTTCGCTAGGCATTTTAACCTCCATAAATGAAGTAGCATCTTTTTAATGTTCCAGATTATAAATAATATCGTTTTATACACTTTAGTCAATAGCAGATGGCAATATTTACATACATTACTGGTTTATCTTGACTAATTCTAGGTAATTATCTATACTGACAACACTTGATTGGTCTAACGACTAACCACTAACGACTAACCACTAATGACTAACTATGCCTATTAAACAAGCAGCCAAAAAGGCTCTGCGACAAACTATCACCAGAACCAGTCGTAATTTAGACGTAAAAAAGAAATTGGAATTTTTGGAAAGAAATATTAAAAAAGCTTTTGCCAAAAATAATTTAGAAGAGGTAAAAAAAGTCTATAAGGAATTACAGCAGGTGGTCGATAAAGCGGCAAAAAATAAAGTTTTTCACAAAAGCAAGGTTGATAGAATGAAATCTCGTTTGATGAAAAAGATCAACGCTTTGAAAAAATAAATGAATTTAAAAAATCCGGCGCTAAGCCGGGTTTTTTTGTGTACCAAGGTGGGGTGACGCTCCGTTGTCATCCTGAGCCTGCGAAGGATCCCTCTTTATAACCCATGTACGGGAAAAACAATCTTCACGTAATCATCGACGGTTACGTTTTAATATTCGCGTTTAGCTCTTTTCCGGAGGGATCCTTCACTTCGTTCAGGATGACAGTAGGGTTTATCCTGGGCGTAGGTGAGGGATTTGGAATGACAGCTAACTCATTATTTTCGCTAGCAACAAATCAAAAAGCACCACACTGTCGGCATAGCTGGTTTTTATTTTTATATCCGTTTCCAGTAAAAGAGAGTAAATATTTTTTAGTTTATCCAGGGAAAAATTTCTGATTTGTGCCAAAGCTTTTTGTGCGACAAAAGGGTGAATTTTTAGTTGCGAAGCGATTTGTTGTTTGTTTGTCGATCCCAAATCTTTAATAAGCAGCAGAATACGAAATTGACGAATCAACATTGAAAGTAAATAAAGCTCATTGGCGCCGGAGTTTAGTTGATCATCGAGTAGTTTGTGAGCAAGACGGTGGTTTTTATTTGCTATGGCATCAATAAAGTTAAAAATATTATCATCAAACTTGCTTTTAACTAAGGTAACAACGTCATCAGCTTCGATGGTTTTTTTGTTTTTGAAAGCGATCAATTTGTCTATTTCCGAGTTAACCGTCCACAAGTCGTTACCTACCATCTCGGAAAGTTTGACGATTGCTTCTGAGGAAATAGCACCGCCACGGCGTTTGGTTTCCAGATGAATCCAGTTGCGGAGATCGCTGTCACGCAGCGGATCAAAGCGCTGAGCGTATTTTTCTTTGTTTAGTCTTTTGAAAAGCACGGTGCGTTCGTCCGGTTCACCTGGTTCCCAAAAAACAATGATATTGTCTTTGGTTAAATTTTCTTTTTCTAGTACTTCGATTACTTGCCGACCGACTTCCTTATTTTTATTTTGACCAAGCAGACCGCTAACTACGATCATGCGTTTGCGCGCTAAAAAAGGCGGCGTGGCAATAGCCGAATTAAACTCCTCAACTTTCATTTTGGCGCCATCGATAAAAGTCAGGTTGAGAGATGACTCGTCAACGTCTTTGAGGAATTTTTCCTTTAGCTCGGTTAATTTGTGATGGCTGCGATAAGTATCGGGACCATATAGGAAGAAGATCATAAAATTGGTAGTTGGTAGATGGTAGCTAGGGACTAGATTAGTCTAGCCCAAATAGTAGGGGAAGGCAATTTATCCTAAGAGTCGTTCCGGGTTTTTTGTGATCAAAAAGGACGATCAGAATAGTCGCCCTTCCTCTATACTCTATGCTATTCTTTCCGTTTCTCCCCAGTTATCACCAACTTCCACATCAACCACTATTGGCACGCGAAGCTTGTAAACATTTTCCATAGTGTCGCGCACCAGCTTGGCGACTTTTTTTACCAGCACGTCTTTGACTTCAAAAACCAACTCGTCGTGAACCTGTAAAACCATTTTTACTTCATTTGGCGCAAATTCTTTTTTGATTACCTTATCAATTTCAATCATGGCAAGTTTGATCAGGTCAGCAGCGGTTCCTTGAATCGGTGCGTTGATTGCCATACGCTCTGCCGCGGCGCGAATTTGTCCAACGCCGGAATTGATGTCTGGAATATAGCGAACGCGACCAAACAGCGTTTCGACATAGCCTTCTGCTTTAGCGAGGCGAATAGTCTCTTCTAGATACTCTTTGACTCCGGAAAAGCTTTCAAAATATTTTTCGATAAATTTCCGCGCTTCATCAACAGAAATCTTGGTTCGCCAGGACAGACCGTAAGCGCCCATGCCGTAGAGAATGCCAAAGTTAACAGCTTTAGCATTGCGGCGCATTTCTTTAGTTACTTTTTCCAGCGGCACATCATTAATCGCCGCCGCGGTTGCTTGGTGGATGTCCTTTCCTTCTTCAAAAATTTTCAACATCTTTTTATCTTTAGCCAGTGACGCCACGATGCGCAGTTCGATTTGCGAGTAATCAGCTTTGAGTATTTTATAGCCTTCTTCTGCAATAAAAGCGCGGCGGATTTTGCTGCCGAGTTCGGTACGGATAGGAATGTTTTGTAGATTGGGGTCAGATGAAGAAAGGCGACCGGTAGCAGTCACGGTTTGATTGAAACTAGTATGAACGCGGCCGGTTTTTTTGCTGATCAGTTCGGGAAGAGCGCGGGTATAAGTGGATTGCAATTTGGCTAGCTCACGGTGATCAGAGATATAGTCAATAATTTTGTGGCGACCGCTCAGTTTTTCCAGCTCCGGCGCGGCGGTAGAAATACCGGTTTTGATTTTCTTTATGCCTTCGCTGGAGATTTTGAGCCGGTCAAAAAGCACTTCTTTTAACTGTAGCGGCGAATCGATATTAAAGCTGATGCCGGCTATTTTGTAGATTTCTTTGTCGATTTTTTGCCGGTCTTCTTCCAGTTGTTTATCGAGCTTATCGAGAAATTTTTTGTCGATTTTTACGCCAGTGGTTTCCATTTTGGCTAAAATTGGTATCAACGGCATTTCGATTTTTTCCATCAGACCAAGAATGTTTTTTTTCTCTACTTCGGAATACAATTTTTCAAAAAGTTGAAAAGTGTAGTCGGCATCTTCCGAGCAATAGTCGGCCACGCGGTTAACATCGACTTGTTCCAGGGTGATTTGTCCTTTGCCCTTGGGACCAATCAGCGCAGTGATGGGAGTCATCTGATAACCGATTTCGGTAAAGGCTAAAGTATCCAGGTCGTGAGCGCGACTACCGGGATTTAGCAGGTACGAAGCAATCATAGTATCAAAATAAACCCCGCCAACTTCGAAGCCGGCTTGTTTTAAAATCTCGATGTCATATTTTAGGTTATGACCAATCTTTTTCACCTTGTTGTCTTCAAGTACGGCGCGCAGCTCGCGGCTCGCAGCTCGCGGCTGCTCGTTAAAAACTAGATAATAAGCCTCGCCTGATTTCCAGCAAAAGCCGATGCCTAAGAGTTTTGCGGTTATCGTGTCTAGACTAGTAGTTTCGGTATCAATAGCGATAGTATCTTGTTTTTTTAGTTCTTTGATAAAGCTTTCGTAGCTTTTTTCATCGGCAACGAGGTGATAGCCTTTGCGGATTTTGAAATCGGCACTAGGAGCTGGGAGCTGGGAGCTAGGAGCTCCAAATAAATCGCCTTGTTTGGTTTCCGCCACTGCTTTGCCGCTGATGTCTGGTAGGCGAGATAAAAGAGATTTAAATCCAAGATGCTGAAAAAGATCAAAAACTTTTTTCTGGTCAGGCGGGACAACTTTGTTCTCGTTGAGCCTAAAATCTATCGGCGCGTCGAGTACGATCGTTGCCAGATGCTTTGACATCTTGGCATCTTCCTCGTGTTCGACTAGTAAAGCGCGATAACGATCTTTGATTTTTTTATCGCCTTTTTTAGCTGCTGCCAAAACTTTTTCCAGTGTGCCAAATTCCCGCAGCAATTCAACAGCGGTTTTTTCGCCGATACCTTTGACCCCGGGAATATTGTCCGAAGCATCGCCGCGAAGCCCTTTGTAGTCAATCATTTGGTATGGTTTCAGACCGTAGCGTTCTTTTACCGCAGCAGCGTCATAAATCACAGTATCGTTAACTCCGCGTTTGAGAGTAAAAACTTCCGTGTCGTCGTCGATTAGCTGCAGTGTGTCCATATCGCCGGTGACGATAATGCTTTTGACCTTACCTTCGGTTTTATGACAAATGGTGCCGATCAGGTCGTCAGCTTCAAAACCATCAAGTTCATAAAGCGGAATATTGAAAGCTTTGGCTAAATTTTTGACGATTGGGATCTGGGCGTAGAGCTCGTCTGGTTGTTTGGTGCGCGTTGCTTTGTACTCTTTATATTCTTCGTGACGAAAAGTCTTTTTGGCTTTATCTAAGGTTAAGGCAATATAGTCTGGTTTTAGCTCTTTGTAGATTTTAAATAATATCAAAGCAAAGCCATAAACGGCGTTTACTAGTTGGCCGTCTTTGCTGGTGAGTGGTGGCAAAGCGTGAAATGCCCGGTGGATCAGGGCGTTACCATCGATGACAATTAGTTTTTCTTGTTTCATAAATATGATGGTAGGAGGCTAGGATAATAGGAGGCTAGGATTAGTTGTTGGAACGACACGCCCTCTGGGCGTGTTATCGTGCACGATGCTTTAAACGTAAGGCATGAAATATGTAACATGAAACAATCTTAAATAAACTTTCGTTTCGTGTTTCATGTTATGTGTCTTATTTTACCATTTATTGCTGAATAAAAAAACCGTTAGAAAACTGACGGTTTTTGGGAGACCATGACCGGATTTTCTCCCTTCGGGAGATGTCCCCTCCAGAGGCGGGCAAGCCGCAGGGACAGAACCGGTGAGGTCTTAAACTAGACGGGGTGAAAAAGGCCTGGACCGGATTTGAACCGGTGATAAGGGTTTTGCAGACCCTTGCCTTACCACTTGGCGACCAGGCCATAAAAGAAACAAACGGTAAATTGTTAATGTTTTGTCTCCCTTCGGGAGATGTCCCCTCCAGAGGCGGGCAAGCCGCAGGGACACAGACCCTTGCCTTATCCGCCGCGGCGGACGACGTGACCGAACAAAAACAGTTTAACAAAAATATATTTAAAAATCAATGTTTTTCTAAAATATTTTGTATAAAGAAAAAACCGAGCTAAGTGTGACACTTGCTCGGTTTTTTAAAATGGTTGATTAGGGCTTTAACGACTTCCGTCGACCAGCCCTTTTTTTAGTATCGACCCAGCCCTATTGATCAGGCCGGGAGCGATACACTGGGAAAACATTCTGAACGACTCACCGCGTTGGCGGTGGTCGAAAAATCGACGAAAAAGCTGGGTTGTCCCTCCTTCGGTGAGTATCGTCGGAAGGACGAATCGTTCGCCGTTTTTTTCGACGAGGATCATCCAATCTTCCTCGCCGTATAATTGTTGGACATTGAAACCGATTGGTTCCAGGGCGGTTTTGACCGCGGTCAAAACTTGTTGGTAATTCCAACCGGCGAGACTTCCGGCGCGCGTCATAATTTCTTTTTCCAAATCATCGATATTGATTTGGTTATCCGATGCCGGATGATTGGAATCGGATGATGAATTATGGGGGTAGCTGTTGTAGCCGTAATCGCCGGGATTCTGGACGGCATCGAAATTAATGAACCCGCCGCCCTTTTTTTGCTTTACGCCATTATTTTTGTTGTTCTTAGTCTTCGCAACAAAAATAGCGACTAAGGTTACGATCACTCCGCCCAAGAAAAGAGCGAAGTAGATCAGTGGGGAGTCTTTTTTTGGATTGACGATCGAATCTATTGCCGCTTGGCAAGCGGCAATTTTAGACTCGCGATCGGCTTTTCGGGCTTTCCATGCCTCAAACTGACCGCTATATTTTTCGTTTTCCGTCGTCACCGCTTCCGGGACGATATAGGAGATAGAAAATTCCTCTACGTCTTCCAACGCGGTGAAGACAAAGTTAATGCCTTCCGGATCGGAAGGTAGTTTTGGCTTAATCGGTTGATCTTGCGCTTTTGCGCGGATCACGCCGGTGCAGCCGACCTCGCCATTTGCCGTGATCTCCATTTTTCCGGTGCAAACCCTCCCGGTTGCACTGTAGGAGATATTCTTCATTTCCGGCAGTTGCCAGAAATTGTAAACTTCGCCCCTTTGCATACTGACGGTTTCGGTTTCCTTGGAAACAGGCTTGTACCCCGTCAGCAGCTTTTGTGGCTCAGGATCGTTCACCTGAGCGATTGTCAAAGCCTCGATTTTTCTTTGTACCTCTTCGATTTTGTCGACGGCGTGGTGAACCCGTCGGAGAAACATCTCGTCCGCCACGTTCGGCGCACAAGATTTTAGAATACCGCTTCCAAGGAGGAGCAGCGCCATCAAGATGGCAAAACCGCTCCACTTGCCTGTTTTCAACGATCCTCGGACAGCGAGTCCGATGATGACGACCGCGACAACCGGGACGAGGTTCGTCCAGGTCAGCCAGCCGACCATGAACGGTACGGCAATCAGGGCGACGGTCGCCATGATGGCGATCATTTTCCAATTTTCTTTCAGTTGCTCGACCAGCTTATCCAAGCCGGTGTTACCTTCGGCGGTATAGCCGAGGTTGTTGCTCTTTTCATCAATCGGCGGCTTGGTCGGCCGCGGAGCTGGTTTTTGTGACATTGTCATTGTTCACTCCTTCCTGTTAAGAAGACTTGTCAGGAGACTTCCCACTTTTTTTGCCGCCGCTGTTTACCGAAAGTTCGGCGCCAAAACCCTTGAAGTTGACATCACCGAGCAGTAACGCCAGGGCGAGTGCCTGCGGGTAGGTGATATTTTGGATCGACCTTACGTACTGCTCCAAAACTTCTTTGTCGCGGAGCATGGCTTCTTGTTCGTCGATCGCCTTCTGAATGGCGGGCGACGCCTTCACATTTTGGATCACCACTGAAGTAGCTTTGATGCCAAAACGATCCAGCCCTTCGACGCTGGGAAGCGCTACCCACTCCCAGGAATATTCACTCTGCGGTTCGACATCAACCTCTCCTGTGGAGGTCTGCATTGTTTTCAGCGCGTAATAACCTCCCCAGTTGATGATCTCCATTAGCTGACGCGAGAATTCTTTTTTTTCTTCTCGGGTCAGATGCATGGCGGCGTTGAGCGCCAAATCACCGAAAATGAAATTGATTGCCGCTTCCACCTTTTGCTGGATGATTTCTTGAAATTCATCCTTGGAGAGCTCTGTGAGAAACGACACGGCGCTGTCTTTAACAATAGCCGGGTCTTCTCCGTCACGGTTGATCTCAAACGTGGTGGAGAGGTTTATGAATACTGTTGGCGTACCACCAATCACGCCTCTTTCGACAGCGGCCATAATTTTATCGATCAGAGTCGGGGGAATCGTATCGCCGATATTTTTTTTCAGACCTTCGGTGATCTCGGCGAGGTTCGGCAAAGCCGTGTTTGTTTCAAACGCCGGAACGTCAACCGGCAACTTACGCAGGTTGACTGTTCCAATGTGCATGTCGTGCCATTTCAGGACGACAAGACTTGTCTTCGGTCCGAGGATAAAACGAAGACCTCGTCTTTTTCCTCTTTCGAGGACCGTTCCGCTTAGTGCCTTTCCCAGCACCACTAAATGATTATCTTTGACTTGGCAAATCAGGGGGATTGGCCCCGTCATGCCGGCTTCCCAGATGCCGAAGAGCGGCTGACCTAAAAATGTCGTAGACAGGGCGTTTAGCCAGCTCACGATTTTTCTGTAGATAGATTGGAACATTACGTTCCTCCTTTCGAAGAGAAGAGTAGAAGTAATCTTGTTTCCGTCTTGCTCGTAGCAAAACGGGGTTATTTCCGTTGTTTTGTTCTTATATAGACACTGAATTTTCAATGTTCAGAATATATAATCATAGCATATTTGGTATTTTTTGTCAACAGAAAGAAGGTGTATTTTTTGTAATTAAAAAATGGCTAGAAATAGCCATTTTATTAAGTTTTTATTGATTTTAGATAGAGCCGATCATTCTTAAGAAAAAGGTAAGTAAGGCATAACTGGAAAAAACAACCAAAATACCGACTATTGACCACATCATAATATCACGACCTCTTTTAACTTTTTCTTCGTTTCCGCCGGAAAATATCCAGAAAAAACCGCCGATCACGAACATTAGAAAGGCAAGTCCGCCAATAGGGATGATGGCGGCGCGAGCAACGCGAGCGGCTATTTCAGCAATATTCACCGAATCAATATCAGCCGCGGTTAAATCTTTTTGGACTTTTATGTCATCTTCCTCGTTTGGATTTAGCGGGTTGGGAATTTTAATTCTATCGCCAAAACCAGTTTGTTGTTCAGAATTACTTTCTTCAGAATTACTTTCTTCACTATTATCCTGAGCAAAAACTGGTTGGGCAAAGTAATTAAAAAAATAGATAGCAATAATCAAAACGCAAATAATTGAGATAAATTTTGGTATGATTCTTTGCATAAAAGCCTTGTTTTTATAGGTTTTTTAGCTTGCTATATTATATCACGATAAGGACAAAAAACAAAAAATCCTGCGTTTTTGCAGGATTTTTTAAAAAAGACAGTTTATTTAATCTTAGAGAAGTTCAACTTTTACATACTTTACGCCAAAAGCTTTGGCCGCTTCTCGGGTTTTCATCCAGATGTCCATTCTCTGGGTATAGCGGGCGTTCATTCTGTCTTGAACGGTAAAGACGCGGTCACCGAATAATTCCGGCATACGGATTTCTGAACCAAAAGGGAGAAAGTTGGCAGCAACCACGTTTTCTTGGTTGTTTTCACAAAGGTTAAAGCCATTTGCGGTAATACACGGGGTGCTGTCACATTGATCAACGGTGCTGGAATAAGCAGTAATAGTGATCCAAATGGTTTTTTTAGCTTCTTTGTCCATAGCCATAGGTAAAGACTTACTATTAAGATCAACTTTTGCTTCCGGAAAACGAAGGTCGGTTGTTGCAGTAGTTCCTTCTATTTCAGAATAGTTTTGATTTTCAAGGCTTTGAGCTAAAGTTATCTGAGGAAACATAAATTCTACCAAGAAAATAGCTAAAACCGTCATTTCCAGCCATTTACAGTTTAAATGCTTGGCTAATTTTAGGGAATTTTTTACAAGTTTCTTCAAATTATGCATATTGTTGCTATTAATAGTATTATAAAAACCCGCATCTTACGGGTTTTTGTTTTTATTAATCTAAGATTATAGCATAACTAAGTTATGCTGTCAAGAGTGTAGTAAATCTTAGCAAGCCAAACCGATTCGGTCAAGGGTTTGTTTCGGCATAAACAAGATATTGCTTTTTTCCTCTTTGTGTATTAAACTTCTAGCACCGAACGTTGATTAACTGAAAAAATTTGCTATAATTTGTTTGTTTTTAAGTGTTGGGGCATGTAGCTCAGATGGTTAGAGCGCGTCACTGATAATGACGAGGTCGGAGGTTCGATTCCTCCCATGCCCACTTTGCCGAGGTAGCTCAGTGGTACCTGCCTGCCGGCAGGCAGGGAGCGAAGGATAAAAAAATATGCAGTATTTTATTTATGTTATAAAAAGCAAAAAGGATGGTCGATTGTACGTTGGAATGACATCCGATCTTGAAGAAAGGTTGTTTTATCATAATGCCGGTTATCAATTTTCGACAAAAGGATATAGGCCGTGGGAAATAGTATATTCAGAAAGAGCGGCTTCTAGATTGTTGGCTAGACAGCGAGAAAAATATTTCAAGAGTGGTTGCGGAAAAGAATTTTTAAAAAGTTTTATTTGAGCCGAGGTAGCTCAGTGGTAGAGCGAAGGACTGAAAATCCTTGCGTCGGCGGTTCAATCCCGCCCCTCGGCACCACTTCATTTTTATGTATTACCTATATTTACTAAAAAGTAAAACTGACAATAAATGTTATATTGGTTCTACAAACGACTTAAAGAGGAGGCTGGAATAACACAATAAAGAATTAGTTGTTAGTACAAAATCGAAAAGACCATTTGAACTTTTGTATTATGAGGCTTACAAAAACGAAAAAGATGCTAGACTTAGGGAAAGCAGGCTTAAGTTGAAAAGCAGGGCATATGAACAATTAAGGAAAAGATTAAAAAATAGTATAAAAGAAAGTGAAACTGCTGTGTAGTTGGAAGGAGCGTCCGCCCTGGGCGGATGAGACCAGCGAGTTTGAGTCCATTATTGGTCAACAATTTATTTATCGGGGTGTAGCTCAGTTGGCTAGAGCGCGTGCTTTGGGAGCATGAGGCCGCAGGTTCGAGTCCTGTCACCCCGATTTTCAGAAATATTATGGATGACCTAGAAAAAGAAATAGACCTGATCAAAGAACGCAACAAAAGAGTAGAATCGGATAAAGCCTGGGAACTAAGTTTTTTTAGAAAACTAGTTATTGCTATTTTGACTTATATCCTGATCACTCTTTTTTTCTTAGCTGCCGGAATAGAAAAGCCGTTTGTTAATGCGCTAGTGCCAACAGTTGCTTTTATTTTATCTGGTTTATCTTTGGCATTTTTTAAGAAAATTTGGTTAAAATATTTTTATAAAAAATAATCGCGCGGGTATCGTATAGCGGTTATTATCTCAGTTTTCCAAACTGATGATGCGGGTTCGACTCCCGCTACCCGCTGATAAAAAATAACCAATAATCTGGTTATTTTTTATTTTTAGTGTTACTGTTGAGTATATGCTTCAATATCTTATTTTTATAGCCGCTATCGTTCAATTGATGGGATCTCTCTTGTATGTTAAAGAAACTCTTAAAGGTAAAAATAAGCCAAACAAAATAACCTGGCTAATCTGGTCATTGGCTCCTTTTATCGGCACTGCCGCAGCTATGAGTAACGGAGTGGGTTGGGCGGTGTTGCCTGTTTTTATGTCGGGGTTTGGCCCATTTTTAATATTTATATCATCTTTTTATAATCCGCAATCTTATTGGAAGCTAGGGTTTTTTGATTATGTTTGTGGGGCGCTAGCTATTCTTGCTTTAGTCTTGTGGGCAATAACAAAGCAGCCGATAGCGGCTATATTATTAGCGATAACCAGTGATGTTTTGGCGGCCATACCAACGGTTATAAAAACTTGGCGGTATCCAGAAACCGAAACCGTACAGCCCTACATTACCAGTTTGTTTGGTGCTCTGACCGGGTTTTTTGCTATCAAGGTTTGGATATTATCAGCCTATGCTTTTATCACCTACCTAGCTCTGCTAGATAGCTTTGTTGTGATTATGTATTACTATCGTTTAAAAAAGAAGGCTTCTTATGCACAGAATCAGTAAGTATAAAATCACCAGCAAAAATATTGATTCGACGGCGGGTCGCGTGCTTAGCGACAAAGATTTTCTAAAAGTAATGTCGGAGTACGAAAAGACTTTAGTTGTTCCAGATAAAGGAAAAAAGGGAGTTATTCTTTGTCCAGTCGGGCAGGTGGGTGCGGGTAAAACTACGGTGGTAAAGCCGCTGGCCAAAAAGCTTGGTTTGTTGCGAATCTCTATGGATGAGATCCGCCGGATATTACTGCGCGATGGATTTAACTTAGTGCGAACCAAAGAAATGTTTTTGCAGTTGATGCTTAAGTATTTGGATCGTGGCTATGATTTTGTTGTTGATGCGGATTGTTCGCGAGATGTGAGTTTGATAAAAAAGATTGCCAAGGATTACGGCAAAAAAGTCATCTGGATCCACGTGAAGCCGCCGGAAAAGTATATTTTAAACAAACTAAAAAATTATAAACACTCTTGGCTTTTCAAAGATTCGGCTGAAGCGATCGCTTGCTACCGCGCTCTCAAAAATATCCGTCGTGGTGTAGAAAAGAGAATAAAGTTTTTTTATACTTTCGATCCGTCAAAACCGGATCTAAATAAACAGGTTGAAAGATTTTTAGTAAAATTGAATAAAGAGTCGACCGTGGGTCGATAGTCTCCGTAGGGGCGATTCATGCCTGCCCGCCTCTGGAGGGAATCGCCCCTACCATGACCAACACCCAGAACATGGCTAATAAAAAATCCGTGTCTTACTGACACGGGTTTTTTATTTAACAACCAAAATGTGATAGAAACGCACTAACTGTAAAGTTGATTAACCGCTCGACCAAAATTTTTACCTTAATAAAAAGGTAAAAACGTCTCTCCTTAGAAAGGAGGTGATCCATCCACAGCTTCCGCTACGGATGCCTTGTTACGACTTCGTCCCTGTTATCGATCCTACCTTTGTCCGCGTTCGCGAACTTTGGGTATTACCGACTCCCTTGACGTGACGGGCGGTGAGTACAAGACCCGAGAACGTATTCAACGCGCCATGGCTGATACGCGTTTACTAGCGATTCCGGCTTCATGAGGTCGGGTTGCAGACCTCAATCCGAACTAGGACCGGTTTTGATGGGATTGGCTCCGCCTTTCGGCTTGGCGACCCATTGTACCGGCCATTGTAGCACGTGTGTAGCCCAGGGCATAAGGGCCATGCTGATTTGACGTCATCCCCACCTTCCTCCCACTGTACGTAGGCAGTTTTCTGTGACAAATATAACACAGAATGAGGGTTGCGCTCGTTTCCCGACTTAACGGTACATCTCACGACACGAGCTGACGACAACCATGCAGCACCTGTCACCGAGTTCCCGAAGGCACTTCCGCATTTCTGCAGAATTCCCGGGATGTCAAGCCCTGGTAAGGTTCCTCGCTTATTGTCGAATTAAACCACATGCTCCACCGCTTGTGCGGGTCCCCGTCTATTCCTTTGAGTTTTAAGCTTGCGCTCGTACTCCCCAGGCGGGGCACTTAACGCGTTAGCTATTTTATAGCGACACTGAAAGGGTCGATACTTCCAATGTCTAGTGCCCATTGTTTACGGCGTGGACTACTGGGGTATCTAATCCCATTCGCTACCCACGCTTTCGTCTGTGAACGTCAGGAACGTTCCAGCTAGCTGCCTTCGCATTTGGTGTTCTTGCTGATATTAACGGATTTTACCCCTACACCAGCAATTCCGCTAGCCTATACCGTCCTCTAGTTTGTTAGTTTCAACAGCAATTCTTTGGTTGAGCCAAAGGATTTGACCATTGACTTAGCAAGCCGTCTAGAGACGCTTTACGCCCAATAAATCCGGATAACGCTCGAGGTCTCTGTATTACCGCTGCTGCTGGCACAGAGTTAGCAACCTCTTATTCGCAAGGTACCGTCAAATTATTCGTCCCTTACAAAAGTAGTTTACAATCCGAAGACCGTCTTCCTACACGCGGCGTCGCTCCCTCACACTTTCGTGCATTGGGGAATATTCTTGACTGCAGCCTCCCGTAGGAGTCTGGGCAGTGTCTCAGTCCCAGTGAGGCGGGTCGTGCTCTCACACCCGCTACCCGTCGTTGCCTTGGTGAGCCATTACCTCACCAACTAGCTGATAGGCCATAGGCCCCTCTCCAAGCGATAAATCTTTACACGAGAATGACTTTTGTCCCCTCGTGACAATTGGGAATTATCCCCGCTTTCGCGGGGTTATGCCCATCTTGGAGGTAGGTTACCAATGTGTTACGCACCCGTTTGCTATGGGTCTAAACCCATCCAACTTGCATGCCTTAGACACGCCGCCAGCGTTCATCCTGAGCCAGGATCAAACTCTCAATAAAGAGTTTTTAATAAAAGCTCTAGAAAAATTTTAGGTTTTTTTAATGAAAGCCCAAAAAAACATTATACGAGGGCAAGGTTTTTACGCCCTGCCAATAAAAGATCAAATAGAAATAGGCGATTAACCACTATAAAGTGGTGGTTTCTATCACACTTCGATTGTCAACGACCTTTTTCGTTTTTTCTAAATTTAGCTAACGAAAAAACAGTGCCGGCCAAATCAGCTCCCCCACTTCCTACGCCATTTTTTATAAATCTGGGTAGAAAGTTGAGCCGTTATTTTCACTCCTCTAAGGCTCTGGAGTGAAAAGTGGGGGATACTCAGCCATCACTGTTTTTTCACTACTTATCACTCCTGCTAACAAGCGGGGGGACAGTATAGGTCCAAAATTGAATTGTTATGTATTTTGGAGGAACTTTTTAACCTTAAAATTTAGGTGGTGTTATTATATATCATCCATAAATGTTGTCAAGGGGAGAACGAGGGATGGAGAAAAGGATTTCTTGGATATATATATATTCTGTATCCGGCACCATGTTTTCTCGGTTTTCTTAATCTTTTTGACTTTTAGTGCTAATTTTACTATATTAACCCGTGTGGGATAAAACCGCTACGCCTAGTAGGTCTGGCGACCCGCACTTTGACAATCCTAATCTACTGCTCTGAAAGTCGGAGCAACGGAAAAAAGGAGAGGAAAATGGATCAAAAGAAGAGGCTACGTAGTTTTGGCGTTCTGATTTTATACAACCCTTGGACCGGCAAGCAAAACGAGTTGATTGAACTGAACGATAAAGCCTGGGAAAAAGTAAATGACAAAGATTGTTTTACTTTTTCCGTGTATGGTTCTTGCGATGAGAATTGGTCTCAACAAGAAAGCCATGGTCGTTCTTTGTTCACCATCGTCATCGACAACAAAAACGACAAATCTTCGTTAAGGGATCCCGAAGAGGTTCTTAATAACCTCGATACTATTGTCGGATTGATGAGCAAATATCGTTTCTTTGAAAACGATATCGGCACCAAGGTGGTCAAGGAGTTTGTTTCTTTGGTTATTCCTGTGTTTGGTAGCGCGGTGAAGCGTTGGCTTAAAGCCGGCATTGACGATATTAAGGATGATGAAGTTAGTGACCTTTATGGTTTGGCTGTCGTCCTGCGGAACATTTTAGAACTTCATCAGGAAAGAAATACCGGTGGGTTAGTTGCAACTAAAAAAGCGATCAACGCCATCGAAATGTTTTTCCGTGGCATCTCGGAGGAAGTCAAAAAAATGTTGGAAGCGGAGCCGGTCGGATTGGTTATGCGGGTTCGCGGCGAGGAAAAACAAAATTCCAAGCCTCCACGAAAATTGCAACTCGGTGATCAAATGTATTGGAATCAAATGAGCCGAAAGATTGGTTTTAGACGTGGTGATGACCGACTGTGTCTTGATTCTGACGACGATGACAATATTACCATTCCTGTCAGTATACAGGAAGAGGAAGAGTTTTATCGTTTGGCGCGGATGATCGCCTCAACTCATCGTTTGAAGGTGAATATTATTCCGCAAAATTTGCCGTGGTATTTTGTGGTTGAGTTCGTCGCGTCATAAAAAAAATATCAGTGCATATCTGTAACGCTTAGCGGCACTGTGGTGAGCATTTCTTTGCTCGCACTAATTTAGTGTTCCGCCAGCCGTCGCAAATGATGGATTGGGACAAGTTCGATTAACAACATTCAACAAAACCCCGTTAGAAACGACGGGGTTTTTAAATATTAGAAAAATTTAATCTTGGATATTATAGGGTCAAAATAGGCCCTATTTTTATTTTTTGCTTATCCCTTTTCGCCACTCGGCGATTTTTTTGTGGTCACCGGAAAGGAGGATTTTTGGCACACGCCATTTTTGTTTGCCGGCAGTAAAAACTCCCGGGCGAGTGTAATGAGGATATTCTTTGTAGTTTTTGTCGCCAGAAAAGGTTTCTTCTTTCGTCGATTCGTGTTTACCTAGCACACCGGGGATCAGTCGTGTCGTTGCTTCGATCACAGTCATAGCTGGTATCTCTCCGCCGGATAGGACATAGTCGCCAGTTGAGATTCTTTCATCAACTAGTTTTTTGATTCTTTCATCAAATCCTTCATAGCGGCCGCAGAGCATTATTATTTGATCGTAGGTCAAAAACTTTTGCGCCATCTTTTGGTCAAACTTTTTTCCGGCTGGGTCAAACATTATGACGTGTGTTTTTTCGGCGCGTTTAATCTTTTTTAAAGTCTTATAAAAAGGCTCAACCATCAGTAGCATTCCCGGACCGCCACCATAAGGTCGATCGTCGACAGTATGATGTCGATCGGCAGTAACCTCGCGAAGATTGTGGATCCGAATTTTCACCTTCTTTTTTTTCTGGGCGATCTTAAGAATCGACTCGTTGATATAAGAATCGAAGATACGGGGAAATATTGTGATAATATCGAAAAGCATAAATAGGATGATAAGAGGTTAGGAGGGTAGGATGTTAGGATGTTAGGAGGGTAGGTGAAATAGTTTAAAAATATTTAATAATTTTTTTTAGATCTATTTAATCTACCATTAGCTATATTCTAGACGCTTTAACTAATAACTGCAAATTCTATGACAACCAAATCGTTTCGTGATTTAATCGTCTGGCAAAAAAGCTTCGAGCTAACTAAAGAAATCTATCAATTAACCAAATTATTCCCAAAAGACGAGCTATTTGGCTTAACCTCTCAGATTAAGAGAGCGACCGTTTCTGTCCCCTCCAACATCGCTGAAGGGTGCGAAAGAGGCTATAAGCAAGAATTGCTTAGGTTTTTATTGATTGCCCTCGGTTCTGCCGGCGAATTAACAACTCAATTATTGATTGCTAGAGATTTGAAAATGGCAGAAAAAAAATATTTTATAAAATCCGAAGGGCTACTATTAGAAACGACTAAATTATTACATTGTTTTATCCGCAAGCTTAAATCTTAACATCCTATCCTTATATCCTCCTAACATCCTATCCTCCTATCTTCCTGTAAAAAACAAAAACCGCCGATTTTTCAACCGACGGTTTTAGTATCTAAAAGTTCAAAATTTAGATTCTCAGATTGTCAACGTCAGAAGTGTCAATATCGACATGATCATTACGATCGTTGCGATTGTCGCTTCTGCGAACGTGGGTAGAACCCTCTGGTTCGTTGATTTTCAAGTTAACGCGAGCGTTGTTTTTTGCACCGACAATTTTGAGAAGAGTGCGGATCGCTCTAGCAGTTTGACCCTGGCGACCGATAACATAGCCCATATCGGCTGGGTTGATGGACAGGGTGATAAGAACACCGCGTTCATCGATTGTGCGCACGGTCTTGACGTCTTCCGGGTGTGATACGATTGATTTGACCACATCCTCGACAAACTTTTGATCGAGTTCCATAGTTTCTTCATTTACTTTATTAAACAACTCGGTTAGTTACCCAAAAGGGACTTAACCGTAATTAGCTATCATTATAGCAGATAGATCCATTTTGTCAATAATTTAAGGTAAAAATGTTTAAATTTACTTGATTTTTTTCTTTAAATATGCTAAAATTTAAAAAGATAAAATAAATTATTTTTATGCCAAATAAAGAGAATAATTCCCTTTTTAGACCAGTAGGAAAAGAGAAAAAAAGGACAGCCGAGCAAGAAGTTGCCTTAGAGGTTTTGTTGGAGTTTTTACTTGTAAAACATGCTCATAAAGTCAATGAGGGAAGCAAAGGTGTTATTTATCACCTCAATACTACCGAAGTGGCGGCTGACATTATGGCTTCTTTGGAAAAAACAGATACCAGGCTAGAGTCAGAGGAGGCTCTAAAAGTTTTGAAAATATACAATCCAGGAGAAGGGGTGGAAGAGTTTGCTATGCAGAGTATGGCTTACGAGATAGTTGAAACAGCGAGGCAAATGGGTATGACTGATTTGGCGTCGGTTCCCAAGCCAATACTTTTTAAAAAACTAAAAATAAAGTCAGAGGATCAAAAGATGTTGGAAGGTGACGGTATAGAGTTTGATGATGATGGTGATGTGGAAATGATAGTAATGGATTTTATTCACGGAGAGGATCTAGCGACTATTTATTATAAAGCAGTGGTCTGGGATCGACTACAAAAAGAATACCACGCAAAAGGAGCAAGTCCCGACAGCCCAGAGTATCAGACAGCAAAGCAGGCTTTTGACGATATTTGTCGTAATGGTTTTGATCGGATCAGCCAAGAAGCCACCGCCAATCTTTTTAATCAGACCAGAGCGCTCGATTCCAGTGGTGTAGAAAGAGAAAACACCAAAAGGCTCTGGGATAAATTGCGTGAGATAAAATTTTCTTTATCTGGTGATATTCCGCGACAGATAGAGCGGACTATTCGGCTTTTTGAAGCCTGCGGTTTTGAATACCTCGATGGTCATCAGAGAAATTTTATGGTTTCTGGTGATATCCGTTCTTTGGGCGGACCGGACGCACCGCAGACATCTATTATTGACTACGGCAAAGCGGTAAAAAGAAATCAGCCCATATCTACTATGCCTGATAGATACAAAGATCAGGTGATGGGGCAAGAAGTTTCTTATCGTGATCCGCATAGTATCGTGACAGAGATAAATATGATCAACAAGGTAATCACGGCTAGTCCGGAATCAAATAAACAAGAAAGAATAAAAGAAGTCAGAGGTCTGATTGATACGGAAAAGAAAAGCGCTAGACACAAAAATTTGCTAGCCGCTATCAGTGCCCAAGGAACCGAAAAGTCAGTGCCGGCTATTGAGCAATTAGCAAGAAAAGCACATCCGGACAAAGATTATGGGGTTGGTTTGTGTACCGCAGTTTTGTCTTTGATAGAAAGTGGCGAACTGTCGAAAGCAGAATCTGTTGCTTATCTGCAGGATGTTTTGGAAGAAACAACGATAAAAGAAATAATTGGCTCAGCTTTTTTACAAGGCAAAACCAGGGAAGATCTGGTTGTTGAAATGCAAAAGATAGAGCAAAAAGAAAAGAAGGCGGTAAAGTCCGGTAAAGAATTGTCGGAAAAAAGTAAAAAAATGAAACAAGTTTTAAATAAAGTCTTGCCATATCTGGAAGAAATAAAAGCCGAGGTTGATGATTTGCGAGGCGTGCCGGGACAACTAACTACTGAGGTTAAAAACAACTTTAGGGTGATTGGTCAGTTCTTGACGCTACTTGATTCTGGTGACACCCAAGCAATCGAAAGACAGCATATTTTTTCATTGCAGGATAGAGAAGTGATTGAGCAAGTAGCAAAAAAGTTTTTGTCGATAACTTAAAAATATCTCTGTTTTTTAGATAAAAAAGAAAACCGCTCGCCTAGGCGAACGGTTTTTGATTTGGATTTAATCCAGGATTTCTATTGGCGACCGACCAATAGTCTTGCCGCCTTTGCCTTTCCACTGCAGTTTGTTTCCTTCACAGGAGACACAAACGACTAACCCTCGCTCTTTGGCCTTTTTTTTCAGTAAATCGAGTTGTTTTTTTTGGGCAGTGGTCAGGACAATTCTTTTTTTGGACTCCTTTTTTTTCTTGATTTTTTGCATGTTCATGATGTTTTCCCTCTCTTGACCCCATTAATCCAAATAAAAAATATTGAGCTAAGGTATATTAGGATAAAGATAATAATTTGTCAAGGTAATGACAAGAATTGACTAGATGCTATTTTGATAAAAATAAAAACCGGCAACCTCGATGAGGCTGCCGGTATGGATGTTTGTGTCCAGAGGTTATTTTTTGGTTTTTTGTTCGAATACCGACCAGGCGAAAATTTGCGCTAGGTCGTCCTGCTCTACCGGTTCCAGAAAGCTTTGTTCAAGCCAAGCCCTTGTCGTAGCAAGATCTGTCTCGAGATTTTTTGCTACCGGCCGGACAAAGGTGTGGCGCTCCAATGCTTCTCGGAAGATAGTGATCACTCCGAGCAGTCGATGAACGATCTGCATCAAGCCGCTCGCGCGTTGACTTAATTTGCAAATCATTTCGTTCTTTTCCGTGACCGTTTTTGTGAGCTGCTCATTACGAGTCAGTTGACTCGCGAGTTGCTCCTTCAATTCGGCGTACGTCGGCCCACCATCTTGGGGCTTGTCCCAACTTGCGCCGGGGATCGCCGCGCCGGAACGGATGTCGAGCACCAGCTCGGCCATGGTTTTCAGCTCTTCGGGCTTGCAAGCTCCTTCGATGGTAAACTCAAAGTAGCTCACCGCCGCCTTGCCGCTGGTGTGTCCGATTTCCAGCGACACTTCCAGTTTGACCCCGTCTTTTTGGTAGATGCCGCGCTGGCGACAGCCGCCGCTAAGCAGACTGGTTTCGGTCCATTTGATTCTGACCGAAGCACTCATAACCGCCGCCAGCAGCTCTTCCGGCACTCGACCTTCGAGTATATCTAGCAACTTGAGGTCGACGTGATAAGTCTCGCCTTGATTAAATTGTCAAAGGCGAATTCCCGCAATTTCTTTCTTGTCCTTATTGCCGGGAACTTCTTTTGCTTGGGTAGAGTCAACAAACAAGCGAATAACCATGGTACACTTCCTTTCTGCCAACTTTTGGTCCGGTGGGTCGGTGGTCCGCCCATCCGAAGTTGGTCAGTAAATTGGGAACGATCAATTCCTCACACTATGTGAGAGAATACTAAACAATATCATATTTTATAAATATTGTCAATAGTAGCTCGTTACCAATGCTTATAAATAGCAAAAACCCCTATATTTAGGGGTTTTTGATAGGAGTAGTGTGGAAATAGTTTTTTAGGCAGTAGCAGCTGGTTCTTCTGGTTTAACTTCTGGAGCTGAAGCGGCTTCAGCTGGTGCAGCAGGCGCTTCTGGGGCAGCCTCTGGAGTAGCAGTAGTAGCAGGCTTTGGAGCGGCTTCAGCTGGTTTCTCGGTCTTTACTAAACGAAAGGCTTTCACCTTTTTACCTTCGACAATTTTTTGGTCAACCAAAAGATTGTGAACCGTTGGAGTGGGTTGGGCGCCTTTACTTAGCCAATATTTGATTCTTTCAGTATTAAACTGGATAGTTTTAGGATTGGTTCGTGGATTATAAGAACCGAGATACTCGATAGCCTTGCCTAGATTGTCTTTGGCACGGTCAAAAATAGCTAAACGGTAAGTTGGACGTTTTTTCGCGCCAAATCTGGCTAAACGTATTCTAATCATAGTATAAAATAAAGGGTTTTATTTAATAGTCACGGTTGAGCACAATGACGGTAGGAATAGAATAACAAAACGGCTTAATTTAGTCAAGGACGTAAAGTAGGGGGTGTGGCATCTTGTCAAAAGCGTATTTTAATCATGTGTTAGACATTTCGTATCTTGTTTATAACTTTTTGAAATATTGACCTAAGCGGTATGCGGGCGGATAATTTATTAATAAATGGTAATTTTTAATTTTACGAAAAGATATGGATTTTCCCGAAAGCCAGAAGAGTTCTATTGCTAATAGCTCGACGCTAAAAAAAGTAATGTCCAAAGACGCAGCGTCTTTAATCGCTGAAATCGATAATTTGCGTACTAAGATAGACGCGGCAAAGGTTTTTCTAGCGGAGAATGAAAATATCGATCCGGGTGTGATTAATGTTACCGAAGCGGAAATCTCCCGTTGTCAGGAGCGAATATATTTTTTGGAGCGAGAGGTGGAAAAGTTTGACCGTGATAGCGGGCTGAAGAAAAACCAAAAAAATAATCAGCAAGATTGAAAAATATAAATTAGTTAAATAAAATCGCCTGGTAGTTATCGGGCGATTTTTTTTGTTATCATAAAAAATCTCGCCATACAGCGAGGCGTTGTTACTTTGTGGGTCATGGTTTTATTATTTTGCCCATTGTTCACCTTCTTCCAGTTTCACTGAAAGTAATTTTGAGATTCCGTCATCACCCATGGTGACACCATATAAAACATCTGCCCGACGCATGCTGGCGCGATTATGGGTAACTACTATAAATTGGGTTTGCGCTGCTAATTTTTCCAAAATAGCCGCTAGCCGTTCGGAGTTGGCTTCGTCAAGAGCCGCATCGACTTCATCGAGTACAACGAACGGAGATGGATTGCAGGCAATAATAGCACAAATTAAAGCAATAGAAGTCATTGCTCTCTCACCACCGGAAAGAGTGTTGAGACTGGCTATTTTTTTGCCTGGAGGACAGGCCTTGATATCTACTCCGCCATATTCGTATTCAACGTTGGTTTTCTTATTATTTATTTTCACTTCTTGTTCGTTTTCGGTTTCCTGTTCATCGTCGTCATCTTTTGGTTTTACTTCAAACATTATTTTTTCCAGAGAAGCGCGACCGCCGGCAAAAAGAATAGTAAAGTATTCCCCAAATTTTTCATTAATATTTTTGAAAGTTAGATCAAAGCGCTTGTGAATGTCTTCATCAAGTTCTTTTATTACTTTTCTAAGAGAGTCGATAGCTTTTATTAAATCGTCATATTGCGTCTGCAAAAATTCAAAGCGTTCTTTAATTTCTTCATATTCTTTGAGGGATTCCTCGTCCAGACCGCCGATGAGTTCGAGTTGATGCTTAACACGCTGGATTTTTTCGTAGTTTTCAGCCACTTCGCTTTTTGGCAGCTCGGTTCCTTGGTTGCGGATTTCTGTTCTCAGTTCTTCAACAGCGACTTCGCGTTCAATCTCGTTTTCCAGATCTTCCTTACGGGTTTCTAGTTTCGCCAGCTCTACTTTGATGTCGTTGAGTTCTATAGAAATAGTATTGATTTCGGTTTGTTTGCCGGAAAATTGTCGCTGCAATTCGAAAAACTTACCCTTTTTTTGTTCTTGAGATTTGTTATGGTCGGTTATTTCCGTTTGCACTGTTTGTAATTCCTTTTCTATCGCGTCAATTTCGCTGTTTACCAGTTCCAATGTTTTAATCAGCTCGTCATCAATTTCAATTTCTTCTTCATTAGGTTGTTTTACTTTTTTGAGCAATTTTTTGAGTCGATCGATTACCGTTGTCGTTTTTTCTTTGGCGTGACCAAGGTGTGACAGCTCTGTTATCTGATCAAGGTGATCTAGCAGTTGGCTGTGCAAATCAAGCAGTGCTTCTATTTCTCGCGCCATTTCTGTCGCAGAAATTGGGATGAATTCTCTTTTAGCTTCTTGTTTGGCAACATTGATTTTATGTTGCAGCGAAAGTTGTTTTTCCCGCAATGCGTTTTTTTTATCGAGCGTAGCGCTAAACTTTTTTTGCAAAGCAGCAAAAATTTCCTGACCTGATTCTTCTTGCTCTAGGGAATCAAGCTGTCTTTGGATGGCAGCGATTTCTTTTTGTTCTATTTCTATTTTTTTATTTAGTGTCAAAAATTGTTCATGATAGTTTTTCCATTGGTGAGAAATTTCGAAATATAGCGCGCCGTAATATTGTTTTTGTAATCCGTGCAATTCTTGTTCCACCTCTTCGCGTTTTTCCAAACGTTTGACCATGCGGCCGAGTGAGCGGTAGCGCGGACCAAGCTCGCCCAGGGTGATTTCGGTTTGTTTGAGATTATCCTCGGTTTTTTCCAGTCGAGAGATGGTTTGGTCTTTTTTGATCTGGTATTCTTTTACTCCGGCTGCCTCATCAAAAAATTCTTTACGCTCGGCTTGCGAGGCGACCAGAAAATGGTCAACCATGCCTTGTCCGATAACACTGTAAGTGCGTTGACCAAAGTTGGCTTTAGCAAGAAGTATTTGGATATCTGCGAGACGAACCTTTGTTTTATTAAGTAAATATTCTGATTCGCCGTCGCGGTATAGCCGGCGGGTGATTACCAGCTCCGAATAGTCTATTGCCGCTGAACCGTCTTCATTGTTTAAATAAAGAGAAACCTCTGCCATACCCATACGCGCTTTGCGATCTGAACCAAAAAATATGACGTCTTCTGATTTTTTCCCGCGCAAAGTTTTCATTGACTGTTCACCGAGTACCCAGCGGATGGCGTCGGCGATATTGGACTTACCGCTGCCATTGGGACCGACGACGGCAGTAATGCCTTTACCCTTGCCGTTGGCCGAAGGGAATTCTAAAATCGTCCGCCCAGCGAACGATTTAAAACCTTGGATTTCTAGTTTTTGCAGATACATAAAAGCTGTTTTATTATACAATATTGTAAAAAGAAAAACAAAGGTTTTAGCGGATAATTTGGGATTTTATCTTGACGTAATTTATAAAAAGTGTTAAGTTAAGATATTGAATTTTGACAATAAATTAATTACCAAAAGCCAATAGAGTTTCGAATCTCGGAAAGGAGATATAGATGACAACGGATAAAATCTTCAGAAGGCTTTCGAAATTATTACCCGCCTCTCATGAAGACCTGGTTTCTTTAGCGCAGAGGTGGAAAAAAAGCATGGTACGACAAGAAATAAAGAAAACCGTGCGTAACAAAGGAGAGGGAAGCTTTTCCATGGCTATAAGGCATGTAGATGTTTTATGGTCAGAAAATACTAAAACTGCGGCTGCAAAGAAGGCTGCCGCGCAAGACATTCATTCTTGTTATCCTAATATCGGATTAGTGTTCAGGGTTTTGTTTTGTTTCGCGGCTTTATGTATTATACCTATTGCGATATATTTAGAGTGGAGCTTGAAGGTATCCCTGATCTCTGTTTTTTCGTTTGGATTTTTTGCTTTCGTGCAAAGACCTATTGCCTATCTTTTTGAGTGGCGTGCTGCCAGGAAGGCATTGCTGCAGGAAAGACTTGATGCCGCCGGCGACGTGGAGGACGTCGTCGTCGATTATGCAAAAGATATAATCAGTAAAGAAGAATTTTTGATGATTGGCGCAGAAAGCCGATATCAGAAATTGTTTGATAAGTTGCAAAGCGCTCGCAACCAAATCGGTGCTCTTCTTGAAGAATTACGTTTGGTTGTGCAAACCGGAGAGACTTATTGTGGCAGTCGCGTGGAGCAAGCGATCAAGCGCGCCGAGGCTATTATTTCCAAGCTCGATGACAATATCAATGATTTACAAAAATGGCGCGACGTAGTGGCAGCGCATTTTTCGGATTGTTTGACGCGAGCGAAAAAAATGTCCGGACCGCTCCACGAATATCGCTTGCTCAAACAAGTCGATAAGCTGGAGCTTGTCGGCGAACGCTTAGCTTTTGATACCGCTGAGTTTATTTCCAGCTCAAGTGCAGAGCTGGTTCAGCGGCTTAGCACTGCGGAAGGGTTGATCATGCAGACGTATGACGATGTTAATGTTCGTAATCTTGTTGAGAGCACGAAGTTACATTTGGTGAATATCGAAACTTTTCCGATGTTGGAAATCGACGGTGCGGTGAACCGTATCGTTGAAAGCGGCAAAAAGATTAACTTCTCATGAATTATTTACTCCCTGATAGTTATTGTCAGGGAGTTTTTTTATTGGTGATTAATAGCCGGAGGGCATTAATTAGTGTCCTGATTACTAGATTATCGATCTTCGGTTAATAAATTATTGACAAAAATCATTATATTTGATAAACATAGTTAATGTTCATTACATATAAATTAAGCGATTTAATAATCGTTTTTGCCGTAAAAGGAGGAATGGTAAAATGAAAGTGGCTATCATTATCAGTAGGGAGCTGCGAGAGGATGTCGAGGCGTTTTTTGCCAGGCTTTCGCCACCACCGGACGACATTTTGGAGGTATTTGGTTTTTCTCTTGATAACATGCCGACCGAGCAGGAAGTTCGGAGAGCTTACGGCGAGATGGTAAAAAAATATCATCCCGATGGCTTTTTCCAGTTTCAAGATAAAGAAATTTTGGAGAAGACCGACTATATTTTTCGGATTATTCGGGGTGCTTACGAGCGTCTCGATACCATGCAGAAGATCATTGATTATCAGGAACAAGCCGCGGCGGGTGCTGTCAAAAACGCAAAAAGTCAGCGACTGCAGCGAGACTTGCAAGGTATTATTGCCTTTGACAAGGCAATGGGATGTTTGAATTATAAGGACTACCGCAGCGCTGTTGAGTTTTTCAAAATCGCTTTGGACATCAATCCGTCCGATCAGGATCGGATGAGCTATTACGCTTGGGCGTTATTTAAACTGTCTTTGCAAATCAAAGAAGATGCAGCTCGCGCTGTTGCTGAAGGAAGAAAGATTGACAACAAAGAAGATTTCGTCGAGATGCAGGCGAGGTCGCGGGATCTTCTAAATCAGGCAGTGGAAAGAAATAAGAAAACCGCATCCATCGCTTATTTATTCCTGGGGCATATTTATTTGTCCGAGGGACTGATCGAGATGGCGGAGACTAATTACCACCTGGCTTTAGCGCGCAATCCGAATTTAGCGGAGGCGATTCGCGTTTTGCGCAATATCGACATCAAGCGCCGTCAAAAAGAAGCCGAAGCCCTGGAAGCTTCAAAGGGTATGTTTGTTCGTTGGTGGAATAAGCTGCGAAAATGGCTTGCCGCCAAAAAGAAAAAAAGTCCCATTTTTCAGGTAAAAAACGGCAAATAATATTAAAATCCCCCCGGTATCATATAATACAGGGGGGATATTTTTTAAATAAAAACCGCTCCTTTTTATTTGGGGCGGTGATTAGGCTATAATATAAACTGTTTAGCAGCAACCGCAGCGCGCTTTCTTTTTGTCAGCCACGCTTTTTTTGCGGCGGACATTGATAACCATACCTTTTTTTAGCTGTTCGCGTCGAGCGCGGGTAACGCTATTTCCTTTTCCTCGTGCCATAAATATAAAGTTAGTTTATTACGTGTTTTTAGTTTAGCAGATAATCTGGTTTTGGGCAAAAAATTTTATTTGTTGACAATTTTTAGTCTTAGTGGTAAAAGGTTTTATCGTGTTGATTCACAATAAAAGCAAAGGAGGGCAGGAGTGGGAAGGATGACTGTCAGTGTCGCAAGAATTCGCTGGCTGGATTTGTGGCGCCGGCTGAAAGCCAGCGGCGAGGCAGAGCGTTTTTTTTTACCAGATAACCAGAGCTTATAATGGTTCGGGTCGGACATACCATAATTTACAACACGTTCTGAACTGTTTGGTCCAGCTCAACTCTGTTCCCAAAGGAGATTTTTCGGTAGAGGAGATTGAAGCTGGTTTGTGGCTTCACGATATTGCCCGCAGCGAAGAAGAGAGCGCTGCTATTGCCAAAGCAATGTTGTCTCAAATGGGCATGCCGTCGGATTTTTATGACAACGTTGCCGGTGATATCGCGGCAACTAAACACGGGCAGCTGTTATTTCAAAAACCAGAGCAGCGTTTGATCGCCGATATCGACTTGTCTTCATTGGCGACTCCTTGGCAATATTTCGTTGCTAATGCCATATTGTTGCAAAAAGAATTTGGCAATCAGTCGCCAAGTCAATTCTTCGAACAAACGCGGAATCTTTTCCGGGTATTATTGACTCGGACAAGCATCTATGGCACGGATTTTTTCTTCAGCAAATACGAGGATCGTGCCAAAAAAAATATCCAAACCGCTTTTGCGGAAATGGAGAAAAACAAATTACCGCAGTTTTGGAAGGCGTAATCATTCTCAAACCCTGTCGCATGGCAGGGTTTTTTTATAAAAAAATCCCCGCTTGGTTGCGGGGATGGTGTTGTTTAGAAGAAAAAGAATTTGAGTAAACTCCAGGCAACCAGAACGGCGATTATGATGCCGGTAGGGCGGACGTGGAGGCCAGTGGTTTTCGGATATAAAGCATTTTTACCTCCTTTTAATTTTTCAAAAAACATTATGCTATTTAACGTCATATTGCTAAAAAAATCAATGAGCGGAATGTTTTTTAATCCTTGATTTATTATTAAACCCGTGTTAAACTGCAATCAATACAGGTTTCGGACCTTTCCCACATCTCTGCTTAGCGGAGATAATTTGGCATAATTTAGCCAAATTAAGGTGTTCGAGGATATTTTTTAATATTTTTCGAGACACCTCGAAATTTTTTTTATCCCCAGTTTAATAAAATTTAATCAAAAGTTTAATAAATTATTAATTCCAATGTTTTATGGTAGAAGTGCAAGATGAAAAAATGCTTAAGCATTATGAACTACTGTATATCATACCGGCAAAATATACGGTAAATGAGTTGCCAGCCGTTAATGATAAAATTAAAGCGATTTTATCTGAATATGGTTGCCAAATTACCTATGAAGAAGACATGGGTAAGAAAAAACTGGCTTATCCAATCAAGCAAGTTTATCACGGTTACTATTTTGTTACCGAGTTTAATTTGAATCCAGATAAGCTCAAAGGGCTAGATACTTCTTTGCGGTTGTTCCCGGATGTTTTACGTCATTTGGTTGTTATTAAAAAAGAAAAGACTGCCGAAGAGATAGCTAAGGAAAAAGAACGCCGCGCCAGAGCGGAGGAAGTAGAGGTTGAACAGCTAAAGGAAAAAATTGATGCCGAAAGAGTTGTCGTGCCGGAGAAAACAGACGTCGAAAAGTCAAAAAAAGACGACAAACGAGGCAAGGTAAGTATCGAAGACCTTGATAAAAAGTTGGATGAGTTGATTGATAATACGATTTTATAAATCAATTTTTTACACCCTCCTTTGTTTAGGCATCGGAGTGTAAACTAACCAACAAAAAATATGAGTCTTAACAAAGTTATGATCATCGGAAATATTACCCGAGATCCAGAATTAAAAACAACTCCCCAGGGAACTTCCGTCGCTTCATTTTCCGTAGCTACTAACCTGACCTGGAAGGATTCTAGTGGTCAGCGTCAGGAAAAAGCCGAGTTTCACAATATTGTTGCCTGGAGAAAGCTCGCCGAGATTTGTGGTAAATATTTGCACAGGGGAAGTAAAGTATATATCGAAGGCAGACTTCAAACTCGCGACTGGCAAGGTCAAGATGGCGTGAAACGCTATCGTACTGAGATTATCGCTGACAATATGGTGATGTTGGATCGCAAGGGTGCTAATACGGATAATTCTCCTTTTGCCGGTTCTGGCAAGGAGGAGGTCACTCCGGAAGCAGACGGCGGAGAGATAGTCGAAGAAGAAATAAAAGTAGAAGACATTCCATTTTAAGTAAAACGTAATTAACCTATGAATAACAATAGACGCCAACAAAATCAACAACAGGATCAAAAAGACAAGGAATGCTATTATTGTTCCAATAACTACGAAGAAATCGACTATAAAGACGCTCAGTTGATTCGCCGTTTCACTTCGTCTTATGGTAAAATAGCTCCCCGTCGCCGCAGCGGTGTTTGCGCTAAACATCAGAGAAAACTGGCGATGGCGATCAAGCGAGCAAGAGTAATGTCTTTATTGCCTTTTGTTAATAAATAAAATTTTAAATAGCAAAACTGCTAGTTTTGTCGCAATTTCGCGCAAAGGAAACTTTTGCGCGGTTTGCGTTAAAAAAAGCTGCCGGCTTTCTTGATTGTCGGCATAAGCAAGATATACTATGGCAATATCATCTCTAAACGACATCAAAAAAGGAAAAGTATTGGATATTGATAATCAACCTTATCTTGTTGTTGAGGCAAATTTTGTCCGTATGCAGCAACGAAAACCGGTAATGCAGACTAAGCTAAAAAGCCTGATCACTAACAAAGTGATTGAAAACAATTTTCATCCCGGTGATCGTGTTGAAGAGGCCGATTTAACACATCGTCGATCCGGTTATCTTTATTCTGATCCGGATCATGCTTATTTTATGAATAATGAAACATATGAGCAGTTTGGTATCAGTCTGGAACAAATGGGCGATCAAGCCAGGTTTCTCAAAGAAGGAATGGAAGTAGACGCTCTTTATTACAACGGTGAGCCGGTGTCGGTAGAGTTGCCAGGAAAAGTAAATCTGAAAGTAGTTCAGACGATTGACGGCGCTCGTGGAGACACTGCTCAAGGAAAAGTAACAAAACCGGCAACTATGGAAACTGGATTTGACGTAAATGTCCCTTTGTTTATCAAAGAAGGCGATGTGATTAAGGTTAATACCGAAACGGGCGAATACCTGGAGAGGGTAAACGAATAAGAAGAGACAAGAATTAAGAGTTTTTATAAAAAGGCGTCCAACGGGGACGCTTTTTTGTTTTAGAAAGATTTAATCTTTGCTATGTTATATTGCTAACATATGACGAACGGTAATTATTACGTTTATATTGTGGCTAGTAAAAGCGGTACGTTATATATCGGTGTTACAAACAACCTTGATCGTATAATCGACGAACATAAACAAGGAATTAATCCCGGCTTTACCAGAAAGTATGGTTGTAACAAACTAGTTTATTACGAACGTTTTTCTCAGATTAAAGAAGCTATTAATTACGAGAAGGTTTTAAAAGGTTGGAAGCGTTACAAAAAAGAGGTGTTAATTAGATCAATGAATCCTTCTTGGATTGATTTAAACGTGGAAGAATAAAATTGTCATTCTGAGTCCTTCGCCTACGCTCAGGATAAACTCCGTGAAGGATCCCTCCAGAGAAGAGATAAACACAGGATATCAAACAAAACGTAATCGTCGATGATTGCGTTAATACTATTCTTTTTCCCTAGCGGGTAATTAAGAGGGATCCTTCGCAGGCTCAGGATGACAACGAAACGTCCAACGGGGACGTCTTTTTTAGATCCAGGATATTACTTGACATTTTTCTTTTGATATGGTAAAAAGAATAATCGATTTTTGACAACAAAAACACAAATGCCGTAAAAGGAGGAATGGTAAGATGAGCAAGACGATGAAAATCGCGGTCGCGTGTTTCATTGGCGCTTTTTTGGGCGCCATGATTTCTCTGGAACTGGCCGCTCGTTTCGAGTTCGGTCAGTATCTGTGGATTATCGGCACAGCTGTCGGCGCTGTAGTCGGCTACATCGGCTACGATCCCAAACATTTCTTCTATTCGATTCCCAAGGCGGTGATCAGCACTGCCAAAGAAGTGAATTTCAAGGATATGGTGTTACTTCCGATCGGCAAGGTTTTGACTATCGTATTGGTCGTGGTCGTGATGCTAGTGCTTATTGGTCTTCTTGTTATGTTATGGACGTCGAGTGGGTTGTCGTATGCGGTGTTTTTAAATTACGCAAAGCACGCATTCGGCACCGGCGGAATTTTTGACGTCGCCGTAATTATTACAGCGATGCTCGGAATGGGGTGCGCCATGCACATGCACAATAAGGATGAATCTGCGGGATGGTGGGACTTTTTTTCGATTTTCTGGATGCCTATTAAAGTGAGCGCGCCCGTTGTCCCTTTCTATATGATTTATCTCTTGGTGAAACACGCCAAGACGATTTGGCGGGCGGTCGTGGCGACTATGAAATTCGTCGGACTTTCCTGTAAGAAGCTTTTCATTGCCGTTCACTCCGATCGGCGGTTGCTCTGTTTGGTCGACTCGGCCATCGGAGCGACTATTGGATACTTTGTCGGCAATGCCATCATCGGCGCTGTTGCCGGCATGGTAATCGGTCTGGTCAACTACCAGATCGTGTCGATCTGGATCCTGAAACTGGTTCCGGATACGGCGGAAAAGTAACCTCAACAACAAGCAAAAAGGCGATACCGGATGGTATCGCCTTTTAAAGTATCGATAATTTTATTCGGCTTGTTTTTTTCTCACTTCTAACCAGATTTTTTCTCTGATTTCGTCCATGAGTTTGGCGTTTTCCCGCAGATACTGTTTGGCGTTTTCCCGACCGACGCCTAGTTTATTTATGCCATAGTTAAAAGTGTTTCCCACCTTGGTAATCACTTTATATTCTAAACCAAGATCGATCAGATCACCGGATAGAGAAATTCCTTCGTTATACATAATATCAAACTCGCAAGTGCGGAAAGGTGGAGCAACCTTATTTTTTACTATTTTACATTTGACCCGGTTACCCACCACTTCTTCGCCTAGCTTGATTTGCGCCGCACGATGTACTTCGATTCGGATGGAGGAATAAAATTTTAGCGCCATACCGCCGGTGGTGGTTTCCGGATTGCCAAAAAATACGCCGATTTTTTGCCTGGTCTGGTTGATAAAAATCAAAACAGTCTTCGTTTTGCTGATTATAGCAGTTAGCTTACGCAAAGCTTGAGACATTAGTCTTGCTTGCAGTGCCATGTGCTGGTCGCCCATACTGCCTTCGATTTCCGCGCGGGGAGTGAGCGCGGCGACCGAGTCGACAACAATGACGTCAACACCGTTGGAGCGAACCAGCGTTTCCACTATTTCCAGGGCTTGCTCGCCTGATTCTGGTTGGGAGATAAAAAGTTCGTCGATATTCACTCCTATTTTTTGGGCATAGCTGGGGTCAAGAGCGTGCTCAGCGTCAACAAAAGCAGCGACGCCGCCGAGTTTTTGTACTTCAGCGATAACATGTTGAGCTAGAGTGGTTTTACCAGACGCTTCAGGACCATAGATTTCTATGATTCTACCACGGGGTACGCCGCCAACGCCTAGGGCAATATCTATTGATAAACATCCGGTAGGTACTACGTCGACCTGCATGGCTTTGGCTTCGCCAAGTTTCATGATTGATCCGTCGCCAAATCGTTGTCTGATTTGATCAATAGCTTCTTCGGCTAGATGTTGTCTATTGGCTTGATTGTCAGTTGATTTTTTGTTTGTCATAGATAGTTTTTATCAATATTAATCGTTCATTAATATTGTATATAGGCCCAGATTAAATATTTCTAAACTAATTTTATGGTATTAATGGTGTGTTTTGTGTTGGTAGTGCGGCATCAACGGGTTGGACGCGGTCTGTCGGCATGGTGGTTTCCGGTGTCGGTTGCTCCTCGACCATAACACGGCGAATAACAATACTTTCTTTGCTCCTTTTTTTCTGAGATTTTATCTCGATATTATTAATACCTGTTTGCAGGTCTAGCTGTTTGCGAAAATAGCCGTTTTGATCCGCTAAGATTTCCTGACCATTAATAGTCAGCTGAGCTTCGGGGACGGTTTGTCCTTCTACTGTAATAAAATTATCTTTACTGATCAAGTCTTCTGTCGGAGACGATATGGACAGAAATGGCGGTGAAAAAATAGAGTTTATTTCCCAGCCGAGATAGATAACGCAAGCGATAGCTAACAAAATGATGGCACCAACGCGAATGGTTTTTGGCGTGATAATTATTTTTTGCATCTCTTGGGTTTTTGGTTGAATAACAATTTCCGGAGTTTGACCTATTTTTTTAGTAATCTCCAGCTCACGATCTGCTAGTTTTAAAACATTTTTTACATTAAGATCTAGATATTGGGCATAGGCTCGAGCAAAGTTTTTGATATACACTTCACCGGGCATTTTTTCGTATTCAGCGTTTTCTAGCGCCAGCAGGTACTTTTTGTTTATTTTCAAAACCTTTTCAGCTTTTGCCAGATCAACATTTTTACTTTTTCTGGCAGCTGAAAATATTTCTGCCACTGTTTCGTATTGGTTTAGTTGTTTGGCGGAAAAATTCATCATAATTATTTAACAAATAAAAAGAGGGGTCGCCCACTTTTTATTTTTATTTTTTGTATTTTTAGTTCAGCTAAATCAATTCGTTGTCATCGGGATTGGCTTCGGGTGTTTTTGTTTTTTTTGGTTCCTCACTTTCTTCATCTGCTACATCATCTTCAATAGCGGATTCAATTTCGTCGTCAGCCTCCTCTATTGATTCTTCTTCACCTATTTCATCGTCATTCTCTTCTAATTCCTCGACTTCTATCTTTTCTTCTTCGGCAGCAAAGCCCCCAGAAGAAGAATATTCTTCGTCTGGATAGTCATCTTCTTTGCTGACCAATATTTCTCTGGGTTTAGCTCCTTCGCCTGGTCCGATAATACCCTGCTGTTCAAGCAGATCAAGAATTCTCGCGGCGCGAGCGTAGCCTATTTTTAATCTTCTTTGTAAATATGAGGCAGAGGCTTTTCCGGCGCGAATAACCAAATCTTTCGCTTCATCGAGAAGTTCGTCGCCGTCTTCGTCATAATTAAAATTTCCGCCGCTGGAAACTTTTTCGGTAATAGTGGTGTCGTATTCTACCTCGCCGTTTTGTCCTTTTATGTATTCAACAATCCGGCGGATTTCGTCGTCAGAAACAAACACGCCCTGAATACGTTTCGGTTTGGATAAGTTGGCAGAAATAAATAGCATGTCGCCGCGACCAAGCAATTTTTCAGCTCCGGCATGGTCGAGAATGGTTCGTGAGTCAGTACCTGAAGCAACGGCAAAAGCAATGCGGCTGGTAATATTGGCTTTGATCAGACCGGTGATAACATCAACAGACGGTCTCTGGGTTGCTAGTACCAAGTGTATGCCGGTCGCACGGGCAAGTTGAGCCAGACGAATGATATATCCTTCTACCTCGGCGCCAGAAGTTTGCATCAGGTCGGCTAATTCATCTATTACTATCACCAAATACGGCATTTTTTCTTTGCCGGCTTTATTAAAAGAATGAATATCTCGATGTCCGGTTTTGGCGAGGATTTCAAAGCGACGGTCCATCTCTGAAATCGTCCATTTGAGGGCGTTGATGGTTTTTTTTACGTCGGTGATTACCGGGGTCATCAGATGAGGAATACCATTATAAACCGGCATTTCTACCCTCTTAGGATCGACTAAAATCATCCGTAAAGTATTCGGACTATTTTGATAGAGCAAGCTGGTGATAATAGAATTAACGCAAACGGTTTTACCACTGCCGGTGGCGCCGGCAATGAGGAGGTGTGGCATGGTGTCGAGATTTGCTACCCAAGCGGATCCGGCAACGTCTTTACCTAGCGCCACAGAAAGATTTGATTTGCGAGTAGCAAATTCTTTGGAAGAGAGAACTTCTTTTAGTCCTACCGTAGCAATGGTTTGGTTTGGTACCTCAATACCGACATAAGATTTTCCGGGGATTGGCGCCTCGATACGTATCGGGTGAGCGGCAAGAGCCAGGGCAAGATCATTGTGCAGGGTAGTGATCTGAGAAAGCTTTACCCCCTCGGACGGTTTTAAAGTGTATTGAGTAACGGTTGGACCCACGCTTACTTCACCCATTTCAACTTCAATGCCAAAGTTTTGTAAAGTTTTGTGAATTCTTTCCTGACTCATTTTGATATCACCGGCGGTTGGTTTTTCTTTTTGATCGGCAAGCAAATCAAGCGGTACGTCTATCTTTTTGTATTTTTTACCAAATAACGGTTTTTGTTCGTCTATTTTTTTTGTTGCAAAAGATTTTTCCCTGAGTATTTCTTCTTCGGTTTCGACCTTTTCCGGTTCTTGGTTTGGTTGATTTTTTGTTTCTTTGTTTTCTTCTACATCCTCTTCATATTCTTCCTCATCATTTCCATAAGTGGTTTCGTCATCGGTAGGTTTTTGCTGCCACTTACCGCGTAGTCTGGAGATGAGAGAATTAAAAAAGATGCTTTTTTCCGCCAGTGACTGGAAAGAAGTGTTAAAAGTAATCATAACAGCAATAAGCATTATCGCTATCAGTACTACTAAAGTCGCCCAAAAACCCATAAATTTCTGTAGCGGCCAGGAAAGGAATAGCCCCAAATATCCACCACCGCGACCAGTGGAAATAGTTTCAATCGCTTGATCCAAGGGGATATTGAGGTGAAGCAGACCGTTAAAACTCAGACTAAATAAGATTAGTCCAAAATAATTGATAAAACTGATGGCATAGCGGGAAGGCAAGACCATTAAATATGTCAGCATCAGAAGAATTAAAGGGAATATCCATGTTGCCCAGCCAAAAAGATAGGTGAGAATATTTCTGATATATATTCCCAGCACGCCGGCAAGATCAAAAAGACTAAGGATGGAAATAATAGATAGGGCTAATAAAAAAATAATAAAAACACCGCGTTTGGTTTCCGGGCTTAATAGCGGAGCGTATTCATTATCGTCGTAATAAGTATTGTTGTTTTTGTAGCCGTGTTTTAGATTTTGATTTTTACTGCCTTTTGGTCTTCCGACTTTGTGTTTTCTAGACATAATTAATAGGTCTAATTGGAGTGTGAATTTAGTGTATTTTTTACTCATTTATCATAGCATATTTGAGGTAAAATTGACAGATTTATCGTTTATTTGATAAATGCTAAAGTAGTTGTCGATCAGGTAATAGTTGACATAATTATTTTTTGTGGTAATATTTGTTAATACTTTGACAAAATAGCAATCTTTTCTTGCGCTAAAACATTAATTTTTCTAAGGAGGAAGGTGAAAAATGGCAAACAGCAGTTCAGTTCTTTTGTTGGTTATTTTTATTTTTACGCTCATTGCTTGCTCTCGCCTTACAAATCAGTTCAAAAGATTGAAATGCAGCATTTCCGCTGTTGTCAGTCCGGAGCAGTCAAAAGAGATTTCTGATTTAGCGGGAATTTGCGTGGCTTACGGTGTTATTATTGGATTTGGAATGTGCGGGTTGTTTATCTTGGTAAAATTATTTTAACAACTTAATTTGCAGCGAAGGTTCTTCGAAACCTTCACTAGTAAAGGGGGTCTTAGATGGCAGATCTTTGGTGGTTGTGGGAAACGCTGATGATAGTTTGTTTTTGTCATCTTATTGTGCGTTTTTTAAATTCTTTCCCTGATGTTGGTCAGCCACAGGAGAAGGCTGTTTCCAACAATTCCGGTGACGTCATTGCGGGAGCGGCAAAAAGCAGTCCCGGCAATTTTAAGCTGGTTGTCAAAAAGCATTTTGTCGTCAGTACTTTGGGTGTATTTTTTGCACTGCTTATGATCATCTCGCTGTTTTTGAAGGTACTCAATATTATTGCTACGTAGACGTTTTTTAAAAGACTCTCTCATTCAGAGGGTCTTTTTCCTTGACAAAAAAAATCCAAAGAATTATTCTTTGGTAGTCGGTTGACAATCAAATAAAAAGGGGGGCGATATGGAGATGATTGCTAGTTTGTGGATTGTCTGGTTTGTTCTTCTCGCTGTTTGTTTGGTCGTAATTATTGCCCGGGTTTTATGGGCGATGGTAATGATCAAAACAGCGTCGGATTATCCTGATGATCACGAATCGATCAAGGTATTCGAGCAGATAATTGTCCGCGGAAGAACGTCCATGATACTTTATTGTTGCACTGGAGGATTTTTGATGCTGTTACTGGTTTCCTGGTTTTATTTTACTACCAGTTAAAAAGAAAAAACATTGACCCTTGTGCAAAGGGTCCTTTTTCTTGACAAAAATGGATTCCAGCGGTATTATTTGAAATTAAAAAATGCACTGTAAAAACCAAAAGGAGGTTTTGTGGAATCATTTACCGGATCGCTAGCTGGTCAAGCCGTGGATTTGCTGAGGCACCACGAATTGACTATTACCACTGTGGAGTCTTGCACCGGTGGTGGCGTTGTTAACGCCATCACTAATATTCCGGGCGCAAGCGAGGTTTTACAGCGAGCCTTCGTTGTTTACTCTAACGGAGCCAAAATTGACATGGGAGTGCCAGTGGAAACCATCAGGGAATATACGGTGTATTCCATGCAGACAGCGTTGGCTATGGCTCGCGCCGGGCTGCAGGTGGCGCTGGAGGCCGATATCAGTGTCGGTATTACCGGCAGTATATCACGTGTTGATCCTGCTAACACCCAGAACTCCGTACCCGGTCGTATTTATATCGCCGTTGTTGGGGTAAAAAGCGGAATTCAGATTACCCGGCAGCGAGAACACGATTTTTCCGATCAAGGGGATCGGGAAAAAATCAAGGAAGCCGCGATCCAGGCGGCATTAAAAATGATTAACGCGGTTATTTTGGATATAGCCGACCTACAATAAACAGCAAACACCCGTTTTCGATATTTTATCGGAGGCGGGTTTTTTTTCTGATAACAAAATCCCGGGGAGTTACCCTCGGGATTTTGTGGTGTATATCGGAAATTATTATTTTGGTTGTACTTGTTCAGTCGTTTCAGTTTCCATTGGCGGCAGGGCTTGTTTGATACCGTAGCCGGTACCAGCCGGAACCATGCGACCGATGATAACGTTTTCTTTTAATCCTTCCAGTCGGTCGATCTTTCCGGTAACCGCGGCGTTGATTAGAACCCTGGCTGTTTCTTGGAAGGAAGCAGCGGATAGCCAGGAAGAAGTGGACAGAGACACTTTGGAAATACCAAGAAATAATTCATCAAAAGTTGTTGGTTTTTTCTTTAACAGTTCAACTTCTTCATCGGCTTCCAGCACCTCGGCTAGTTCGGCGATCGATCCTGGTAAAAGTTCGGTGTCGCCAGCATCACGGACATAAACGCGAGAAAACAGTTGTTTGATGATAATCTCGACGTGTTTGTCGTTTAAACGCTGACCTTGGGAAGAGTAGATATGCTGGATTTCTCGCAACATATACTTTTGGACGGCGATTTTACCTTTATGTCGATACAGGGAATGTAGGTCAAGGCTGCCGTCAGTAAGGCGATCTCCTTTGGTTACCAGGTCGCCGTCTTTGATGACAATAGTGTATTCGACAGGAATTAAGTATTCTGCCGCCTTAGCAACTTCGCCGGTTACTTTTATTTTGTTCTTTTCTATTTTTACCGTTCCGCCATTTTTGGCAAAAACTTTTTTGCCGTCAGCGGTGCTGATCAGAGCTGACCCTTTTTCTACAGTATCATTGTCTTTTACCAACACCTCGGCGTTTTTCCCGGCTGAATATTCAGCTTCCTCGTATTCGTTGTAGTTGATGCGAATCATTTTTTGACCGAATTTGCCGGACAAAACGACTTTACCGGTCGGGTCGGTAATAGTGCGAGGAGTTTCTTCGATAGAAATCACGCCGTCTTCTTCAGCAACAAAGGCTTTGTGCTTAGGAGTACGTGCTTCGAAAAGTTCTTCAACCCTTGGTAGACCTTGGGTAATGTCTTTACCTGCGACACCGCCGGTGTGGAAAGTTCTCATGGTTAGCTGAGTGCCAGGTTCACCGATAGATTGAGCGGCGATAATTCCGACGGCGGTGCCTTTCTGGACGAGGTGGTTGTAGCCCAGATCATAGCCGTAGCATTTTTGGCAAATACCTTTTTTTAGTTTACAAGTCAGCACCGAGCGGACGTTAATTTGATCCAAATCAAGCTTATCTAATTCGCGAGCGATCTCTTCGGTGATAAGCTGTCCTTTTTCGACAATTACTTTACCGCGAGCGCCTTTGATCGTTTCCAGACATGTTCTGCCCCAGACGCGTTCGCTGATGGTTTCGCCCATTTCCGTACTTTCTTCTTTGGTGATTATCACGCCTTCGTCATCGCCGCAGTCGTCTTCTTTAACTACTACATCCTGGACGACATCAACGAGACGACGAGTGAGGTAACCGGCATTAGCGGTACGCAAAGCGGTGTCGGATAAACCTTTGCGAGAACCGTGAGTAGAGATAAAAAATTCGAGAACATCAAAACCTTCTTTAAAGTTTCCTTTGACTGGCAGTTCGATGATTTCACCGGCTGGGTTTGATACCGGACCTTTCATACCGACCATTTGGGTCAGCTGACCGACGGTGCCGCGAGCGCCGGAATTGATCATGGCAAACACCGGACCGGATTTAGCTAGTTTAGCGATAGATATCTGTGCGATTTGATCTTTTACTCCCATCCATATTTCAATTATCTTATTTCGCCTTTCACGATCGGTGAGTAATCCTTGTTGGTATTGTTCCTCGGTTTCATTAACCAGTTCGTCGCCTTTTTTGATAAGATCTTTTCTTTCTTCTACTAACGGCAAATCGTTCATGCCCCAGGAGTAGCCGGACTTGGTTAAATATTTGTAACCCATGCGTTTGATTTGATCCAGAAAATCGATGGTAATTTCTGGCAGCTGCGTTTCCAAAATCAAAGCGATTATTTTGGTAATGGTTTTGCCGTCAACAGTTTGATTGTAGTAAGGCAGTTTGGCAGGAATGATAGAATTGAAGATGACTCGACCGATAGTAGTGTCGATTATTTCCTCTTCTCGTTTTTTAAACCTGTCTTTTATCTTGATTGTTTCCCGCAAGCCGATATGGCGCATCTGATAGGCGCGTTTTGCTTCTTTGGCGGAAGAAAAAGACTTTATTTTCTTTTTATCATCTATCGGATCTTCATTGGTTAAATAATAAATACCAAGTACTATGTCTTTATTTGGTTTGGCAACTGGTTTGCCGTCGGCCGGTTTGAGCAGGTTATTAGCCGAAAGCATCAGATTAGCAGCTTCTTTTTTTGCTTCTTCGGTCAGCGGAACGTGAACAGCCATTTGGTCGCCGTCAAAGTCAGCATTAAAAGCGGAGCAAACTAGCGGATGCAGCTGGATAGCCTTACCTTCGATTAAAATTGGTTGAAAAGCTTGGATGCCCAGGCGGTGAAGAGTCGGAGCGCGGTTTAACATCACGTGCGCTTTGCTGGTAATGCCTTCGAGGATGTCCCAAATTTCCGGACGATCAGATTCGATAAATCTGTTTGCCGAACGAATGTTATGGACATATCCGTCCTTGATCAGACGGCAAATGACAAACGGTTTGAAGAGTTCCATTGCCATTCTTTTTGGCAGACCACATTGATATAGTTTTAGTTCAGGACCAACCACAATAACCGAACGACCGGAATAGTCGGTTCTTTTGCCTAGTAAGTTTTGGCGGAAACGACCCTGTTTTCCTTTTAATATGTCAGCGATGGATTTGAGCTGGCGTTTTTGACCGGTCGAAGCGACGACGGTTTTACTGTGACGGGCGGAATTATCAATCAGCGCATCGACGGCTTCTTGCAACATGCGTTTTTCGTTGCGAACGATCACTTCCGGAGCATTGAGATCGTTGAGGCGTTTGAGACGATTGTTGCGGTTGATGACACGACGATAAAGGTCATTGAGATCGGATGTAGCAAAACGACCGCCGTCTAACGGAACCATCGGGCGCAGGTCGGGCGGGATGATGGGAATCGCCTTGAGAATCATCCAGTCGGGATCGATATTGGTTTTTTTCAGGCTGCGTAGCAGTTTGATTCTTTTTATCAGCTTGTCTTTTTTTGCTCCTTGAGCATCTAGCAGTTCTTTGTCGATTTTTTCAATCAATGCGGGAACATCGATTTCTTGCAGTAGGATATCTATGGCTTCAGCGCCGATCGCGGCAGTAAACATCGGACCGTATTTGAGAGACATTTCCTGATAATCATGCTCGGAAATTATTTTCATCTTTTTAATATCTTTGATCTCCTTTTCCGTTTCTTCATATTCTTTCTGCAGTTCCAGCAAATCGTTGTCACGAGCGGCGTTTAGTTTGGAAATAGCGTCGTCAATTTCGCTCTCCTTTTTGTCTCTCATCTCGTTTTTTATTCGTTCGACGTCTTCAAGGAATTTTTTTTCGATGTCTTTTTTGGCATCAGTAAATTCTTTTTTCAGCTGTTCCGATGTTTGTTCTTTGATGCTTTCATCTACCTGGGTAATGATAAAACTGGCAAAATAAATTACCTTTTCCATCGCTTGAGGGGAGAGATTTAATACCAATCCGATTTTGCTGGGCACGCCGCGCAAAAACCAAATATGAGATACTGGAGCGGCAAGGTCGATATGACCAAAGCGTTCACGACGAACAATAGAACGAGTGACTTCGACTCCGCATTTGTCGCAGACGATGCCTTGATAACGGATTTTTTTGTATTTACCGCAGTAACATTCCCAATCCTTAGAAGGACCAAAAATCTTTTCGCAGAAAAGTCCGTCTTTTTCCGGTTTTTGGGTGCGGTAGTTGATAGTTTCCGGACGCAAAACCTCGCCGTGAGACCAGGTGCGAATCGCTTCTGGCGAAGCCAGCCTGAGGCGGATAGCGTCGAAATCGTTGGTAGAAATAGTAGTTTTAAACATATGGTTATTGCTCAAAGATTAGTGAATTAGTTTCTGTCTTTTTCTTTGGAGGATTTTCTGCCGACCTTCTCGATATTCTCAAGAGCAGAAACTTCTTTAAGCAGTTCAACGTCAAGACAAAGTCCTTTCATTTCACGGACCAAGACGTTAAAGCTTTCCGGGATATTGATTTTATTGATAGGCTCACCTTTGATAATCGATTCATAGGCTTTGCTGCGACCGGGGACGTCATCGGATTTGATAGTCAGTATTTCCTGCAACGTGTTAGCGGCACCGTACGCTTCGAGCGCCCAAACTTCCATTTCTCCGAATCTCTGACCTCCGAATTGAGCTTTGCCTCCGAGAGGTTGCTGGGTGATAAGAGAATAAGGACCGATGGAGCGTTGGTGAATTTTATCTTCTACCATGTGGTTTAATTTGAGCGTATAGTGATAGCCGACAGTGGTTTTGTTATCAAAAGATTCACCGCTGCGACCGTCGAAAAGTTGGAGTTGACCGTCAGCCGGATAGCCAGCTTTAATTAATTCTTCCTGAATAATTTTTTCGGAAATACCGTTGAGGACGGGAGTGGCAACTTTGTAGCCTAGAGCTTTGGCAGCCAGACCTAAATGAGTTTCGAGAATTTGTCCGAGGTTCATACGGTTGGCTACGCCGAGCGGATTGAGTACGACGTCAACCGGAGTACCATTTGCCAAAAAAGGCATATCTTCTACTGGAAGAACTTTGGCGATAACGCCTTTATTGCCGTGTCGACCGGAAAGTTTGTCACCGATCTGGACCTTGCGCATGTTAGCAATAGTTACTTGAATGGTTTTTATTACTCCTGAAGGCAGTTTGTCGCCGGCTTCGCGGGAAAATATTTTGACATCAATAATTTTTCCATGTTCGCCGTGTTGCAGATAGAGAGAGCTATCGCGAACGTCTCTGGCTTTTTCGCCAAAAATCGCTCGGAGTAGTTTTTCTTCGGCGGACAGCTCGGTTTCTCCTTTGGGAGTGATTTTACCGACTAAAATATCACCGGAGGAAACTTCGGCACCGATGCGAATAATACCTTCGGCATCGAGGTTTTTTAGTTTTTCTTCAGAAACATTCGGGATGTCGGAAGTAACAACCTCCGGTCCCAGTTTGGTATCGCGAATGTCGATAGAATAATTTTCAATATATATAGAAGTAAAGCGATCATCTTCGATAACCCGGCGCGAAACAATAATAGCGTCTTCGTAATTGTATCCCTCCCAGGCCATAAAGGCGACCAAAATGTTTTGACCGAGCGCCAATTCACCATGATCAACCGAAGGACCGTCGGCGATGACGTCGCCTTTTTTAACCTTGTCGCCTTTACTGACGATTGGTTTTTGGTTGATACAAGTTGATTGGTTGGAGCGGACAAATTTGTTCAAACGATATTTCCGAATATGACCTTTGTCGTCTTGGATTTCGATCACCAGTCCATCTGCACGGGTAACTTTGCCCGATTCTTTGGCGGTAATAACATGACCGGAGTCAATAGCGGCTCGCGCTTCAATACCAGTACCGACCAAAGGAGCCTCTGGTCTGATAACCGGCACTGCCTGACGTTGCATGTTTGATCCCATCAAGGCGCGAATAGCATCGTCGTGTTCCAGAAAGGGAATCAGTCCCGTAGCGATACTGACTACCTGGCAAGAAGCAGTGTCAATATAATCCACGTTATAAGTGTAATCCATTTCCGGCTCGCCGTAGCGTCGAACCTCGGTGCGTTCGTTGATAAAGTAACCTTCTTCGTCAACGGCAACAGTGGCGCTGCAAGTGATATTTTTTTCTTCCGTTAAAGCGTTAAGATAGTGAGATTCTTTGGTTACCTGACCGCGGGTTTTGGCTAAAAGTTCGGGATATTTGTTACGCATCAATTGCCAATTTTCTTTGCTGACTTCTTCGTCTTTTTTAGCTAAAATTTTGCCGCTGTCGTCTTTGATATTTTCTAGGGCAATATGACGGACGCGCATATAAGGTGTTTCGATAAAGCCGTATTCATTGATTTTGGCGTAAGAAGCCAGATGACCGACTAGACCGATGTTTGGACCTTCCGGAGTTTGTATTGGGCAGATGCGACCGTAGTGAGTAGTGTGTACGTCGCGGACATCGAACCCGGCGCGTTCGCGGGACAAACCGCCAGGACCCATCGCGGAAAGACGACGTTTGTGCTCGAGTTCAGACAGCGGGTTGGTCTGATCCATGAATTGGGAAAGCTGAGATGACATAAAAAATTCTTTGACCGAACCAATCACTGGACGAGCGTTAATCAGTTTGCTTGGCGACAGGCTTTGTGGATCCATGGTACTCATGCGATCGCGAACAATTCTTTCCATACGGGCAAGACCAATCCGGAATTTGTTTTTTACCAATTCGCCGACGGCACGGACGCGACGATTGCCCAAATGATCGATATCGTCAGGGTCGCGCTGAGAAATATTTAATTTGATAATTTCACCGATGATTGCGATCAAATCTTCGCGTCGCAAAACGCGGGTTTCTTTATCAATCGGAATATCAAAACCGAAACGTTGGTTGATTTTGTAGCGACCGACGGTGTCAAAGTCATAGCGGTCAAAGTTGAAAAACATGGCGTAAAGCAAAGATTTCGCGTTGTCCGGAGTAGCCATATCGCCAGGACGAATTCTTTTATAAATTTCGATCAAACCCTCTTCCAAATTAGAAGCGGCGTCTTTTTCGATGGTTTTTTGGATATATTTGACGTCCGGATCGGTGTCGACATCGCGGAACAGCTCTAACAGTTCTTCATCGCTGCCATAACCGAAAGCGCGCAGCAAAGAAGTGATGGCTACTTTTCTTTTGCGGTCGATTTTTACCCAGATTACGTTGTTTTGATCCGTTTCCAGTTCCAGCCAAGCGCCGCGGTTCGGGATGATTTTTGCGCCATAGAACCGGCGTCCGCGCATGTTTTCTGAAGTAAAAAATACTCCCGCTGAACGAATCAGTTGGGAGACTACGGCGCGTTCAATGCCGTTGATAATAAAAGTACCGCGATCGGTCATGACGGGGAAGTCGCCAAGATAGATTTCCTGGATCTGGTTTTTATTAGTTTTTTTGTTGCTCAGTTTTGCTTTGACGCGGAGCGGCGCTTCGTAAGAAATGTTTTTTTCTTTGGAAGTGATTTCGTCAAATTTCGGTTCGTCAAGATAATAGTCGGTAAAATAAAGTTCCAGTTCGCGACCAAAAGTGTCGCGGATAGGGGAAATTTCATCAAACAATTCTTTTAGTCCTGATTCAAGAAACCAGCGGTAAGAGTCGCTTTGAACTTGAATAAGATTTGGGAGCGGCGCGCCATCGATAACAGTGGTAAAACGTTTACGTGCTGGAAGACCCGATGTTTTTGTTATTGACATAAAAAAATCTCCCCACCCACCGTTGACCTTTTAGAGATTTGATCAATCAGGGAGGGTTATAAATATTTTTAAATTTTAATTTCTTGTGCCCACTACTCTAGATTTAATTACTTATAATAGCGGGGAGTTCAGACAATATGGAGTACAGTAAATGGAACTTAATTTAGCCACTATTGTCCCTTACGGGAGGTGTATAGCTAGTAAGTCCAAAAAGTGATAATAGTCTACCAAACATCAGTGGTGCTGTCAATAGGGTGTTTTAATGTTTGTCAAGTGGGTGCATTTTGTGGTTTTTTATCTAAATTTAAATAAAAAATTAATAAATATGCTTTTGGGGAAAAGCCAAAAATCGGTTTGGCGGTCTATTTTTGTCTACCTTATCCTTTGTTTATACACAGGATATGAACAAATCGGGGACAAAGACTCCTGTATTTTGCCGCTGTATTGACTTTCATTCTTAATATTTGTTAAGAGATCAAATCTGTTTAAGACCAGATATAAGGGTGTTTTTCGGAAGAAAATAGATAAAAAAAGCAGAAGTACCTTAACATTTGGGCAAAAAGCCCTAGTAACCAAGGAGGCAGAGATGAGTGAAAACGGAAACATTTTTGCGAAGACTTTTCTGGAACAGGCTTTCGCTCTTCCGCTTGAAGAGCTGCTGAAGTCGGGAAATCTTGTCCCGTCGGGGTGGTATGCGATTTCCCCGATGACTGACACCGAACGTCGGTTGTGGCACGCTTTTGTCTCAGCGCCAAAAGAGATCAAGAAGACTTGCAATGCGTGCGTATTCGCTGGTCTCAGGGAAGCGCGCGAAAGCGGTCGCAACTGTCCGGAGCTTCCGCGTCTGGCAGCCCTGCACGAGCAGGAAGAGACAGTCAAAGCACTTTTCTGGCGGCTGATGCAAGACCGTGTCGTTGTGGGAAGGGCTCACACGGCGCTCGCTATCAGTCCCGACGGGATGATCTATGTGCCGGAAGAGCCGAAAATGTTGGTCGGCGCGCCGGAGATCAACGGCAATCCGTTCGTTGGTACTTATTTGGACGCGGCTTTTGACACCCCGGTCGATGAGTTGATCGGTCCGAAAGATCCGGTGGCCGAAGGCGAAAACGTAATCGGCGACATGACCGAGCTCGAACAGCGACTGTTTCATTTCCTGGAACAGAAGATGAAGGAAAGCGTCAAGCTCGTCGAAGAATTTGATTCTTTGGAGAAGAGCGAGTCTCCGGCTGACCGCGATCGGTTGGATGAAGTCAATTTGCAGGGAAGCAATTTGGCGAAGAACGTCAATGTCGTTGAAAAGTTGATGCGGGAACTGATCAAGAGCCGTTTCGTTGCCACCGGCGCTGTCGCTCCCGATTTCTGGCGGACCAACACCATCGGTGTTCGTGAAGGAAACAAGGTGGTTTCTTTCGCGGACAAGGATTTTCTCGCGGAGTTTTTGAAAGAGATTGAAGCGCGCCAAAACAAAAACTGAACAACAAAAAGCGGCACCTACGGGCGCCGCTTTTTTACTTTCTTACAGGAAACCCCGCACGACCAAAGCGCCCCGAAGCGGGGCGCGAAGAGAGTGCGGGGAGGACGTCAAGAAGCTCTATATGAAGAAAATTATCTTTATAATAAAGTGATTTTTAAGTGTGAGAAAGAAGTTATTTAATGTTGTATACTTCATCTATTGACAAAAAAATAGTAATATGATATGATCCATTATCAAGTTCATTTCAAAACAAGAAGGAGACGTTTGATGGAAAAATTGTTTTTGGTGTTTTTTGTGGTTTTCGTTTTGGCTTTCGTCGCTTGCGGCGAAGTCACCGAAACTACGACCGCGGCGCCTACCGCGGGAACGCAGTCCGAAGCGGCTGCTGCGGAAATCAGCGATACCAACGACGATGACGACACCGCCGATGAATATCGGCAAGACCTGATTGCCGAGGTGGTATATCAAGAAATCGGTACGCCGGATGTAAGTTTGGCGTATCAGCAGGCAGTCGCGGTTTTTGACGCTACGCAAGTAGCCGGTCTCTTCAAGGTCGGTTCCGTTTTGGAACTGTACTTTTATGTTGAAGACTCCGGTCAGACCGCGGCGATTATCGATTACTGCCAAGTTTTGCGCAGCGGCGGAAGCGCCGAGGCGCTCAACTGCGTAGTTCAGTACGACGCTCTGGCGGGTCGTGATCTCTTTGCGGCGTTCGCGGAGGAACGCCAGTACTGGCGTTGGCGCGTTATGGAAAAATGACCATCGCCAAACAAAAATGAACAACAAAAAGCGGCACCTACGGGCGCCGCTTTTCTAATTATTCTATTTTTCTATTTACTTTTTTTAATTCCTCCCGCGCAACAGCGCGTTCATCCCAGGGGATTTTTTTGTTGTTTTTGACAACTATGGCTTGTTCGCTACCCTTACCTGTTAGTAGTACAATATCGTCTTGCGTTGCTAAAGAAAAAGCTTTGGCAATCGCCTCGCGGCGGTCCATGATTTTGAAAAGATTTTGACCTTCGATTTTGCCTTTACCTTTGGCACCGTTGGCAACTTGATTGATAATTTCCCGAGGGTCTTCGTCATAAGGATCTTCGTTGGTGACGATAACGTAAGCTGCGTTTTGCGCGGCGATGCCGCCGATAATCGGTCGCCGAGCTTTATCGCGCCCGCCTCCGGTGCCGCCCAAAACGTGAATTATTTTAGCTGCTGGTTTTTTTAGGGCGAGAACTGTTTCATACAGTTTATTCATAGCGTTTGGCTCAAAAGCGTAATCAACAATCACGCTAAAATTCTGTCCCTCGTCAATCACTTCCAGTCTGCCCGGACACGGTTTAGTTTGTGGCAGAAGCCGAGCAATATCAATCAGATTTTTTCCTAGAGAATATAAAACAGAAATCGCAGCTAGATTGTTGTAAGTATTAAAAGCGCCAAGCAGCGGTGAGGTAAATTCGACTTTACCAATATTAAATCTGCTGCCGGTGGCGCTTGCTTCAATACTGGACGCAATCAATGGCTGAGGGGAAATATTGGTTAGTTTTTCTGAAAGGGAAAAAACGATTTTTTGGTCAACTTCAAAGTTTAGAAAATCTTTGGCGTGCTCACTGTCGATATTGGCGACGATAGTGCGGGGGATTTTTTTGCCAGCGATAACTTTACTTTTTCTTTTTTCCAGATCGGCAAAAAGTCGCAGCTTGGTTGTTTTGTAGTTATTAAAACCGCCGTGAGCTTCGAGGTGTTCCGGTGTCAGGTTGGTAAAGACCAAAATATCATAAGCGATACCGACGTGGCGAGATTGCAGTATTCCTTCTGAAGAGGTTTCGACCACAGCATGAGTGCAACCGGCTTGAAGCATCTGGCGTAAAAGTTTTTGGGTTTGTAGCCGACCAAGCATGGTCATTTTTTTGTCATTGAGCCATTCCTTGTTGCCAACTTTAAAAATAGCGGTCGAAGACAGACCAACGCGGTAGCCGGCTGCTTCGAGTAGTTGAGCGGTAAGATAACTGGTCGTGGTTTTGCCGCTGGTGCCGGTAACGCCGATGATAATCATTTTATTTGCTGGAAAACGATAAACCACCGCGGCGAGTATTGCCAGACAGTAGTGGTAAAGGAAAAATATCTGTTTAGGAATAATTTCTTTGAGTAAGCGTTTCATAGGTATGGTTTTTTTAACTTCTTGTATCCTATCAATACTTGGGTTTTTAGTAAATATGTTCATTTAAGCATAAATAGTTGACAAAAATAGAGTAATATGCTAATATTTTAGAATTGAATTTTGACAAAAAAACAAAGAAATAAAGAAACAATTTCAGATATCAGAAGGAGGTGCAAGATGCTCAAAAAATTTAGCCGTTGGCTAAAATTGGCGTTTAGTCGCCGCAAAAGCAAGGAAGAGTTCCATTTTATTTTCCCGACCACGCTGCCGGAAATCATGGCAGCAACAAAGAAGTGGAAAAGTGGTCAGAGGAAGCGAGGAGATGCTTCCGAAAAGGTTCCTTTTTGGGCTGGCTATCCTTATTTGTTCTGTTGTAGTTTTTTTGTCACCGGGGGTAATCAGTAATATCTTGCACACCCTGGGCGCATCAGACGGCATGGCTACGCTCAGTGCCGTGTTTGGCGGTACTATAATCAGCTATTTCTCATGGCAGCTGGTTAAGTATCTGGTGCGTAGTCGTCAGGCAAAAAAAAGTAGCGGTAACACGAGCGAGGTGGTTACCGCGGATGATGTTCGGACCTACCTCGAGCACTTGTTGGGCGAGGAAGAAATCCGAACGATCGGTTACAGCAGCCGCTTCGCGACTTTGCGGCAACAAGTTGAAGCGGCAATACTCTTTGGTACAACAAAGAGTAAGCAGGTGAAGTCGCGAATTGAAAAGCTTGGCACTCGCGCCGGAGCGCATTTATTTGACGCCCGGGAAAAATTGAATACGGCGCTGGAAGGACTAGGTACGAGCAAAACCAAACTCGATACTTGGTATCAAGAGACGGTTGAACAACTGTCTGTCGTGAAGGCCGAGATCGCCGAGATCGTCGATGCTGTTGACGACGCGACTCTTATGAGGGAGGTTGACTCGTTTGTTCACGATCAGGCCGCATTAGAACTGGCAGTCGACAATCATGTCGAACTCTCGACTGTCGCTTTGGCGGTCAAGCTTAATCAGTTTTCCGCTTCAGTCGATACGATTATGGCTGAAGCTAACATGGACCGCCTTTTGCGCGGTCCGCAGACCGAACTGGTCAAAAACCATAAAACCATCGCCGCGGCGGTGGAAGGACTTGAAACAGCCAGGCAAAAGTTGGCGGCAAAATCCGCCGCTTAATATTAAAAATTCAAAGAGGATGCCACACGGTATCCTTTTTTCATTTTAACCAGATAAACCACCCCGCATGTGCGGGGTGAGTGCGTTTAAAAGCGTAGTTTTCGGACAAAGAGAAGCAACACCTTTATTTTGTTGACCATCTTTCGCCCTTATACCGCCTGCCTGCCGGCAGGCAGGGGCAGTCCGCCAGTTGGCGGACCCCAAACCCCCATGGTTCTAACAATTTAATATTTTTGAAATGAGGTTAAAGACTTGGTTGGCATGGGTAGTAATTTTTTTTTAAGATAATACTAATAGGTATTTTTTGATGGTTATAAAAACCCCGCGAAAATTAATTCGCGGGATTGTGAATGGTTTTTTTAACTTTTCATTGCGCCGCAAGTGCCATGGCGACGCTGTTTTAGCCGTTCAGCAACGCGATTTTCCGCTTCCGTTACAGAAGTCGGATATCGTTTGGTGATGCAGCCAAGACACAGTTCCTTTTCTGGCACGTCTAGCGCCTGCAGTAATCCAGCCATCGAGACATAATTAACGCTTGTCGCCTTCATTTCTTCCGCAATTTTGATCGGATCGCTACCATGACGGTGAGCGATCAAATGCCGCGCATCCGGCGTGTCAATGCCGTAAAAACAAGAACCGATAATCGGTGGCGAGAAAAAGAAGTAGTGTACTTCTTTTGCTTCCAGACTGAGAAGCGCCTCGATTATTTTTTTAGCGGTGTTACCCCGAACGTTGGAGTCGTCAACCACTGCAACGCGTTTGCCTTTGACAAACTGCTTGAGAAACAAGAATTTGTCTTGAATCGCGCGTTTCCGTTTTTCTTGGCTGGTTTCCTGGAAAGATCTTTTGTTGCCGACTTTAATCACCGCGCCAACCTTGAAAGGTACGCTGAGTTCGTGAGCGAACTGAGCGGCGGCAGAAAGAGCAGAGGCGGGAATGCCGATAACTACGTCGATCTTGCCGGCAAATTTTTCTTTGTATTCGTTGGCCAGGGTCTGACCCAGGCGTTCACGAACTACTTCGACCACTTGTTTTTTGAACGCCGAGTCCGGTCGCGCAAAATAAATGTACTCGAAAAAGCAAAAGGCCGAAGTGTCGACGCTTTCCGGCTTGTGGCGGTAAACTTTCAAGTGCGGAGCGGAGGAAACAAAAACCATTTCTCCCGGACTGATTTCTTCAATCTCGCAGTAGTCGGTGCCAAAGGCGTGAAAAACGCTGGTTTCGGAAGCAAACATCACTTCACGTAATACGCCGTCTTTGTACCTTTTAGCCATTGTCAAAGGTCGAATTCCTGCCGGATCGCGAAAAGCCAATAATCCGCGCGGCAGCAAAACCAGGTTTGACCAGGCGCCGACTTGTTGCTTATTGACCGCTTCGACAGCGGCAAATAATTTTTTGGCGTATTTGTCGTGAGATCTGGTTTGAGCCACTCGCCGTTGTCGCATTTCACGCGACAATAATTCGTCGGTGATTTCGATATCGAGCTGCGTTTGGAAAATTTTTCCATCCGAATGAAAAAGTTTTTTCCGCAACGAAACCGAAGAAATCAGGTCGCCGTTTCCGCAAATAGCCGTACCTTGACCGATGTATGGCTGGATATTGCGTTGTAGGGAAGCCAGATCATCGCTACCAGTTGTGGCGTAACGAGTATGAGCAATGCCAAGTCGTCCGGGAAAATCCTGATAATTGATATTGAAGTACGCCACTTCAGGTGGCGCCACTGCGCCAATCTCAAAAAGTCTTCCTTGGCAAAATGTTACCGCCCGCGTCGATCTGTCGCCCCGATTTTGCAGACGTCCGGCTGCTTGAACTAATCGGGAGATGACTTGATCACGACCGATTATTCCCACAACTCCGCACATATCGCCCTCCTTTTATTTGTAGTCGTAGGCACGCAAGTTGGTTGTTATTGATAAAAAGAACGAGAAGCAATATCTTATCTCCAAAGAGGCTTTGTGTCAAACAAGAAAAAAGATAAAAAATAAAAAAAACGCCTTTTCTCTTGTGTCGAGAAAAAGCGTTAAAGACCCGACTGATAGACCAACATTTTAGCCCCCTGATTTTCGTGGTTTTAGATCACGATCATTTCCGCTGCTTCGAAGAGTGTTATTTTTTTCTTCCGGAAATGATTGATAACGCATCGTACTTCGGGTAGAGCCAAATGTTGGCATTTTTTAACTCTACAGATGCGATCGATTTCGTGCATCAGCCAGTTTTCATCTCCTTTCTTGTCTGTTTGCAAAAATTTTATCAACAAATCTCGTACTTTTTCTTCCGGACCCACTTTTTTGTTTATGGGTTTTTCTTTGCGCGGTTTTTTCACTTTTATCACCCCCTTTCAGCGCAGATGAATTGTGTGTACTTTTAGTATACCGCCTCTTGAGTTAATGGTAAAATATGATATATACTGTATACTTCTTTTATGTTTCTTTTAGTTAACAAACCAACCGGTATCACCTCGCATGATGTTGTAAATGTTTTGCGCCGGATTACCGGAATAAAAAAAATCGGTCACGCCGGAACACTCGATCCGCTAGCGACCGGTCTTTTGATCGTGGCGATCAATCGAGAATCAACTAAGGAAATAGATAGATTTGTAAAGCTGGATAAAGAATATGTCGCGACAATCAAATTAGGAGCGACTTCTGACACCTATGATGCAGAAGGGAAAATAATCCCCGCTTCCAAATCACTAGCTCCAAGTTTGGACGAAATCAAAAAAACCATAAATGTGTTTATCGGCAGACAGCAGCAGATTCCCCCTATGTTTTCGGCTAAAAAAATCGGCGGCAAAAAACTGTACGATTTAGCTCGTGCCGGAAAAGAGATCGAACGCGCGCCAAGTGAGATAGAAATATTTTCAATTAAAATCTTAGAGTACAGTTATCCGATTCTAAAAATTAACGTTCATTGTTCATCCGGTACTTATATTCGTTCATTGGCAAACGATATTGGTGCCAGTCTCGGTGTCGGCGGCTATCTGGCTGCATTAGAACGGACTAAAATCGGAAAATACGAACTAAAAAATTCCGTCGCGTTGGCGGAATTGGATAAAAACAACTGGAAAAATTATGCGTCGTAATAACACGCGACAGAAAACAGGACTTGTGATTATTGATTTTTAACCACGTTCTCAAGTAACTTCGCCACTGTTACAGGACCGACACCACCAGTCGGTGGGGTGACTAGACTAGCTTTTTCTTTAATCCCTTCAAAATCAACATCACCAACGGTTTTGCCGTCAACAAAACTAATGCCGGCATCCATTATCACCACGCCGTTTTTGACCATCTCGGCGGTAATAATTTTTGGTTTGCCAACACCGGTGATCAAAACATCGGCATTTTTAATTATCTCGTTTCTATTTGACGTATCAATATCGCAAGCCGTCACGTCGTAACCTCTTTGCTTTAGTATCGCTAATATTGGCGAGCCAACTAGCTGACCAAGTCCGACGACTGCGATCTTGCAGCCAGACAATTCTATATTATAGTAGTTAAGTATTTCTAGTATCGCCCCGGGAGTCGGCGGGATAAATACCGGGTTGTCAGTTCGTAATCGGGCAATATTTACGCTAGACAGGCAATCAACGTCAAATTCCGGTCTGACCGCGTCCAGAATTTTTTTTGTATCAAAACCATCCGGCAGCGGCAGCTGGACGATCAGGGCGCTCAGTTCTTCCTTGTCTTGAATCCGTTCGATTTCCGTCAGCAAGTTTTCCTCGGTGGTTTCGTTCGGATAGCTGAAAAGTTTAAAACCAATGCCGATGTTTTCACATGATTGCCTTTTCTTATTTATATAAATAACCGAAGATTGGTTGTCGCCAACCAGCACCACGCCCAAAACCGGCGTCTTCGGTAAAGCCGTTATTTTTTCTTTTAGCCGGTCTAATACTTTGCCGGCAATGATTTTTCCCGCGACAATCATAAAGATAACGAAATTTTACCACAAAAATGCAATCTTGCAAGGAGCGGAAGGCTATGCTATGATACTAGCACTAATTAATTAAGACTTTTCTGCTAAGGAATAAGAATTGAGTAATTTTCTGAAAAACACCGAATTTCAGCATTTTCCCAAGATTTTGTGACTTTATCAACTCTAAATAACATCTGTCGAAAGTTTTTGTCACGAACCTGGAATAAAAAACAGGTCTAATTTTGGCTAAACTCATTATCTTGTTTTAAACAGCAGAAAAGGTAAACAATAATATGTTTGATCCCATTTTTTTTGCAGTTATCGGTTTATTTTTAGGAGTCGGCGGCGGATATTTGCTGCGCAAATTAATTCTTGGTCAGCGCGCTGCTTCAGCCGAAGCCAAGGCTTCAAAACTTTTAACCGAAGCTAAAAACAAACAACAAGAGTTATTACTGGAAGCAAAGGAGAAAGCCATCAAAATAATTGATGAGGCGAAAAAGGAAGAACAGGATTCCAAGCAAGAAATGCGCCAATTACAAAAACGTCTAGAACAGCGCGAAAGCCGTTTTGATCAAAAGTTGCTTGAGCTGGAAAACAAACAGCAAGAAATTTTCGACAAGGCGCAGCAGCTTGAAGCAGTAAAAAAGAAGATTCATGAGATTAAGGAAGAGCAGCTCGCGCGTCTGGAAAAAATCGCCGGTATGACTAAGGATCAGGCTGTCGAGGTGATGTTAAAAAACGTCGAAGAACAAAGCAAGGACACTATTCTTGCTCGGGTGAAAAAACTGGAAGCCCAGGAATCCGAAGAAGTGGAAAAGAAGGCTAGAGATATTGTTACGCTGGCTATTCAGCGTTGTGCCGGTTCACAAGCCGTAGAGTTGACTACTACGACCGTTGATTTGCCATCCGATGAAATGAAAGGCAGAATTATCGGTCGTGAAGGTAGGAATATTCGTGTTATTGAACAGCTAACCGGTACCGAGATTATCGTTGACGACACTCCGCAGGCAATCACTGTTTCCGGATTTTCTCCTATTCGTCGTCATATTGCCAAATTAGCTTTAGAAAAACTGATCGTCGACGGTCGCATTCATCCGGGAAGAATCGAAGAAGCGGTCAACGAAGCCAGAACCGCGATTGCCATAGATATTAAAAAGGCAGGTGAAAATGCTCTCTACGAGTTGGGAATCACCGGGCTTGATCCTAAGTTGGTACAAATTTTAGGTCGTCTCAAATATCGCACCTCTTACGGTCAAAATGTGCTCCAGCATTCCATGGAGGTTGCTCATTTGTCCGCGCTACTAGCAGAGCAGCTTGGTGCCAATGTTACAGTCGCAAAAAAAGCTGGACTACTTCACGATATTGGCAAGGCGGTTGATCATGAAGTCCAGGGTACTCATCCGGAAATCGGACGCGATATTGCTAAAAAATTTGGTTTACCTGAGGAAATTATTACCCCGATACTCAATCATCACGAGGACAAACCGCCGACATTGGAGGCTGTTATTGTCAAAGTGGCCGACGCTATTTCCGGTGCCAGACCAGGAGCAAGAAAAGATACTTATGAAAATTTTTTGCAGCGTTTGGAAGAACTGGAAAAAATCGCTACTTCTTTTGCCGGAGTGGAAAAAACTTATGCTATTCAGGCTGGTCGTGAAATCCGCGTCTTTATCAATGCTGACGAAATAAACGATCTGCAGGCGACTAAGCTTGCTCGAGATATCGCCAATCGTATCGAAAACGAACTCAAATACCCCGGTGAAATCAAGGTCAATATTATCCGCGAAATGCGCGTGATTGAATACGCCAGATAAAATCAATGATTACTAATTGGTAATTTAGAAATATTTTTTTACCAGCCAGACGGTCACTCTATAAAATATGATAAAAACGAATAACCTTAAAGTTTTGTTTTTCGGCGACGTCATCGGTAAAATCGGTCGGCGGGCGCTGGTTAAGGCTGTGCCGAACCTTCGCAAAAAATACGAAGCTGATTTGGTGATTGTCAATGTAGAAAATCTCGCTCACGGCAAAGGTATTACTCGTAAAACCTGGAACGAGCTGATTGAAAGCGGTATTGATTTTGCTACTTCGGGAAATCACATATTCAAAAAACCAGAAGGAGTAGAAATGCTCGACGAAGATATTCCGATTATCCGTCCGGCAAATTATGCACACAAAACTCCGGGTAAGGGTTACAAGATAATCGAAACCGCCAAGGGTCCGATAATGATAGTTAATCTTCTGGGTCAATTGTTTATCAAGGATGAACCGGTACCGACTAATCCTTTCACCAAATTAGCGGATATTTTAGCTAACGCCAAACCAAAAAAGGTTAAAATGGTCATCGTTGATTTTCACGCTGAAGCCACTTCGGAAAAAGTTGCCCTAGGTCGGCAATTTGACGGCGAGGTATCGGCGGTTCTTGGTACTCACACCCATATTCCTACCGCCGATATGAAAATTTTGCCAAAAGGCACCGGTTATATTACCGACGTCGGTATGGTGGGAGATAAAAATTCTATCTTGGGCGGACAGATTGAACCGATACTTGATGCTTATATGAACAAAGAACGCAGTTCACGTTTTGAAATATCGGAAAACGGCATCTGCCTGGCTAATTTTGTCTATCTGGAAATCGATACCGCCAAAGGCTTGACACGTAAAATAAAACGGTTAGACAAGGAAATTGTCGTATAGTATAATAAAAGAGGTAAAATTAGAATAAATTTAACCACAAGAAAAACCATATGAACAAAGCTACTCTAATCGAAACCCTAGCGCAAAAAGCCAACGTCTCAAAAAAACAGGCCGAGGATTTGGTTGACGCCCTGATGCAAACTATAATGGACACTATTAAAGACGGCGGTGAAGTTACTCTTACTGGTTTTGGTACTTTTTCCGCTCGCGTTCGTAAAGGTCGCGAAGGCATTAATCCGAGATCGAAAACTTCTATTACCATTCCTCCGACTAAAGTAGTCAAATTTAAAGCCGGTAAGGTTTTGAAAGAAACGCTCAAGTCTTCCAGCAATACTCCGGCAGCCGTATAAAATATAGAAAATATTTTTTAAAAAATACCCCGCGATAAGCGAGGTATTTTTATTTAGTTTATAGAAGTTAGGTTGTTTTAGACCGTAATTTTTCCGCGTAAACAAAAATTATTTGCTATTGATAATAATTTTATCGATAATGCCGTATTTTTTAGCTTCTTCTGCGTCCATGAAGAAATCACGATCGCCGTCTTTTTCTATTTTAACAACCGGCTGGCCGGTATGTTTGGCTAGCAGCTTATTCATTTTTTCGTGAACCTTGATAATTCTTTCAGCGCGGATTTTGACATCAGCAGCTTGTCCTTCGGCGCCGCCCATTACTTGATGAATCATTATTTCCGAATTAGGCAGAGCGTATCTTTTTCCTTTAGTACCAGCGGCAAGTAGCGTCGCTCCCATGGAAGCTGCCTGACCAACACAAATAGTGGCAACGTCACATTTTACATACTGCATGGTATCGTAAATAGCCAGCCCGGCAGTTACGCTGCCTCCGGGGGAATTGATATAAAGCTTGATGTCTTTTTTGCTGTCTTCAGCGTCCAAAAATAAGAATTGAGCGATGACAATGTTGGCGACAACATCGTCAATAGGAGATCCTAAAAATATAATCCGGTCTTTGAGCAAACGAGAATAAATGTCGTAAGCGCGTTCGCCGAACTGGGATTTTTCAATAACAGTAGGGATAAGGTAATTCATAAATTAAGATTTTAAGAAGTTAATTCCAAAAAGCCAGTTTTGTTTTTGGGAGATGAATAAATGGTAGCATTGATGCGGTTAATTTTCAAGAACTTTAGCTTTGTCTGAAAACACTGAAAATTTTGGCATTTATGAAAATAATAAAAAGAAAACGGGTATAAGAAGGTTTAAATATCTAATTAATAACCGTTACTTTCCAGCCCTTGCCTTCTACTTTTTCTATCCGTCCCCGTACCAAAAATCCGGCGGATTTTTTGTGCCCGCCGCCGCCATATTGACGAGCGATTTCCGACACATCGACGTCATCACGAGTGGTGCGCAGACTGCCGCGGACAAAACCGCCATCTTCTTCTTTGAAAATGATTACTGCTTTTGCCGTACCAAGGTTGTTTAAAAAATTTGCCACGCCGGCAAAATCATCAGGTGATACTTTGTTATCCTCTAAATCTTTAAGGGTGATGGCAGTGGTGGCTATTCCTGTTTGCGGGTCTTCTTCTAGGCGCAGGAGGGCAATTCCCCAAAGATGTAAAATAGGCAGTTTTTTGTTTTGCCAAGTATTTATTGTTACTTCTTGCAGTCGTGCGCCAAAACCAAGCAGTTCAGCGCCGGTACGTAAAGCGGTAAAAGTCGTTCCTAGATTTGTGAAATTTTCCGTATCGGTGACCAGTCCTGTCAGTAAGCAAGTGGCGATATCTTTGGTTATTATTATTCCCATTTGTACAAAAAGATTGTAAACTATTTCGCAAGTAGAAGAAGCGTCGGTTATTACCAGCGAGATATCAAAAAAATTCGGTTCGGGGTTTTGGTGATGATCAATATTGATAAAAGTTGTTCCTGTTTTTTTTATTTCACGTAGCTTTTCTTCGATGCCGGAATTTTTTAGTTGACCAAAATCAACCATGACGACCAGATCGTATTCTTTCGTATAAATTTCTTCCGGGTTGTTTTTTAAAAAATTAACTCCGGGTAAATAACTCAAGCTGGCAGGAACGGGATAAAGATTGAAAATCGTAAAATTTTTTGTGATACTTTTTAGATAATGACCAAAAGCAAAACAAGATCCGAGGCTATCTCCGTCCGGTTTGGGAATTGAGTGCCCCAAAATCAAAATTTTTTTTGAAGTCAATATTTTATCTAAAATTTTTTGGGCTAAAAATAGATCAACCATAAATTAGTGTAGAAAGGGTAAGCGTAAAATATAGAGAGGGGTATATTTTTTTATTTTTTACTCTCCTGGCGGATTTGCTCAAGCAGTCTTTCTACTTCTTGTGCCGCCATCGCTCCTCGGTCAATGCGAAAAGACAGTAGTGGGGTAAATTGCCAATCCAGTTTGGCAGCCAATAAACGGCGCAATTCTTTGACGCTATCGCGCAGCTTACCATAAACAATACCAATATTTTCTTCGGGGCTGACGGTTATCCAGATTTTGGCGGAGCGCAGGTTTGGAGATATTTGCGCGCGCAAAACAGTTACCAAAGAATCTTTTGGCAATTCGATCTCTCTTGCTATGATTTCGCTTAATTTGTCGCGCAGCACTTCTCCGGCGCGTTGGGCTCTATTAGACATAAGTTCACTATATTATAGCACAAAATGATTTTTGTAAAGGTGCGGCAGGTAAAAGACGGAATGTATGATATAAGATTTGTAATTTTTAATCTCCAGCCGTTAGCCTTCAATCATTTATTTCCAAATTGACTTTTTGTCATAAATAACGTAAACTTTTGAATACTTGTTATGAATGTTACTGAGCTAGCACGAAAACTAAGAGTAACAACAAAAGAGCTACTGGAACTTTTGCCGCAGCTTGGTTTTGATATTGGCGCGCGAGCGATAAAAGTTGATCCGCGGGTAGCGTCGCAAATTTTACGGGAATGGCCGCGTTTTTATCGTGAACATCAGGCTAAGCTTGAGGCTATTCGCAAGCAAAAATTAATCGAAGAACGTAAGCTCAAAATGCAGGACAGCGGTCCGGTAAAACTGTCGGCAGTGATGACTGTCCGTGAATTCGCGGAAAAATTGGAAGTGCCGGTCAATCAGGTGATCGCCGAACTGATGAACAATGGAATCTTGGCAACGCTTAATGAGAGAATAGACTATGACACCGCTGCCATCGTGGCGGAAGGTTTTGGTTTTACGGTAGAAAAGTCGGAAGATGTCGCTTCCGACGTTGATATCGATAAGGATAAAAGAATAAGAGATATCCTTGATAGTGCTGATAAAGAAAAATTGCAAGCACGTCCGCCGGTAGTAGTGGTGATGGGTCACGTCGATCACGGCAAAACTAAATTACTCGACGCTATTCGTAAAACAAACGTTATTGATACGGAACACGGCGGTATTACTCAACACATCGGCGCGTATCAAACCATTTTTCAGGGACGGGCGATCACTTTTATCGACACTCCTGGTCACGAGGCTTTTACTACTATGCGTTCCCGCGGTGCCAAGGTCGCCGATATCGCCATACTTGTAGTAGCTGCCGATGATTCGATAAAACCGCAAACCGTGGAAGTAATTCAGATTTTACAGGCGCTCAATTTGCCTTTTATCGTGGCGATAAATAAAATCGATAAACCAGATGCCAATATTGAAAAGGTAAAACAAGATTTGGCGCAGCGAAATTTATTGCCAGAAGATTGGGGCGGCAAAGTTGTTTGTGTGCCTATTTCCGCTAAACAAGGAACTAATATTAATCAACTTCTGGAGATGATCTTGTTGATTATGGATTTGAATAAAGAAAAAACTATGGCCGATCCTACCGGTCCGGCATGCGGTACTATTATCGAAGCTCATAAAGATGCCGGCGAAGGAGCCGTGGCAACATTGTTAGTGCAAACCGGTACTTTAAAAGTAAATGATATTTTGTCTATTAATGGCGCTTTTTACGGTCGGGTGCGGGCGATGAAAGATTGGATCGGCAAAGATGTTTTTGCCGCTCCGCCGGGAATGCCGGTCAAGATTTTAGGTTGGCGGGCGGAAGCCGCGGTCGGTGATATATTAGAAGTCGTATCCGATGTCAAAAAACTAAACGAACAAAAGATAAAGAAGCAAAAACCGTCGTCTGTTTCTAGCGCCGTAGTAACGCAAACCGAAAATTCCAGCGAAGAAGACGAGGAGAAGATAAAGACTCTGAATATAGTTTTGCGCAGCGATGTACTGGGTTCGACCGAAGCGATTGTCGAATCTTTGGCTAAACTAGAAATTCCGCATGGTGTAAAGTATAAAATAGTTTCTCAAGGGCTGGGTAATATAGTTGAATCCGACGTTTTGCGTGCCGAAGGCGACAACGGCGTGGTACTCGGTTTTAACGTTCAGGTTACGCCACTGGCTAATAAAATAGCGGATGAAAAAAAGGTAGAGGTAAAAACCTATAAAATCATTTATGAGTTGCTTGATTTGGTAAGAACAAAACTAAACGCTATGATTGAAGTAGAGATTAAAGAAAACGATATCGGCAAGGTGGAAGTTTTGGCGTTATTTAGAAAAGATAAGGTTGGTCAAGTGGTTGGCGGTCGTGTTAAGTCTGGCAAGATAGAAACCGGAGCCAAGGTTCGCGTGATGCGCGAGAATCTTGATTTAGCGCGACTGAAAATTTTGGAGTTACAAACCACCAAGCAGATAGTCAAAGACGTAGAGAAAGGTTTTGAATGTGGTATTAAATTAGAAGGAAAATTTGAGGTAGCTGTTGGTGATACGCTGGAAGTCTATCAGGAAGAAATGATAGAGAGAAAAGTAAAATAATTAATGATTAACAATTAATAATTTATATGTCTGAGATTATATTAGATGACAAAAATTTTGAGGCAGAAGTACTCGCCTCTGACGTGCCGGTGCTTGTAGATTTTTATGCCGTTTGGTGCGGTCCGTGCAAAATACAGGGGCCGATGATTGATGAATTAGCCGAGGAGATGAAGGACCAAAAAGTAAAAATCGCCAAACTGGACGTTGACAAAGCGCCGGAATTTTCCCAGAAATACGAAATTATGTCTGTTCCTACCTTGATTATTTTTAAAGGCGGGCAAATAGTCGAACGCATGACTGGGATGAGAACAAAAGAGGAATTAAAAGAAAAGTTGGAAAAGTTAATATAATATAATAAGTTTTTAGAATATTTTAAAACTCCGTTTATTGGGCGGAGTTTTTTAATATTATCCCGCTAGACACGGACCACAATCCTTCAAATATCGCGAGCATGGTATCGTGAAATTCTTTTGATTGGATTAGTACTGCCGACAGTTCTTTGAGTGAAGAAATAATCAGCACTTTGTCATCGTAAATATCGATGACTGAAGAAAATTTTCCGTACATTACCGGCGGCAGGACGCGAGGGTTGCGTTCCAGGAGCTGTTGCGGGGTCATTAGTTTTTGACTTTCTTGGTATTCCCAGAGCGATCGGCTGGTAATACCTTTGGCTTGGCGGGTTTCCACGAAATATTTGGCGTAATTTTTATCAAATTCAGAAAAAAAGTTTTTAATGGGAGAAATAATATCCCAGTGTTTTGATTTGCAGTAGAGTGCGTCTTCGATTACTGTTTTTACGCCCTCGATCCCTTCATAGTGATAGACGCTGATTTTATTTTCCGGCTGTTCCATGCTTTGTAGCAGGAGCGGGATAATAGCGGAGATTTCACCTTTTTGTTTTTCTAGCATTCTAATTTTTTCTTGGAGCAGGTTTTGGATGTTTTTCGGGTCGGTGGCGGTGAAAAGTATTTTTTGTCCGGAAATTTTTTTCCCGACCAGTCCCTTGTCTGTCAAAGTGCCTAGGGCGTGATAAATTGTCGTCCGGTTAACGTTGGTTTGTTTGACCAGTTCATTTACCCCGATCGTCGAGTATTTCAAAGCAGCGAGGTATATCTTTACTTCAGTTTGCGTCAGACCTAGATTTTTTAGAGAGTCGGTGATTTGGGACATATTGGTAGTTGGTAGATGGTAGTTGGGGATTAGGGTCAAGAGAAATAAGAAATTGGAAATGACTATTATAATAATATTAGTTATTGATGGTTTTGTCAAAGATTGTTTGTAATGAAATATATTTAAAATTAGATAAAAAATTTATTTGTTTATCAATAGTTATAAACACATATTAACACTTTTGGTATTTAGCTGTTAAATATAGGTGGAAAAAGAACATTAAAAATTGAAACAAACAAAAAGGAGGATAACGATGATTATCGATGTCCATACCCATACTACTACGCACGATCTGTGGGATTTACATACCAAAACCGCCACACTGACCGATCTGGAAGGATTGGCCGCGCAGTACGACGTCAGGAAAATCATCCTGATGGCAACGTATTTTCCGACCAAAGGCACGGGACTGCACAATTTGGATCTGCTGCGCCGAATCGGAGAAAGCAAACTTTTTGCCATGTGCGCCAGTCTAAACGCTATGACTGCTGACGGTCTACACATCGGTCTGCAGGAGATCAGCCTCTTGGCGCGAGAAAAAATGATCGTCGGGATTAAGCTCTATCCCGGTTATCAAAATTTTCACCTTTCCGATCGACGAATCGATCCACTGTATGAGCTCGCGGAAAAGTATCGTTTGCCGGTGACGGTTCATACCGGTGAGTTGCATCACTGCTGCCCGGTCAAAGATCGGGGAGAGGGTCGCGGTCGCTGCGGTCAAGTCTGCCCGATTGACGAGTGGCAAAATTTGGCGCGACCGTCGCAGATTATCGAAGCAGCGACACGCTTTCCCGAAGTCAATTTTGTGCTGGCACATCTGGCCAATCCCTACTTCAGTGAGTTGCTGTATGACGTGATGGCAGTATTGCCAAACGTCTACACGGATATTTCCGGACAGTTTCGTTCGGGAACAGAAGAAGCGACTGAGGAATACAAAGATGAAGTGTTGGCGCAAATCAAAATGTTTATTTCGTCAGGGCAAGCCGGCATCGATCGAGTGATGTTTGGTACAGACTTTCCTATTCAGTCTTACGCCGACACGGTTGATTTCGTGGAACGGCTGGGACTAGGTAAAGAAGACAAGGAAAAAATCTACTGGCGTAACGCCGCAAGGCTGTTTGCGTTGGATATAGGGTAAGGAGACGGAATATGGAAAGAAAAAGAATTTTGGTTACCGCCGGGTCCACAGTAGTGCCTATTGATCAGGTGCGAGTTATTTCCAATATCTTTAAGGGCAAAACCGGAACGGCTATTGCTGCACATTTTGCAGAGCGAGGACACGGCGTGACTTTGCTCACCTCAAATCCAGAGCTGCTTGAAGATTACCGCGAGATCAGCAATGGCTGGAATATTCAGGTGGTGAAATTCCGGACGTTCAACGACCTGGCTAGCGCAATGAAAAAGCTGATCACTGCCGGCGCATATGACATGATCGTTCATTCGGCCGCAGTCAGCGACTATCAGGTCGCTCAAGTACTGACGAAAGATGTAGGAGGTCAGTTGTTGCCACTAGACGCTGGTACAAAAGTTTCTTCTCGGCACGGCAAGCTGTATCTGGAAATGGTGCCGACAGCAAAATTGATCGACAAGATTCGGACCGATTGGGGTTTTGCCGGCTATCTGGTCAAGTTCAAACTGCAGGTGGGAATCGGCGACGGAGAGCTAGTCAATATCGCCCGTCAGAGCCGAGCTGATTCGGCATCAGACCTAATCATCGCCAACTGTCTGGAGTGGGCCGCTCAATATGCCTATGCTATTGGGTCTGATAATACGGCAGAGAAAATTTCGCGGGAAAAAATCGGCGAGACGATTGAAAGGAGGGCGGGTTGGTATGACGAAAAATAAAGTTTTACTCGGGCTGACTGGGAGTGTAGCTTCCAAGCTCGACAGGCAAATTGTGGCAGCGCTAAAAGCAGAAGGTTGCGAGGTGATCGTTGTTCCAACTATTGCTTCGCTGTATTTCAGCTGGTCTCTCAAGCTCGAGTTTGTTAAAGCGTTGCTAGCAAGCAAGCTTGGCTTACTTGGTAGGATGTTAGCGCGGGTAATCGAGCTATTGTTTCCAAGCAAACTCGGAGCGCCGGTAGTTACCGATGCCGCCGAATGGCGCGGACTCAACTACAAAAAAAATATGCCGATCGAGCATATTGTCTTGCGCGACTGGGCTGATGTGCTGGTAATCGCGCCGCTGTCGGCTAACACGCTTGGCAAAATCGCAAACGGTCTAGCAGACAATCTACTGACTTGTATTGTCCGCGCTTGGGATCCGGCCAAACCAGTTGTGCTGGCACCGGCTATGAATACCAAGATGTGGCAGTCGTCGTTTACCGCAACGCACTTGCAAAGTTTGAAAAATATTTTTCAGCTGTGTGTAGTGCCACCGGTAAGTAAAAAGTTGGCTTGCGGCGATGAAGGAGTTGGTGCACTGGCTGCTATTACTGACATCGTCGCTGCTGTCGGCGTTGCCACAAAATCGTCTCTCGACGTTGTCTAGTTGCAAATAACCTGAAAAAAAGGAGCGGTCAATGGAAGCGTACAAAACAGTTTGTCCAGATTGCGGCTATGTCCGGTTTTGGACCGGTTGGAAAACCGGTTTGGGCAAGACCAAAGAACAGCTGGAACAGATGAGCCGTGATTTCAAGACATGCAAGAAATGCGGTTCGGTTAACGCCAAAACCGGTTCTGACCGTGAGTCTGAAATAGGCCGCGATTTTGCTGCCATGGACAAAGAGGCAGTGCGAGTCATTGGCGATTTTATCAAAGAACGGTTGGGGGTAAAATAGAATGAAAGTCCGTGTTTATGGAGAAGATAAGGCAGGACTTGTCGCTGATACAACGGTGATTCAAATAACGTGTCCGCATTGCAACAGCGATCTGGACGTGACTTTTAGCGACATCAGTCGTTGTGCCGGTTTTCGTCACGATGTAGATGCTTGCGGAGTAAGGACTTGCTGCGGTGCCTGCAATCAGTATTTTCTCATTTCGCAAGACAAGATGCCAAAAAATTGGCTAAAGGCGTTATTTCCGCCTGATGAGTTTTGAAAAAAAACAAAACCCCGTACCAAGTATGGGGTTTTTAAAATATTGACTTTTTTCTGTTATTATTCTAAGTTATATAGTTAAATAAAAAAGGAGGGCGTTAACATGTACAGAGACATTGAACCGGATGGACGCGTCCGCAGCGTTCTTTTCGCGGGATGGCTGGTTGTTGTGGGGTTGATGATCACCGTATTCTTTTTTCACATTTTAGGAAAGGTTGCTTGGGGGTTGTTTATTGCTCTTTATTCTTTGCCCTGGTGCATTTGGGGGTTTGTCACTATCGGCGCTTATGTTTTGCAGTTTAAAATGAACATGACGATGGGTAGTGGCAGTAAGGAAAAAAAAGAAGATTGGCGACGCGGCGGCAACAGACGGTACAGATATTCTGGTATTCCGGGGGGAAATTCCAGTGGTCTTTGGAATCAAGGTCGGGTTTGGGATCCGGAAAAAAACCAATGGGAAGAAAAAAAGGAGTAATGAGACGACTTAAATAACGCGAGGAGGGGAGAAAATGAACCGCGTTAAGCAAGAGCCAAAACCCGGCAGAAAGTGCGTTCTTTGCGGTATGCCGCTGAGTATGTACAATCCAAACAATCAGTGTTTTTGTCATCAAACAGGGTTGAAAAACGACCCCTTGTTTCTACGAGTAGAAAAAACTGGTTGTTTTTCAACTGGAATTCGGGGCTTCGATTTTCGTCGGACCATGTCCGACTACGAAGGAAGATCGGTTGATTAAAAATCTATCCGCCCGATACACTAGTCGGGCGGATTTTTATTTTCTTGAAAAAAAAGGTTAAAAGTAGTACACTGCTACTGCTTTATTTGGTAGCTGCGGATTGGTGGTTGATGATTGGGATCTAGAAAATTTTTCTAACCATCCGCCTACGTCCGCCGCCGCGGACTTCGGCGAGGCAAGCTAACCATTAACCATTAATCATTAATCATTAATTACTATTTTTATGGAAAATCAATACGATGTTGTCATCGTCGGTGGCGGTCCGGCTGGTATCGTTGCCGCTATTTATGCCGCGCGTAAACAATTAAATACCGTTATTATCACCCCTGACCTCGGCGGTCAGATGGCGATTACCAACCATATAGAAAATTACCCCGGTTTTGAAAATATTTCCGGTCCAGAGTTGGTAAACAAATTTCGTTTGCAGGTGGAAAAGCTGGGCGGTAAATTTATTTTTGATCAAGTCGTCGGTATAGAGCCGGTTGACAGTATTTTTAAAGTCAAAACTTCTGGCAGGGAATTTATGACTCGAACAGTTGTCCTGGCTTTTGGTTTGACACCACGAGGGCTAGATGTTCCCGGAGAAGAAAAGTTTAAAGGACGCGGTATCGCTTTCTGTGCTACTTGTGACGCGCCGCTTTATAAAGGAAAAACCGTGGCAGTAGTTGGCGGTGGTAACAGCGCGATGGAAGCTATTACCGAGTTGTCTAAAATCGCTACCAAAGTTTATGCCACGCATCGCGGCGACAAATTTAGCACCGCTGATCCAGTCGAAGTAGAAAAGATTAGTGGTTACGCCAATGTCGAAGTGATGTTGAACAGTGAAATCACAGGGTTTATCGGGGATAAAAAATTAGAAAAAATTTTGGTTCATAATAATAAAAATGAAAAGCCGGATTTTGAGTTGGCGGTCGACGGCGTGTTTTTAGAAATCGGTTACGTGACTAAAACCGACTGGCTAAAAGGGTTTGTGGATATTGATGAAAAAGGACATGTATTAATCAATGAAAAGGCCGAAACTTCTCGACCCGGCGTTTATGCCGCTGGTGATGTGACCAATACGACTTATAAACAAATTGTTATTTCCGGCGGCGAGGGTGCCAAAGCCGCGTTGTCAGCTTATAAATATTTAAACAACTCCAAAACGGTTACGCCGGATTGGTAGTGGATAGTCCAGAGTCCAAAGTCCAGAGTTTGGGGTAAATCCTCCTAACCTCCTAACCTCCTAACCTCCTAACCTTTTAACTTCCTACTATTATGTCTAATGCATTTTCCAACGCCATGAAGCAGCTTGACGTCGCTGCCAAATATTTGGATTTTGAGCCAGAGATTTTGGATAAACTACGATCGCCGAAAAGAGCGTTCAATTTTTCTCTTCCGGTAAAAATGGATAATGGCACGACAAAAACTTTTGAAGGTTATCGCGTGCAATACAACGATGCCAGAGGTCCTTTTAAAGGTGGAATCCGTTTTCATCCTAAAGCCGACATGAACGAAGTAAAGGCATTGTCTTTTTGGATGACGATTAAGTGCGCTGTTGTCGGTATTCCTTTTGGTGGTGGCAAAGGCGGCGTGACAGTCGACCCCAAAAAATTGTCAGCAACTGAGCTAGAAAATCTTTCTCGCGCTTATGCTCGCGCACTGGGTAAAAATATTGGTCCATATATTGATGTGCCGGCGCCCGATGTTTACACTACGCCGCAGATCATGGCTTGGATGATGGATGAATACGAAAAATTGGTTGGTTGTCATGCGCCAGGAGTGATTACTGGCAAGCCTCTGTCTGTTGGCGGATCGCTAGGTCGCGACACAGCTACGGCGCAAGGAGCTTTTTATGTTTTGCAGAGTTTGGCTAAAAAAATTAGATTAAACAAAAAAGCGAGTTTGGCAATACAGGGTTTTGGTAACGCCGGTTACCATCTGGCGCGGTTAGCTTACGATGCCGGTTACGTTATTAAGGCGATAGCCGATTCGCGCGGCGGAATAGTGGCGCTGGACGCTAAAGGTTTTGATCCAAAAGAAGTGGTGGTTTACAAGGAAAATAATGGTGAACTGGGCAGTAATAAAACTAAGTACAAAAAAATAGTAAGTGAAAAAGTTTTGGAAGAAAAAGTGGACGTGGTGGTTCCGGCGGCGCTAGAAAATCAAATTACCCTAAAAAATGTCGGCAAGATTAAAGCCGCGGTAGTACTGGAAGTGGCTAACGGACCGACTACTCCCGAGGCTGACGTGAAGTTGTTTAAAAAAAGCGTGGTGGTTTGCCCGGATGTTTTGACCAACGCCGGTGGCGTGACCGTTTCATACTTTGAGTGGGTGCAAAATTTGCAGGGTTATTATTGGACGGAAAAAGAAGTGTTTAGTAAGCTGCAGCCGATTATGGAGAGTTCATTTGCGGCTGTTTGGGATATTTCTCAAGAAAAAAAAGTTGATCTGCGTACTGCTAGTTTTGTTTTGGCAATCAAGCGTGTGGTGGAGGCGATGAAGGCGAGAGGGTATTAAAAAGTAAAAAGTAAAAAAACTGCGGGAGGCCGCGGTTTTTTGTATACTAAGTTTAGCCCCTGTATGCCGTTCCCTGCATACTTCGTTTTTATATTGACTAGCTATAGATTCCGTAGTAAGGTGTTAAATCAAGACAAAAGGTTCTTTTACGTAAAGAAGGAGTAGTCAAATGAAAAGTTTTCTTTTGCGGAAGTGGCACGAGTTCATGGCTAAGAGTGACGAGACTATTTGGTTGACGGTAATCCTTTCTGTCCTTTGCGCCGTTTGCGCGATTCTTGTCACCTTCGGGCTTGGCAACAATCCGGTGGTTTTTTTTCTCTTGGCCGTATTCTACGGCGCCCTTGCAGCAGTCCTTTTCTTTGTCACACCAAAGGTGCCATCACCACCGCCATTTTGACCAATCACCCAACGCCCTCGCGTTTCATATGACGCGGGGGTTTTTAATTAGTATATAGTATATAGTATATACTATATAGTATAGAGTATAGAGGAAATTTACAAAAACCCTATATACTATATACTAATTTCCATGATTACCCCGACTTTTAAACTTGAACAAATCGCCTTGGCTGACGGTTTCACTCTGATCGCCGGTATTGACGAAGCTGGTCGTGGACCTTGGGCTGGACCGCTCTGCGCTGCCGCAGTTATTTTGGATATCGCCAGTTTTAGCAACGACGCTGTTCGTGACTCCAAGATGTTAACGGCCAAAAAGCGTGAAGAGCTTTCTCCTTGGATTAAGGAAAACTGTATTGCTTGGTCGGCCGGTGAAGTTTCTTCCGAGGAGATCGACGCCATTGGTCTGCAAATGGGCAACAAAACCGCCATGAAGCGCGCGATAGAAAACCTCGCCACCAAGCCTGATTTTATCTTGACCGACTATGTCGGTCGGATTGAGTTTCGTACGCCTTTTAAAGTAGTAAAAATGGGCGACAAACTTTCTATTTCTATTGCCGCGGCTTCGATTATCGCCAAGGTTCATCGTGATGAGATAATGATGCGCCTAGCAGAGCAATATCCAGAATATCGTTTTGACCTGCACAAAGGTTACGGCACGGCGCTCCACCAAGAAATGATCCAAAAATACGGACTTTGTCCGATTCATCGGCGCAGCTTTCGGCCGATCAAACAGGTTGCGAAAAGCTAAAATAGGTAGTAAAATCATAAATAACTAAGCTACAGCTATTTATTTTTTTATTTATCAAAAATATGGCAAAAGAACCATGGAGTGATGAGTCAATTACCGGTCCAAGAGTGGTGCCGTCTAACGCGGAGTTTGTTGATGTTCCCACTGACCCAAAAGTTGATGAAAAGATTTTTATCATGTCTTTGGTTTTACGTCCTGGTGAAAACCAGGTTGATACAGAAAAAATCCGTGATCGTTTTCAGAGAGTGGTAAGACATCTGGCAGCGCTAGAGGAAGAACTATTTGCCGGATTTGGCGAAGAAATGAAAAAAGCCGATTTGGAAGAGCTGCGTGACCGTTTCGAAAAATTAGTTAAAGAAAAAGCAGCCTAAGATAATTTTATGAATGAATATAATCACCAAGAAATAGAAAAGAAATGGCAGAAGGTTTGGACAGGGCAAAATATTTATCGCACTCGAGAAGACAAGGGTAGACCCAAGTTTTACATTTTGGATATGTTTCCCTATCCCTCTGGTGTGGGACTACATGTTGGTCATCCCAAAGGATATATTGCTACTGATATTTTTGGTCGGGCTAAATCAATGCAGGGCTACAATGTGCTCCATCCCATGGGATGGGACGCTTTTGGCTTGCCGGCAGAAAACTACGCTATCCAAAACAAAGTTCATCCGCGCCAGGCGACAGAAGAAAATATCAAAACTTTCAAAAATCAGCTAGCCATACTCGGTTTCACTTACGATTGGGAAAGAGAAATCAATACTACTGACCCGGCGTATTACAAATGGACGCAGTGGGCTTTTATTCAGATGTTCAAAAAAGGTCTTGCTTACGAATCATACGAGCCGATCAACTGGTGTCCATCTTGCAAAACCGGTCTAGCCAACGAAGATCTGGAAAACGGTCTTTGCGAACGTTGCGGTTCAGAAGTAGAACGTAAACCCATTCGACAGTGGGTGCTAAAGATTACCGATTACGCCGACCGACTACTAAACGATTTGGAAAAATTGCCGGACTGGGAAGAGTCGATCAAAGAAATGCAGAGGAATTGGATTGGGAGGTCGGAGGGGGTAGAGATAGAATTTAAAATTAAAAATAATGGTGAGCAGCAGTATAACCCACCAATTAATTGGTGGGTTAACAGTGGTGACGGAGACGTTTGGTTTTTTGTTACTTTCCCGACTTACAGCCGAGGTTTATTTTTTGAAGAGCAAGGTGAGGCTCAGAAAATAATCAATATTTTTGAGCAGATTGTTAAGGAAAAAAAATATCAAGTGGCAGATATCGCGGTTATGCCAGAGCACGTACACCTGCTTGTTAAACGCGGAAAAAAAGACGATTTGGAAAAGATTGTTAAAAACCTCAAAGGTATTAGTTCTCGTTTGTATGATCAAAGCGAGGAGCATTTATGGGCTAAAAGTTTTGAATACGAAACGATAGAGAACCAAGTAGATTTTGATAAGGTGATTAGTTATTTACAAAATAATCCGATCAAGGCGGGTTTGCCAAAAGATGGTAGACTTTTATCCGAGTATCGGATGACTACGATTGGTGGGTCAGTCGACAGGATTAAGGTGTTTACTACTCGACCGGACACGCTCTATGGCGCAACTTATTTAGTATTGTCGCCGGAGTACGCGTGGTTAAACTCAGTGTCGCCGGAGTACGCGTGGTTAAACCACCAATTAATTGGTGGTTTAACCAATGCAGATGAAGTGGTGGCTTATATCGAGAAGACCAAGCAAAAAACCGATCTAGCTCGCCAGGCGGAAAAAGAAAAAACCGGCGTTGAGTTAAAAGGCATCAAAGCTATCAATCCGGTTAATGGCGACGAGCTGCCGATTTTTATTGCCGACTATGTTTTGTCCAGTTACGGCACGGGAGCTATCATGGCAGTGCCAGCTCACGATGAAAGAGATTTTGAATTTGCCAAGAAATTTAACTTGCCGATCATTCCGGTTATTAAAGATGAGGATAAAGATAAACGTGGAACAATTTTGGTTATTCATGGACTATGCGGAAATTCTAATGAAAATTGGTTTCCGTGGTTAAAAGATAATGCCCAAAAAATTGGTTATGAGGTTTTAGTCCCAGATCTACCAAATGCAGATGAACCAAAAATGGAAGAATGGTTGTCGGTTTTAGCTGGTCTAAAAGAAAAATTAGTTGGTGAGATAATTGTAATTGGTCATAGTTTGGGCGCTGCAGTGGCTTGTAAATTTGTTGAAGAAAATAATTTGAAAATAAATAAGTTAATTTTAGTTGCGCCGACTGGGTCAAGTCAAGGTGAAGATAATTGGCAAGCGTTAAAAAGTGCTGGTGTAACAGATAGTGGCATTCAAGCAATTAAAGATTTTAACGGAGTGAAAATTGATTGGAAAAATTTGCAAAGTTTAATCGAAAGTCCGTTTATTTGTATGTCAGACAATGATCCATATATTCCGTTGGAAGTTCAGAATGATTATAAAGGAATAAATCCGGCAATTAGAATATTTTCTAACTGCGGTCATTTTAATCAAAAAGCGGGTTTTATCAAGTTTCCTGAATTAATGGCGGAGATCATGGATGGGGCTTATGTCGGCAAAGGTGGTTTGGTTAATTCAGGAGAATTTGATGGTATGGAAGTTGATGAAGCCAAGAAAAAAATTACTAAAAAAGTTGGCGGCAAACTGACCGTCCAATACAAACTTCGCGATTGGGTGTTTTCTCGCCAGCGTTATTGGGGCGAGCCGATTCCGCTCGTCAAATGCGACAAATGCGGCTGGGTAGCAGTACCGGAAAAAGATTTGCCGGTCGAGCTTCCTGATGTAAGATTTTACGAGCCAACCGGTACGGGTGAATCACCGCTAGCTAATATTACCGACTGGGTAAATACCACTTGCCCGGAGTGCGGCGGACCAGCTAAACGTGAAACCAACACCATGCCACAGTGGGCTGGATCATCTTGGTATTATTTACGTTATATCGATCCGCACAATGATACGGCGCTAGTCGACAAGAAAAAAGAAAAATATTGGTCGCCGGTTGATTTTTACGTTGGTGGAGCTGAGCACGCGACACGACATTTGATTTACGCTAGATTTTGGCACAAATTTTTGTATGATATTGGCGCGGTAAATTATGATGAGCCGTTTAAGAGATTGCAACACGTTGGATTGATACTAGCTGAAGACGGTCGCAAGATGAGTAAGCGTTGGGGCAACGTGATAAACCCAAACGATATCGTCCGCGATTATGGCGCTGACGCCATGCGTGTTTACGAAATGTTTATGGGACCTTTTTCGCAACCCTGCGCTTGGAGTACAGATGGGTTGGTTGGAGCTAGAAGATTTTTGGTTAAGATATGGAAATTGCAAGATAAAGTAAAGGAGACGGAAATTGAGAAATTAGAAATTAAGAAATTGGTTCATAAGACGATTAAAAAGGTTACCGAAGATATTGAAAACTTTAGGTTCAACACCGCTATCTCGGCGATGATGATTTTGGTTAACGAAATGGAAAAGGAAGAAAGTATTTCAGCCGCCAATTTTCAATTTCTCATTTCTATATTATCTCCTTTTGCTCCGCATATCTGCGAAGAGTTGTGGCAAAAGCTTGGTCACATTGACAGTATTACTGTGCGGCCTTGGCCGAAATATGACGAGAAGCTGATTGTTGACGACGTTGTTAGCTTAGTCGTTCAGGTCAACGGCAAACTAAGAGAAAATATTGAAGTAGCAAAAGACATCACGGAAAAAGAAGCAACCGAGCTGGTGCTAGCAAGCGAAAAAATACAGAAATGGCTAGAAGGGAAAACACCAAAGAAAATAATTTTTGTTCCGGGTAAATTAATTAATATAGTTGTTTAATATGATGGAAGGTGGTGAAATAATAGAGCAAAGAAAAACAGACGGTTCTGGAGTTAAAGAAGAGGCGGCTTTGCTTATAGAGCTTCAGGCTGCAGCGGAAAAAGAATTGTCAGATTTGATTTCCCTTTTTGAGAGAGAAATCACTGCTCCTACCAAACAATTTTCCTTATTTATAAAAAATTCCGTCGAGAGGCTGAAAAACAATCGTGACAGTGGGGGTGGTGAAATCAAAGATGGTTTTAATGATATCTTTTCTCGTTATAATGCGGTTTATTCCAAAAGAAAAGAGGATGGAGTTTTTCGTCACAACCTTTTTGATTATTTTGTTCACGCGGTAGGCGTTTTGGATTTGTTGAAAATGGATATTGATGAAGGCAAAGACAGTAAAAAAAGAAGAAAACAGGCGTTGGAGCTCATTCGTTATGACTATGAAAAAGCCAAGTCTTTTCTGGCGCAAAAAATAAACGGTTCTAACGGAAAAGAAGTCTAAGTTTTATGCAAGCAGTGATACTAGCCGCCGGTCGTGGCGTACGTATGCAGCCTTTGACTTACGAAATACCAAAACCGATGCTCCGAGTGCAAGGCAAACCCATACTTGCTTACACCATAGATTTGTTGCCGGCAGAAATCGACGAAATTATTATTGTTGTTGGTTATCTCGGCGATCAGATCAAGGAATATTTCGGGCAAGACTACAACGGTAGAAAGGTTGTTTATGTCGAGCAGCAAGAACTGCTCGGTACAGGGCACGCATTGTCTTTATGTCGGGATATATTGCACGACAGATTTCTGGTTTTGATGGGAGATGATATATATTCTGCTGCCGATATTCCGCGCTGTTTGGAGTACGAGCAAAGTATACTTGCCAAAGAAGTGACAGCCGAAGAAAAAAGAAATTACGGGGCGTTTGAAATAAACGACAAAGGAGATCTGATCGGTATTACCGAAAAAGAATTGCCGACCGGAGATAAGTTTTTGGTCAACACCGGTTTGTATGTACTAGACATGACATTTTTTGACTACGATTTAGTCTCGATCAAAGACGGCAAAGAGTTTGGCCTACCGCAGACACTGGTGAATGTGGCCAAAGATCATCCGATCCGCATCGTGAAAACAGATTACTGGTTGCCGATAGGTTATCCTGATGATATCGAAAAAGCGGAGATATATTTGAGGAAAAATGGAGTGATTAGATAGATACTAGCCGCTAGCCGCTAGCGGCTAGTATCTAGGTCTTAGTATTTAGTATCTAGGGAACATTATCGCTTAATTTATAACCACCGTCCTATGAACCTAGACGAAAAGATTCGCAAGATTCCCAATTGGCCAAAAGAGGGTATTTTGTTTTACGACGTGACTACGCTTTTTGAAGATCCGGCGGCGCTACGTTATACTATCGACAAAATGATCGAGCCGTATCGCGGACAAAAAATCGACAAGATAGTAGCTATCGACGCGCGCGGATTCTTGCTCGCAACGCCAATGGCGCTAGAAATGAACACCGGAGTATCTCTAGTCCGCAAGAAAGGCAAACTACCCCACAAAACTGTGGAAGCTAGTTACGAAAAAGAATATGGTCCAGATACGATAGTCATGCACGAAGATACTATCAAACCCGGGGAAAAGGTTTTGATTGTTGACGATCTGCTTGCTACCGGCGGCACGATGCTGGCGTCAGTGGAGCTGGTACGAAAGCTTGGAGGAGAGGTAGTGGGTGCTAGCGTTTTGGTAAACCTGTCGTTTTTGCCAGGGCTGGAAAAGTTGAAAGCTGAAGGAATAAGAGTAAATTATTTGGTGGAGTATAATAATGAGGCGGTAGTGTAATCTAATAATGATAAAAAAGCTTGTTTATGGATTTGTTTAAAAGTGCGGCAAAAGGTTATACGAAATATCGCGGAGAATATCCTAAAGAAGTAATTGAGAAAATAATTGCTAAATTAAATTTAGATGGGTCAGGGCGTCTTTTGGATATCGGCTGTGGCGACGGCACATTAACCTTCGCATTATCGAAGTATTTTAAAGAAGTAGTTGCAGTGGATATAAGTATTGAAATGATAAATGAAGGGAAAAAAAGAGCCAAAGCATTAGGTGTTAACAATATTAATTGGATCGTAAAGAGCGCCAATAGCTTAAATGATGATATCGGCAGATTTGATTGTATTACAATTGCTAAAGCGTTACATTGGTTTGATATAGAAAAAGTTTTATCTTTAAGCCATAAAATTTTAAAACATAATAGCGCAATTGTTATTTTAGGAGGAAAGAGTATTTGGAATTATGCACCAACAGAATGGGAGAAAAAAATAATTGAAATTATTAAAAAATATCTTGGACCGGAAAGGATGACTATAAATGGCAAATTTCTGGTTTCACAAAAGCCCTACGAGGGTTATTTAAAGGAAGCGGGTTTTAAAAATATAAAGGTGTTTGGATATACTACGCCCAAAGGTCCTAAAACAGTTGACGAAGTTTTAGCCGAGCAGTTTTCGACTTCCTATGCGGCAAAAGAGCTTTTTGGCAATAGATTAATCAATTTTGAACAAGAGTTGAAAAATGAATTATTAAAGATTCGTCCAGATAACAAATTTGTCAGCGAGTCTAGAGGAGATGTAATTATGGGGTTTAAATAATAGTTGAATGAATTAAGAATAATAAATAAAATATGAAAATCGGCATTATCGGTGGTAGTGGTCTAGATGATCCAAAGATTCTAGAAAACGCCACAGAAAAAGAAGTGGAGACACCTTATGGTATGCCTGCCAGTGCTTTGATTATTGGTAAAATTGGTAATACTGATGTAGTGGTGGCTTCACGCCATGGTAAAGATCACACTATTACTCCAACGCACGTTCCTTTTCGCGCCAACATTTGGGCGCTCAAAGAAGAGGGCTGCACCCATATTTTGGCAACCACTGCTTGCGGCTCGCTACGCGAAGAAATTAAACCGGGCGACTTGGTTTTTATCGATCAGTTTATTGATAACACCAAACATCGGATTCTGACTTTTTTTGAAGATCGGGTAGTACATACGCCAATGGCCGAACCGTTTAGTCGGGAACTGCGCGACAAACTTTCAGCTGCAGCTAAAGACCTTGGCTTTGCTTATCACGATAAAGGTACGATGGTAACTATCGAAGGACCGCGCTTTTCTACCAAAGCCGAATCGCATATGTTTCGCGCTTGGGGCGCTGACGTGGTTAATATGTCGACAGTACCTGAAGTGATACTAGCTAACGAGCTTGGCATTCCTTATCAATCAATTGCTATGGCAACAGATTATGACTGCTGGAAAGAGGATGTTGAGCCGGTAAGCTTTGAAATGATTTTGCAGCGGATGGCGGAAAACGCCGATAAAGTGAGGAAGCTGATTATCCAGGTAATAAAAAATTTTTAACAATTTAATAATTTAATTAAAAAAAAGTATGAAAAAAAATTGGCAAATATTTGTCGTTTTGGCAATAATAATTTTGGCAGCTGCTTCGCGCTTAGTTCATCATCCGTTTAATTTTACGCCGATCATTGCTTTGGCGTTATTTGCTGGTTGTTATTCCAAAAAACATTGGGCGATAATTTTGCCTTTGGGAGCGATGTTGGTCAGCGATTATTTTATTGGTTTTTATGACTGGCAGGTGATGGCTTCGGTCTACGTCGGTTTTGCCATCGCTTTTTATATCGGTTGGTTTTTAAAAAAACACAAAACCTGGTACGGGGTTGGTGCCGCAGCGCTTATTTCCTCGGTGGTGTTTTTTGGGGTAACCAATTTCGCAGTTTGGGGATTTTTTGAATGGTATCCGCATACTTGGGCGGGGCTGGTTTCTTGTTTCACCTTAGCTTTGCCATTTTTTCGCAACAGCTTAGCCGGAGATCTGATTTACAGCGCCGCTTTATTCGGATTATTTGAAACAGCTATTTATTTCGTAGATAAAAAAAATTGGATAAAGCAAAACACGACTTCTCCGGAAAAGGTGTAGTTAATGTCTAAAAAATATGGATAGTCAAAAACAAATTTCGATTGTTATTCCTCTTTACAATGAAGCAGGCAATCTCGAAAAATTATACAGCGACCTAAAAGATGTTTTAGCCAAAATTTCTTGTTCTTGTAATTATGAAATTATTTTTGTTGACGACGGCAGTACCGATGGCAGCACCGAAATGGTTTTGCGTTTTGCTGCGAATGATCGGGCGGTAAAAGTGATAGAGTTCTCTCGTAACTTTGGTAAAGAGCTCGCTATAACCGCCGGCGTAAATAATTGCGAGGGAGATGCCTGTATTATCATGGATGCCGATTTACAGCATCCGATCGGGTTAATACCGGAGTTTGTCAAAAAATGGGAAGCAGGCGCCGAAGTGGTAGTGGGTGTTCGTGAAAAAAATAAAAACGAAGGTTTGACAAAAAAAATCGGTTCAATCCTTTTTTATAAAATTATCGGTATGATTAGCGAGACAGAAATGGTGCCGCGTTCAACCGACTACCGTCTGCTTGACCGTAAAGTGATAAAAGAGTTTAACCGCTTTACGGAAAAAAATCGTATTACCCGTGGATTAATTGCTTGGCTCGGTTTCAAAAAAGATTATATTTATTTTGCCGCCAACGCGCGCTATTCGGGCAGAGCCAGCTATGGATTTTTTAAACTAATCAAGCTGGCTTTATCGGCTTTCGTTACTCATAGTCTTTTTCCGCTAAAATTGGCCGGCTATGTTGGGGTTTTTATCACCATTTTTTCCGCAATAACCGGAATTTTTATCTTTACCGACAAATATATTCTCAATAATCTTTGGAACCTCAACTTTACCGGGACGGCTTTGCTAGCGGTTTTAATCATTTTTTTCGTCGGCATCATTCTTTGTTGCCTGGGATTGATCGCTCTGTATATTGCCAATATTCATGAAGAGGTTTCTCATCGGCCTCTATATATTGTCCGCCGCAGAGAAAACTTTGATAATTAGCAGGCAGTTCAATTTATTTATTTTATGATTAAATACAGCTTTATCATACCGGTAAAGGAAATTAACGATTATATCCAGGAAACCGTTGCTGCTATTTTGAAAATTTCTCGCGACGATTACGAAATAATTATTTATCCGGATGTCGCTACTTCTGACGTCTGGTTAAAGACAAGGCAGATTGCCACCGGACATGTCGGTCCGGCGCAAAAAAGAAGCTTGGCGATAAATGACGCCGCTAGCGAGATATTGGTTTTTGTTGATGACGATGCTTACCCGCAGGCGGATTTTTTGGACAAACTCGATGACGATTTTTCGTCGGCAGAGGTCGTGGCTGTCGGCGGTCCGGCTATTACTCCGGCAAGCGACGGTTTTTGGCAAAAAGTTTCCGGCGCTGTTTTTTTGAGTAAACTGTCGGGCGGATTTCCCGAACGTTACGCTGCAGTTGGTGTTAAACATTTTGTTGATGACTGGCCGAGTGTTAACCTGTCAGTGCGCAAAACAGATTTTTCCGCTGTCGGCGGTTTCGATAGCGTTTATTGGCCGGGCGAGGATACTAAACTTTGTATTGATCTGATTAAAAAAGCTAAAGGTAAAATACTCTATGATCCGGCTTTGATTTGCTTTCACCATCGTCGAGATGGATTTTTCAGACACTTAAAACAAATCGGCAATTATGGACTTCATCGTGGGTTTTTTGTCAAAAAATTTCCCCAGACATCTTTGAAGTTAAAATATTTCTTTCCCGGTTTTTTTCTTTTGTTTGTACTGGTCGGAGCGCTTTTTAGTTTATACTCGCCATTTTTTTTAAAACTATATATACTAGGTTGGCTGGTTTATGTTTTGATTTTGGTTAAAGCCCTGCTGGAAATAAGTAAATATGAGAAAAATTGGTCGATATTGCTTAATTCTTTATACTATATATTTTTTACCCATATTTTCTACGGCATTCGTTTTATTCAAGGTCTGATTTTTACGAGAGACTTAAAAAGCAAATTAAGGTAACAGCATGAGAATTTCTATTTCTTATCCGCCTCTGGAATCGCCAAAAGGTACGCCGCTACTCAGCCAAAATCGGCAATTTCAGTGGTTTAACAGTCCAACTTATATTTATCCGATGATTCCGGCTTACGCCGCGACGCTTTTGCAATCCCAAGGTCATGAGGTTTTATGGGATGACGGTATTGCCGAAGGTTTGGAATATAAAAAATGGTTAGAAAAACTATTGCATTTTTATCCTGAGTTGGTTGCTATCGAAACAAAAACTCCAGTGGTTAAAAAACACTGGGAGATTATTAAGCAAATAAAAGACGTTATACCGAGCGGCAAGATAGTTCTGATGGGAGATCATGTTAGCGCTTTGCCGCAAGAATCGTTTGAACAGTGTCCAGTAGATTTTGTGATTGCCGGCGGTAATTATGATTTTATTTTAGCTAATATCGCCGGATATTTGGCAAAACGGGAAAAACTGGGCGGCGGTATTTGGTACCGCGACGGTAAAGAAATAAAAAATACCGGAGAGTACGATCCGCATGTTCATAATTTAGACGAACTGCCGATGATCGACCGCGAATTAACGCGCTTCCGTCTTTATGCTTACCAAAACGGAAATTTCAAATACACTCCCGGTTCATATATGATGAGTGGGCGTGATTGTTGGTGGGGGCGCTGCACTTTTTGTTCTTGGACAACGATTTTTCCCGGTAAAAATTTTCGCGTTCGCAGCGCGGAAAAAGCTCTAGACGAAGTCGGTAATTTGATAAAATTGGGAATCAAAGAAATTATGGAAGATTCCGGTAGTTTGCCCGTCGGTAAATGGCTGGAGGATTTTTGTCAGGGCATGATTAAACGTGGTTACAGCAAAAAGGTGGTGATGAGTTGTAATATGCGTATCAATGGTATTAAAGATCCGGCTCTTTGGTGGTTGATGAAAGAGGCGGGTTTTCGTTTTATTTTATTTGGACTGGAGTCGGCTAACCAAGTAACTTTAGACCGAATAGAAAAAGGATTACGGGTCGAGGAAATAGAGCCGGGGTTAAAAATGTGCAAAGAAGCCGGACTTGAGCCGCACATTACGGCGATGATCGGCTATCCTTGGGAGACTAAAACGGATGCCAAGAAAACGGTTGATCTGGCAAAAAGTTTATTTAAAAAGGGTTATGTTGATACGCTACAGGCGACGATTGTTATACCTTATCCGGGAACTCCGTTGTATAAATATTGCAAGGAAAACAATTTACTGAATTTTGACGATTACGATCGTTTTGATCAGCGCGAGCAAGTAATGAAATCCGAGCTGACTACGACTGATGTTAAAGAATTGACTCAGGGGTTGTACAAATCATTTGTCACGCCAAAATTTTTGTTTAAAAAAATCATCAGTATTCGTAGTTTTGCCGATGTTAAATTTCTGGTTCGAGCGGCGATAAGGGTAGTTGGTCACTTGACCGACTTTAGTAAAAAATAAAATAAAAAAAATGAAAAAATATATTTTGGCCTTAGCAAGCAACAGGATAGTGCGTAACAGTTCTATTCTTTTTATTGGTTCAATGATTTGTGCGGTCGGCAACTACCTTTTTCATTTAATAACCGCTCGAATGTTGACTGTTAACGCTTATGGCGAGATGGAGTCATTGATTGCTCTGTTCTATATTATCTCCGTACCGGCTGGAACGATTATGACCGTGATTATCAAATATTCTGCTCAATTCAGCGCCGAAGGAAGACTTGATAAAGTACATAAATTATTTACCGCTTTCAGTCATAAGCTGCTCTTGGCCGGATTTATTTGTTTTATTGTTATTTTTTTTCTTAGTCCGTGGATTGCCAAATTTTTACAACTATCTTCAGTTTTACCCGTGATAATTTTAGGAACAATAATGATTACGGCGCTGCTGTTGTCTTGTGGTCGTGGAGTTCTCAACGGTTTGCAAAAATTTTTTTCAACGGCGATAAATATGGTTATTGAAGTTTTAACCAAAATTATTTTAGCCTTTGCTTTTATTTATTTCGCTTTCGGCGTTAATGGCGCAATCGGAGCAATCAGTATCGCTGCTCTAACCGCTTATCTCTTCGTTTTCAAACCATTACGTTTTTTGCTTAAGGAAAAAATCGACGAAACAAAAATTGATTATAAAGAAATTTTTCTTTTTTCTTTGCCGACACTTTTTATTACTCTGTTTCTCAATCTTTTTTATAATGTTGACGTTTTGTTGGTCAAACATTTTTTTGATCCGAGTATGGCCGGGCAATACAGTGCATTGACGGTGCTTGGTCGGATAGTATTTTTTGTAACCATGACCATCTCGACGGTGGTTTTTCCACTGACAGCCGAAGCCCATACTAAAAACGAAAATCATAGGAAGATTTTGAATCAAGGTTTTATTTTAGTAAGTTTAATAGCTGGAACGGCTTTGTTTTTATTTTTTTCCGTCCCGGGACTGGTTATCAAAATTTTAATCGGTAGTAAATTTTTGGCAGTCGCCCCGTATCTTGGCTGGTTTGGACTGGCGATGTTTTTTTATTCTTTGGTTTATCTTTTAACTCAATATTTTTTGTCTATTGGTAAAACCAAATGTCTATACATTGTAACCGTCGGTGTCGCAGTGCAGGTAACGTTGATAATGTTGTTTCATAATAGTATCGTGCAGATAGTGCAGATAATGAACGTAGTAATGATTGGGACGACACTGGCTTTGCTTATTTATTATAAAAAAATCGGTAAGATATTAATGGTAGATAGGCAGCAGATACAAGAAGTAATAACGCAATAAGTAATTATTATGGAGCGGTTATTTGTTTCAATTGTTATGCCGACGTTTAATTCGGCTAGAACGCTGGAGGCGGCTTTAGCGGCGATAAAAAATCAAAATTATCCGGCGGACAAAGTTGAGATAATTATTGCTGATGCCGGATCGACCGATAAAACCAGACAGATCGCCAATAAATATACTAACTTGATTTTTGATAATCCTCTGACTACCGGCGAAGCGGGCAAAGCCGTGGCGGTAAAAAAAGCCAAGGGCGATATTGTCGCACTAATAGATTCGGACAATATTTTACCGACTAACGATTGGTTGGAAAAAATGGTCGCGCCATTTGACGACCCGGAGATTATCGGCAGTGAACCGTTAGAATATACGTATCGTCCGACGGATCACTATATTACGCGCTACTGCGCCCTGATTGGTATGAACGACCCTCTGTGTTATTTTTTGGGCAATTATGATCGTTATAGCTTTTTAAGTAAAAAATGGAACGGACTACAAATTAAAGTCGAAGAGCAAGACGATTATCTGAAAGTCTTTTTGGAACCAGGGAAAATGCCGACGATTGGCGCCAATGGTACGATGATTAGAAAGCAGTATTTGCAAAACGTTGGTGACTATTTGATGGATATAGATATTATTTACGATTTAGTTGCTTCTGGCAAAAATAAATTTGCCAAAGTAAAAGTAGGTATCATTCATCTTTTCGGCGGCAGTCTAAAAACTTTTTACCGTAAACAAAAAAGGAGGGTGAAAGATTATTTGTATTTTAAAGACAAGGGTAACCGTAGTTATCCCTGGAAAAGTCAGTCTCGCGTTGGTTTGGTCAAATTTGTTGTTTATTGTCTTTTGATTTTTCCTTTAATTTTTCAGAGCATAATCGGATTTTGCCGCCGGCGTGATTGGGTTTGGTTTCTGCATCCGGTGTTTTGTTGGATTACTTTTTGGGTTTACGGTTGGGGGACAATCTTTAGTTTGTGGCATAAAGAGCAGATGAGTCGAGAAAAGTACGGACAGTAGTTGATATCTTGATTTTGACGGTAAATAAGCATATTCTTAATATACGATAAATAAAGAGCTTCTTTTTTTATGCAAAATTATTTGATTATCGGCGGTGCTGGTTTTATTGGCTCTAACATTGCTAGCTATCTGTGTTCTGTCGGTAAAAGCGTTACAATTCTAGACAATTTTTCTCGCCGAGGAACAGATCTCAATCTCAAATGGCTGCAAACAAGTTATCCGGACATTAAGGTGGTAAAAGCTGATGTTCGTCATGATTTAGACAAACTTAACGAAGCCGTAGCGCAAAACGAGGTTGTCTATCATTTAGCGGCGCAGGTAGCAGTTACCACTTCGGTCAAAAATCCCAGAGAAGATTTTGAGATTAATGCGCTCGGCACGTTTAACGTTTTGGAGGCCGCCAGGCTTTCCGCTCGAAAACCGATTGTGATTTTTTCTTCCACCAATAAAGTTTATGGCGGCATGGAAGATGTTAAAATAGTTCATGACGAAAAACGTTACAGTTACGCCGATTATCCACTTGGTATTCCCGAAGATCGCTTGCTTGATTTTCATTCTCCTTACGGTTGTTCCAAGGGTACCGGCGACCAATATGTCCGCGACTATGCCAGAATCTACGATATTCCCACTGTAGTTTTCCGCCAATCTTGTATTTATGGCACGCATCAGTTCGGTTTGGAAGACCAAGGCTGGGTAGCTTGGTTTACTATTGCCTCGCTGCTTAGTAAACCGTTGAAAATTTACGGCGACGGCAAGCAGGTTCGCGATGTGCTTTTTGTTGATGATTTAGTCAGAGCTTTTGTTAGTGCTACGGACAATATAGAAAAAACCAAAGGAAAAATTTTCAATATCGGCGGCGGGGCTAGCTATACCATGTCGCTGCTTGAGCTAGTTAGTTATCTGGAAGAATTTCTTGGTCAAAAAATCACTTATTCTTTTGCCGATTGGCGACCGGGAGATCAGCCGGTCTATATTAGCGACGTGCGCAAAGCCAAAGAAGTATTTGGCTGGCAACCGCAGATTGATGTGAAGCAAGGCGTGTCTAAGCTCGTCTTTTGGGTAAAAGAAAATCGGGCGATGATCGAAGATGTTTTCAAAGACATGTAAAATAATTATAAAATTATGAAAATTTTAGTTACCGGCGGCGCCGGATTTATTGGTTCTCATCTAGTCGACCGTCTTATCGAGCAGGGTCACGAGGTCAGAATTTTTGATAATCTGACTGAACAAGTGCATCAAGGTAAAATTCCTGAATACCTGAACCCCAAAGCCGAGTTTATCAAAGGTGATGTTTTAGACCGCGCGGCGCTTGCCGCAGCGCTTGCAGGAATAGATGTGGTCTTTCACTTTGCTTCGGCAGTCGGAGTAGGACAGTCGCAATATCAGATTTATCATTATGTGAATACCAATGTCGGCGGTACGGCTAACTTGCTAGATATTATTGTTAACGACAAACTGCCGATAAGAAAAGTGATTGTCGCTGCTTCTATGAGTAGCTACGGCGAAGGTCTTTATAATTGCGACAAATGCGGCGCGGTTAGACCAGAGCTACGTTCGCAAGTAGTAGATGGCGATTGGGAACCGCGTTGTCCGCTTTGTGGCGGAACAGTCAAACCGATACCGACCAATGAAAAAGCGGTGCAATATTGCAATTCTATTTACGCTTTGACTAAAAAAGCTCAAGAAGATATGGTAACAAACATCGGTCGAACTTATAATATTCCGACTGTTGCCCTTCGTTTTTTTAATGTCTATGGTCCCAGACAGAGCCTGTCTAATCCTTACACCGGCGTAGCGGCAATTTTTATGAGTCGGATCAAAAACGGTAACTCGCCGGTGATCTATGAAGACGGGCTTCAGACACGCGATTTTGTTTCTGTTTACGATATTGCTGATGCTAATATTGCCGCGATGAATAGTGCTAGCTCCGACTACGAAGTTTTCAATGTTGGTAGCGGCACGGCTTTACCAATTAAAGAAGTGGCGGAAATTTTGGCCAAACTCTATGGTAATGATGTTAAACCAGAAATAACTAGCCAGTTTCGCAAAGGCGATGTGCGGCATTGTTTTGCCGACATGACAAAGGCTAAAGAAAAATTGGGCTGGCAGCCAAAAATTTCTTTCGAGCAAGGTATGGCTGATCTGATCGCTTGGAGTCGTGATGCCGAGGCGGTAGACAGTCTGGATAAAGCCATTGCCGAGATGAAGGAAAAGGGTTTAGTTTAGAAGAAAAAAAATGAAAATATTATTTCTCAATCATAACCAGGAAAAGGTTGGTACTTATTACCGTTGTTTTTTCTTGGGAAAATATTTGTCGCAAATCGGTTACCAAATCACCATGATTTGCGCCAGCGGAAAAAGTTTTGATCTGCGGATTCGTCGGCAGAAAATTAACGACAACTTTACTATTATTACTCTACCGCGGATCAAGTACAGCCGCTATCTTACTGGTCAGCTTTTACTTCGTTTGCCGCTGACTATTTTTTACATTTTTTCTTTATCTTACGACATTTGTCACGCCTTTACCGTCGCTCAACCGCAAATCGGTATTCCGGCTTGGGTAGCCAAAAAAATAAGAGGCAAAAAATTGATTGTCGATTGGGATGACCTGTGGGGCGGTGGTTTTGCCGACTATCATGCCTGGCCGATCAAACCGGTTTTGTCTTGGTTTGAGAATTCTGTCCCGCGACTCGGCGATCGGATAACTTATGTTTCCGAATATCTGGGTGAAAGGATAAATAAACTCGGGTTGATGGATCGCGCGGCCAAAATACCTAATGGTTCTGACCCAGAAAAAATACTGTCGCTAGATAAAGCTGTCGTTCGTCAAAAGTTGGGACTAGCTTTGGACAAAAAATATTTAGTAGCTATGGGTAATACTTATTTGGAGAGTTTTGCCCTAATGCTGACGGCTTTTGCCGAAGTGGTTAAGAAAAACAGTAATGCCTTTTTGATTCTACTTGGCAATGCCGAAATCTCTCCAGCGCTGCAAGACCTTTTTGCCAAAATAAAAGACAATGTTATTATTGGCGGTTTTGTGCCGATTGAAAAAGCTGCGGCGTACCTCAGCGCCGCTGACGTTTTAGTGCTGCCCATGGACAGCAATCCTATTGAGTTTGCTCGTTTTCCGATTCGTCTGGGCGACTATCTTTGCGCCGGTAGGCCGGTTGTTTCCAATGCTGTCGGCGAAGTAAAATATTATTTGGAAAAATATAATTGTGGTTTGATCTCGGCGCCGCAAGATACCGACGCAATGGCTAATAATGTTTTGACTTTACTATCCGATCAGGAACAGTCGCAGAAGCTGGGTCTTGCCGCTCGGCAAGTGGCAGAAAATATTTTGCCGTGGAAAAAAGCCGCGTTTGAGTTATCTACGGTTTATAATGATTTAGCGAGCGAAGAGGTCAGAAACAAAAAAATATCAGGGATTATTATTTTGTCGCCGTTTTACGAACCAAACACCGGAGGAGTGGAAACTCATTTACGCGATTTATCTAAATATTTAGTTAAACAAGACTATCGCGTGGCGGTATTAACTTATCAGCCGCTTACCACCAAAGCCAAGGCCCCGATCTGGGAGCAACCAGGAGAAGGTTTCATTATCCACCGTATTCCTTGGGTTGGTCATAATCTTTTTCATAAATTAGAAGAGCATCCGTTTTTTCAATTTTTATATCTGACACCGATCCTTTTTGTTTATACGTTTTTCTTTTTATTATTTAATCGTCGCAAATACGAAGTAATTCACGCTCACGGGCTTACTTCGGCGCTGATCAGTAACTTCATGCAGAAAATTTTTCATATCCGTTTTGTGGTTAGCATGCACGCAATCTACGGTTTTCGTCCCGACTGGTGGCTAGCCAAAGTTTGCCGGTTTATTTTAGCTCCAGCCAAAAAAATATTTTGTCTTGCTGAAGCATCGCGTGACGATATTCGACAGTTGGACCTGGAAGAAAAAAGATTGGATCTTTATATCCAGTGGGTGGATCAGGACAATTTTAAGCCGCGAGATAAAAAAGAATGTCGAGCGACGTTAAAATTGACCGATAAATTTACTGTGCTTTTTGTTGGACGCCTAATCGAGAAAAAGGGCGCCGGTGTTTTGCTTGAGGTAGCAAAAAAACTGCCAAACATTAATTTTATTTTTATCGGCGATGGGCCAATGTATGATGATTTGAAAAAAGCGGAGGGAATATCCGGTAATGTAATTGCTGCCGGCAAAAAAGAACAAGAAGAAGTGGCCGAATATTTTGGCGCTTGCAATGTAGTAGTGGTGCCGTCGCAGTATCCCGAAGGTTTTGCTCGAGTGGTTTTGGAAACATTGTCTAGCGGTCGGCCGATTATTGCGGCTAACGCCGGTTGTCTGCCGGAAATGATTACTGAAAAAGTAGGGGTGCTGCTAGAACCAACAGCGGAAAACATTACCAATCAGCTAGAGGATTTTTACAATAACCCAGACAAACTTTTGGCGCTGGAAGCAAATTGCCGAGAATACGCGCTTGAACATTTCGGTGAGGCGCACGCCAAACCAATCGAAGAGTCTTACTACATAACCGAATAATTTTGGCTATGTCTCTTGCTACCAAGGCGTACAATTTTATTATTTACAATCGTCTGGTCAAACGTCTTGCCGGATGGTTTTTGCGTCAGCGGTTTTTTAATCAAAATTATTTTTATCAACAGAAATACCAGCGGTTACTAAAAAATAAAATGGGAAAATATCAGCGAGTGCCTTTTCGGGTGATGATTGAGAACACCAATGCATGCAATTCCAACTGTGTTTTTTGCCCGCATCCGGCAATGAAAAGAAAAATCGGCAATATGTCGATGGAGCTTTTTCAAAAAATTGTCGATCAGTGTGTTAGCCTAGGCATTGATTATGTTACCATCTATGGCTTTGGCGAGCCGCTGCTCGACCCTGAGTTTGTCGCCAAAGTAAAATACGCCAAAAGTCGCGGTATCAAAAGAGTGACTACTAACACCAACGGCGCGCTTTTAACCGAAGAAAGAAGTAGAGCGCTTGTCGAAGCCGGCATTGATGAGATCTATATCAGCTTTGACGCAGCAACAGCTGAAACCTTTCGCAAGATTCGTCCGGCTCTTAACTTCGATAAAATAGAAAAAAATATTTTCGACTTGGCCAGGATCAGAAAAGAAATGGGATCAAAAAAACCAGAAATAGTTTTGAGTTTTGTCGAGACTGGCGACAACAAACAAGAAGTAAAAAAATATATCAAAAAATGGCAAAAAACAGTTGATCATATTTCTATTTCTTTCATCCATAACTGGACAGGTGACCTTTTTGATAAGCTAAAAATAAAACAGCGAGATTGGCTACGTGATCCGTGTCGTTTGATTTGGACCGACATGGTAATCAGCTGGGACGGCACAGTGCCGCTTTGTTGTAACGACTACGAAAATAAAATAATTTTAGGTGATATTAACAAGCAGACGGTTGCCGAGGTTTGGGGCGGAGAAAAGCTGCGGCAATTTCGTTATTATCATCAAAAAGGAGAATTTAAGAGTATTAACATTTGTGCTGATTGTGTGTATAATTGTCATCATAAGTCGCCATGGTGGGTCGGCAAATAAACCTTTAATATGTCAAAAAGGCAAGATCGCGCTACTATTACCAGAATAAAAAAAATATCCCGGTTGATACCAGGCGGGAAAATTTTAGATATTGGTTGCCGGGAAAATTTATTACAAGATTTTTTACCAGCAGGAACGGAATACTTCGGTTTAGAAGTGAGTAGTACCAACAGCAGCCAAAACGGGGAAAAAAATAAATTTTTGCCGCAAGGAATTTGTGATGACAAGTCGAGAGAGGTTTTTGGCGATTTGAAATTTGACGCAGTAGTTTTGGCGGAAACCCTGGAACACTTATTAGAGCCTTTTCAAGCTCTGGATAATATAAAATTTTTATTGCGCGACGGCGGTCAGCTTATTGGTAGTGTGCCGAACGCCGTTGCCTGGCGTTATTTCTTTTTTTTGGAATTATTAGGTGACGGAATGAACGATTTTGTTGCGCCGAAATGGGATGGTCATGAGCACTTTTTTGCTTTTAATAAATATATTTTAAGAACGCTTTTAATGCGAGCAGGGTTTAAAAAAATAACGATCAAAGAGTGGGGAAGCTGGATTCCTGGTACAGGAATTTTTTTACCTTTCAATTTTCGCGGTTCGCATTTGATTTTCACGGCGGAAAAACAATCTTGAAGTTTTAATCAACTTAATCGTTAAAAGTATGGCACAAGTGGTTTTAATTCAGGCTTCTATGGGATTTTATGGCGATGAAGGAATAGTCGCCGACCAGACTTCTAATCCGCCGATGGGTCTTTTATATATTGCTGCTTATTTAGAAAAATACGGAGTTTCGGTCAGACTAATTGATCCTTTTCCGGAACAGCTCAATTTAGCTGATATCCTCAAAGAGATTGAATTAGAAAAACCCTTGGTTATCGGTATTTCTGCTATGACTCCGGGTATTCCTACTGCTTACAAAATGGCGCAAGCCATTCGCGGGCGGTTTGGTCCGCGACCTTTTATAGGCGTCGGAGGTATTCATACGAGCGTTGATCCGGGTTTTATTGATCGTTATCCAATTTTTGATTTTGAAGTCGTTGGGGAAGGGGAGGTAACTTTTTACGAAGTCCTTCAAACTGTTTTGGCTGGTAAAATACCGCAGAAAAAATATTTTGGTAAAATTATAGAAAATCTTGATGATTTGCCTTTTCCCGCCAGACATCTTTTGCGAGGTAGATATTTTTGTCCGCACGATGAAACAGAGGCAGATGATCCGGAAGTAACTATTATTGCTTCACGAGGCTGTCCTTTTCACTGCATTTTTTGTTCCAAGCCGGGATTTAGGGATCGTTATCGCTATCGTTCGGCAAAAAATATTGTAGACGAAATGGAAAGAGATTATAAACTATGCAACGGCAAGTTTAATTTTGTTGACGATACCATCGGAGCCAATCAGCAGAGAGCGATAGAGTTTTGCGAAGAAATAATGTCACGAAAACTAAAGGTTCAGTTTGCCGTCCAGATGAGAGCAACTGACGCCAGCGATGTTTTTTTTAAAAAATTAGCGGCATCAGGTTGTCGCGAAATATTTTTTGGTGTTGAATCCGGCAGTAATCGAGTGAGAAATGAAATAATCGAAAAAAGAGTCCCAGAGGAAAAATTATTTGAGGCGGTTAAACTTTGCCGTCGTTATGGCATGCAGTCAAATTTTTACCTGATGCTCGGATTTCCTACGGAAACAAAAAAAGATTTAGAAGATACGGTCAATATCGGCGTCAGGACCAAAGTTGATTTTATCGGTTTGCATGTTACTCAGATCATTCCCGGGTCCCGTTTGTATGATTTAGCCATCAAAGAAGGTAAGATGTCTAACGATCTGTTGGATCAATATATTCGTGGCGAGTTAGGTAATAATTTTTTTGAAGTTTTTCCAAAATATATTCCCGATGGTTTGACGATTAAAGATTTAGAGGCTGCCAGAACACTTGCTTATCGTAAATTTTTTATCAATCCTGGTTGGTGGTATCGTCGCATCAGGTCTTATTTCAAACACCCCGATCGGTTGGTTAAAGATTGGAAACAATTCAGATTAGGAATTTATGTTTTAATTCACGGGCATACTAAATCGGCAGCATCTTAGTTTCTCATTTTCTAAAACAGTTTTTTAATATGAAAAGACTTTTCCAGTCCAAACATTTTTGGCCGGTTTTGATTGTTGTTTTGGCCGGTTTGGCGGTTTTTACTTGGTTTAAGGGCGATTTGATTTTTAGTTATGGCGACGTGAGGTTCAATTTTTCTCCTCTGGAAACTTTTAAAAACTATTTTTATACTTGGAGCAGAGAAGATACCGGCTCGCCGGTAATACAGGCGATGCCGTTTATTTTTTACCAAATTTGTTTGGCTATTTGGGCAAAGATCGGTCTGCCATTATTTTTATTCCAACGGTTGGCTTATTATTTTTTGTTTGTTTCCGGCGGTTTGGGGGTCTATGTTTTGTTAACTACTGTTTTTCGCGGCGAACGACGTTATTTAATAGGGCTGTTAGCAGCTCTTTTTTATATGTTTAATATTTATGCTCTAGTTATGGTTTGGGGCATGGGTATCCAGATTATTTATTTTTATCCTTTTTTGCCATGGTTGCTAACCCTTTTTATTAGGGGGATAGAGGGTGGGAAGGTGATAATCTATTTGCTTCTTTTTTCTCTGCTCAATTTTTTAGTCGCTATTGCTTACAGTAACGCTTCTTATGTGGTTTTAGTCTGGTTGCCGATTTTTGCTTATTTTATTTTTTATTTGTTTGTTAATCGTCGTGACCGGCAAAAGGTCAGGGTCGCTTGTATTTTTACAGCTTTATTGGTGGTCGTTTGGTTATTGCTAAACCTTTATTGGTTAGTACCTTTTGTCTATGATATTTCTTCTTTTTCTTCAGCCGCTTTGAAAAATGCAGCTTATTCTCACAGTTTGGGCGAGACGGTTCGGGGTGCGAGCGTGACGGCACATTTGTCTAATGCCGTCAGACTTTTTGGCTATCAGCCTTTTGATGATAATTTTTCTTATGCGCCAGGAGATTATTTTCATTCGTATTCGCCGGTCTATAACGGCAAAATATTTTTTACTATACTTAGCTATACTATTCCGCTGCTAGCTTTGGGAAGTTTATTATTTTTATTTAAAGAAGAGAAAAAAGAAAAAAGGCGTTTAGTGTTTTTTTTGTTGTTTTCAGTTGCCGCTTTATTTTTGTATAAGGGATCGCAACCTCCGTTTGGAGGCTTATATGTTTGGGCAGTAAACAAGTTTTCTTTGTTTGGTGCTTTTCGTCATCCGATGGGGAAATTCGGCACGTTTCTTGTCTTGGGTTATGCTGTCTTGATCGGCTACACTCTCAGCGAAATTTATTTGTGGTTAAAGAAGAAAATAAATGCAACTAATGCCAAAACAGTTTTGGTTGTTATTTGTGTTTTATTGTTTGTTATTTATCAGTATCCATTTTGGCAAGGAGATGTTTTTCATGAAAAAGGACTAATTTCTCGGTCAGCTTTAGTGGGCGTTCCTGATTATTATCGAGAGGCGGCTGGCTGGCTGGCGACGCAGCCGGAAAATTTTAGAATTTATCCTGTGCCTGAGACGGGTTTTTTTGGTACCGCGTTGCGTTGGGATAACGGTTACGATGGAGCTGATCCCGCCTATCCTCTTTTATTACGATCGGTAACGCATTTGATGAATGAAAACGGAATCGAAATAAAAATTTGGGACGAAATTTCAGCCGAGACGGTTAACGAGCAAAACGCGGCATTATTGATGGGACTGCTAAATACTAAATATGCTATGGTGAGAAAAGACGTGGCGAAAGAATATTTTAATATGCCGAAAGTCACTTTTGATCTGGCCGTGAAGCATTTGGAAAAAGAAGAAATAGCCGGCTTAAAATTCGATCGGAATATTGGTCAGTTGGATTTTTATTTGTTGGAGGATAAATATTTTTATCCTCGTATCTACGTTCCGACATTTTGCGCTCTAAGCTCCGATTGGTTGCAAGCCTTGAAATTAGTCAACACTAGACTGGAAAAAGACAAGATAGCGATTTTTACTTCTACGGATCCGGAGAAAACCTTTGGTCAGATCCGTAAAGATTCAGCCTTTGATTTTAGTGCTACGGCGGTTTTGGACGGCAAAAAAGAATCATTGGAAAATCTGACGTTGAAAACGGCACCAGACATAAAATTTGAAAGAATAAACCCGACAAAATATCGAGTCGAAGTTAGTAATGCCCAAGGTAACTTTCTTTTGGTACTGTCAGATAGTTTTAATAATGAATGGAAAGCCTATTTAATACCTGATACAAAGCGGGTTAATAGTTTTTTTGGTCAGATTGCCGAAACGTGGAGTTTGCAGCCGATTGCCGATGATAAGCACTTTTGGGTTAATAAATACGCTAATGCTTGGTATGTGGAGCGACCGGAACAAAAAGAGGACTTTACCATTATTTTAGAATTTTGGCCGCAGCGCCTAGTTTATTGGAGCTTGACCGCAAGTGTCGTTGCCTGGTTGGTTTTTATTATAGTATTGATTATTGTTAGCCGAAAAAAAAGAAAGTCAATTAAAGATATTTAGAAAATTGAGAAAAATTTGGCTATCTTTACAAGAAAAGTTAATGGGAGTAGACTGTAAAAACTAAAATATGTCCAAGAAAATCTACATAATAGCCAATACCATGATAGAACCGGGCATGAGCGGCGGTAATAGAATTTTTATTGAATTAGCCAAAAATTGGGTAAAAACCGGTCATCAGGTTACGGTTTTTACCTCTCCTGTTGGTAAGCAGATTTGTCAGGCTAATGATTTGATGGGCGCTCGGTATGTCACTTGGCCGGCACAAAATTTTCGCTTTTTAGGGATTTTCGGTCAATACTTTGTCGGTGTTTTTTGGGGTTTATGGAATGCGCTAAAAAGTTGGCGCGGATTTGAAAATGTTATTGTTTGGTCAACGTCTGATTTTTGGCCGGATGCTTTATCGGGATTACTTTTTAAAATCATTAACCCCAAATGTTTCTGGATTGCTTCGGTATTTATGTTTGCTCCGAATCCTTTCAAACAGACTAAATTTTACGTCAAAGCTTTTTTACATTTTATTACCCAGAAACCAATTTATTTTCTCAGTAAAAAAATAGCGCAGATGATTTTTGTTACCAATGACGGTGACAGAGATTTTGTTGTAGGCGATGGAGTGCCGGCCGAGCGGGTAGTATCGATCCGCGGCGGCGTTAATCTTGATTATATTCAAAGTATCAGAGCCGAAGGAAAAAAATATCTTGGTATTTTTATGGGACGGGTGCATCGCCACAAAGGAATTTTAGAGCTGCTTGATGTCTGGAGAAAGGTTTGTGATGTTATGCCGCAGGCCAAGCTAGCAGTGGTAGGAGAAGGTCCACAGGAAAAAGAAGCCAAAGAAAAAGCGGAAAAATTGGGATTAAAAAATAATGTCGTATTTTTTGGTTTTGTGGATGGTGACTACAAATATATTTTGATGAAAGAAAGTCAGATGTTTTTACATTCCTCGGTCTGGGATAGCGGCGGCATGAGTGCGGCCGAAGGCATGGCTTGCGGTTTGCCGGTAGTTGGTTATGATTTGCCGGCTTTCAAAACATATTATCCTAAAGGTATGCTCAAAGCGCCGCTTGGAGATCGGGATAAATATGCCGAATTGATTATCAGTCTAGCAAACGATGTTAGTCTTTATCAAAAGATCAGCGCTAAAGCTCTAGACTGGGCAAATGGTTGGGACTGGGCGGTAAATGCTAGTCGTATTATGCAAGCGATTGATGGAATTTTAAAATAATTTTTATATGTTTAATGAACAAAAAGGTTCTAAGGCTTATCCTGAATATGATCCGACTGACGAGGACTCGGAGATTTCTCGGCTTTATAAGTTAATCAAAGAACAACCGTTGGAGCAGTCAGATGCTGCTGTGTGGTTGGAGGGCGAAGCAGACGACCGCAATGTAAAGTGTATAAGGATCGTTCAGAGTGATTATGCACCCAAGCTAGTTTTATCGGGTGGCGTTGATAAGGCGCCAACGGATATTCCATCTCAAAAAATGGCCGAGGTGTTCGTTCAATCTGGAATTAGTCGTGATCAAATCATTATAGACCCTACGTCTTTGAATACGAAGGAGCAGGCAGTAAATGTTTTGCGTTTAGTTAAAGATAATGATTGGCACAAAATAATCTTAGTAGCTAATCCATATCACCAGATTAGAGTTTTTTTGACTTTTTTGGCGGAGCTTAAAAAACAAGGTATGGACAAGATGGTTAAAATCATCAATGCCCCAGCGGATTTGAATTGGTTTAGGACCACAGCTCGAGGTCGCGATGAAGTTGATTTGTTTAACGAAGAAGAAATCCCTCGGTTGATAAAATATGGTCAGGATGGTGTTGATGGCAAAAAAGCAGACGTCGCTAAGTTATCAGAGGGCTTAGATTATATAGAATATTGGAATAATCAATTATAAATTTATTTTATGTTCAGAGGCAAAAGAATACTAGTTACCGGGGGGACGGGATCGTTTGGCCATCAAATAGTTAATGATTTGATTCCTTACGAACCGGCCGAGATACGGGTTTTTTCCCGTGATGAAAAAAAGCAGCACGACATGCGTTTGGAATATCCGGATGTTAAGTTTTTAACTTTTGTTATTGGTGATGTTCGCGATGCTGCGTCAGTACGATCAGCAATGAGAGGAATTGATATAGTTTTCAACGCCGCGGCATTAAAACAAGTTCCTTCCTGCGAATATCATGTTATCCAGGCAGTCAAAACCAACATTCTTGGTCCGCACAACGTTATCGAAGCGGCTTTGCAAGAAGACGTTGAGAAGGTGATAACTATTTCAACAGACAAAGCGTGCGAACCGATCAACGCCATGGGTATCAGTAAGGCAATGCAAGAGCGTTTGTTTGTTTCGGCCAACCTTGAAAAAGGTAACAAAAGAACAGTCTTTGCCGGCGTTCGTTATGGCAACGTGCTTGGTTCTCGCGGGTCAGTAGTGCCGCTATTTAAACAGCTTGCCGAAGAAGGCAAGGATTTACCGATTACCGACAGACTAATGACGCGTTTTATTATTACTTTACCTCAATCAATAGAGCTAGTTTTTTATGCAGCCGAGCATGCTGTCGGTGGTGAAATGTTTGTCAAAAAAATGCCAGCGCACACCATCACTGATTTGGCAGAAATTATCTTAGCCCGACACGGCAAAAATGAAAATCAAAAGGTAGTAGAAAAAGGAATCCGTCCCGGAGAAAAGATTCATGAGAGTCTGGTTTCTCCTTCCGAGTCACTGCACTGTATTGATCAGGGCGACTACTTTGTTATTTTGCCGCAGATATCACTACCCGATGTAGAAGCTAAATACGGTTCGTTAATAAACAATCTCCCTGGTCCGACGCAGCAAAAATCTTTCCGCTATTCTTCGGAAAATACTCAACGTCTAAGCAAAGAAGATCTTGGGGAGCTACTAAAAAATGAAGGCTGGATCTAAAATTTTAATTACTGGCGGTAGCGGCATGCTGGGTAGCAGCCTATTTTTTACGTGGCAGGAAAAAGCTGACATTTATCTTTTGTCGCGTGAGTTGCCGGCTTACGATCAGGAAAAAAGTGTTAGCGTTGATCTAACCGACGGGCAAAAAACTCTTGAAGCGGTAAAGAAAATAAGTCCAGATATTATCGTTCACACCGCGGCAATGACTAACGTTGACTATTGTGAAGATAACCCAGAGCAAGCGCGTGCGGTTAATGTAATGGCAACAGAAAATATTGCTTTAGCTACCAAAGAGATTGGCGCCAAACTGGTTTATATTTCTACTGATTTTGTCTTTGACGGCAAAAAAGGAAATTATACCGAGGAAGATGTGCCAAATCCTCTCAGCGTCTATGCTAAAACAAAATGGGAAGGCGAAGAAGTGGTGAGAAATATTTTAACTGACTGGTTGATTATTCGCACTACCATCTATGGCTGGAATATTTTACAAAAAAGTTGTTTTCCCGAAGCGGTAATCAATGCTTTGAGTCAAGGTAAAGAGTTTACCCCGTTTGAAGATCAATACAGCACGCCGGTTTTTACCGAAACTCTGGCCGATGTTTTATGGCAGTTGCTGGAGAAAAATAAAATCGGAATTTATAATGTTACTTGCAATGAAATTTTGTCTAAATATCAGTGGGCGCAGATGGTTGCTGATGAGTTCGGTCTGGATCAAAGCAGCTTACGACCGGTCCCTTTTGCGTTAGCCATACTGCGAGCGCCACGTCCGGTTAACGCTTCTTTAAATAACGCCAAGTTGCTTAGTGAACTAGGTTGGGATAAAATTAGTCTGAAAGACGATATAAAGAAAATGCATCTAAGGCAAAATTTTTATGGTCAATATAAAAAATCTAGAGAAAAAAGTTGATGATCGCGGCTGGTTAGCTGAAATAATCCGCGCCGAAGATGTCGAGCCAAAAGAATTCGGTCAGTTTTTGATTACTACCGCCAAACCAGGGATTACCAAAGGCGGTCATTACCACAAAAGAAAAAATGAATGGTATTGTGTCATTCGCGGTAAAGCCGAGCTTTATCTAAAAAATTTGACTAGCGGGCAGGAGGAAAACGTAATTTTGGACGAAAATAATTTGCAGTTAGTAAAAATCGAGCCAAACGTTTTTCATAGCATTAAAAATATCGGTGAAGACGAAATGTATCTCCTTGCTTATACTACGGAGGTGTTCAACTCCGAAGATCCGGATACCTTTACTCTAAGTTAATATAAGATGAAAAAAATATTTTGCCCGATCTGCGGTGAGGGTAAATACGAAGATTTTTTAGACACCCGAGATGCTAGATATAGTCAAGCGGGCGTTTTTAAATTGGTTAAATGTATCCAATGCGATATGGTTTTTTTAGCCGTTATTCCCGAGGGAGACGAGTGGAAAAAGTTTTACCCGGATGACTATTGGGCGGAAGAAGATAGTTTTTTCAATAATTTTGTTATCAATTTTTTATTGGCTAATTTTTTGCGGCTGATAAAAAAATATAAAAAATATGGTAGCGTTCTTGATGTCGGGTGTGGCACCGGTAGAGTTTTGGAATATTTAGCGAGTAAGGGATGGCGGGTTTGGGGTCAAGAAATATCATCAGTTGCTTGCCGCCAAGCTGAGAGAAGAATAGAAAATGTTTATTGTGGTCCGCTTAAAGCCGCGACTTATCAAGAAAAATTTTTTGACGTGATAATCCTAAATTATGTTTTTCATCAGATGATCGATTTAGCCGAAGAGCTGGCCCAAATAAAAAAAATAATCAAAGATGATGGAATAATGGTTTTTAGTATTCCCAATGTTGACAGTCGTCAGTTGACGATAACTCAGCGGGATTGGTTTTGTATTGATTCTCCTCGCCATATTTATTTTTTTTCCCCAAAAACGATCAAAAGATTTTTTGAAAAAGAGGGACTAGAGATTGTTGATATAAGTTTCCCGTTATTTCAATTGCCACTCGATTTTTTTCATGGTCTGACTGCAAAATATTTTGGCAATAAAAAGGGGACAAAATATTGGTTTTTGTTTTTTCCGCTTTTAGTTTTTTCGTTGTTAATAAAAGTTATACCAGCCTACCGTAGTTGTATGACAGTGGCATGTAAAAAACAATATGTCGAATAGTGCCAGGAGAATGGTAAAAAATTTAATCTGGTTGTACAAGTATGTCTTAGAGTATTTAGGTTCTTTTTTTGTTATCGAGGGAGATTTATCGCGGTTAGTAATCACCGTTGATGTAGAGACCGCTGTCGATTTTTGCAATTGGCAGCCAGAGGCCGTTGCGTTAAAACATGCTGAAATCTCTCGAAGTGCTATAACGGAAATGATCGCTTTGACTAGGCAGTACAATGTGCCTATTACGTGGTTTTGTACTGGGAAGACTATTTTAAAAAACGAACAAGAGCCGTTAAATTATTTTGGTGATCTAATTGATGGCTTAACCGATTCCGGAGTGGGGCACGAAATAGCTTCGCATACTTTTAGCCATCCGCATTGTTCCAAAATCAGTCGACAGGATTTTATTCAAGAGATGCAAAAATTGAAAGAAGCCTTTGTCCAAAGAGGATTGGCATTTAGCAGCCATGCTTATCCTTGGAACGAGGTTGCTTATCTCGAGGAGTTACCAAAATTTAGCGTTCAAACTGTCAGAATAAAAGAAGGACTCTTTCCAAGTGTTATAAGTCAGCCGGAAAAATCGATTGTCAATTTAGTTAAACAATCTCTTGAAGGCACGCCACTTAGTTTTTGGTTGATTAAATTTGGTCTGCATATTGCCCGGCGAAAAAAAGCCTGTTTTGTCTGGTTGCTGCACCCGGAAAATTTTTATTATCAGCAAGATAAAGAGATAATAAAAAAAGTTTTTGACTACGCCGTTTATTTGCGGAAAAAAGGAGAACTAAAAATTATTACCGTTAAAGAAATATGAATAAAGAAAAATGCATAGTTTGCGGTCAAACGCAGCTTGACAATGTTTTTGAAATCCAAAGACCGGATTTTTCTCGTCCGGTAGGGATTGTTGTTTGTCGTAACTGTGGTTTTATTTTTCAGTCAGTGGGTCTGACACAGCAGGAAACAGCTTTATATTATAATCGGGAATACTATCAGCGTCAGACGTCTTTTTTGGAAAAAATGTTGGTGCTTTTTTTAGAATGGCTGGTGGCAATAGAAATCGGCAAAAATCGTTCCGGTGGGTTGATTTTAGATATTGGTTGTGGGGAAGGAAATTTTTTAAATAGTATGAAAAGAAATGGTTGGCGAACCTTCGGTATTGACACCTCGGCTGTTGCCTGTGAGGTGGCGACTAAAAAATTAGGCAACGATGCTGTCGTGTTAAATAAAAATCTTGAAGATTGCGGATTTGCTGATAACTATTTTGATGTCGTAACTTTGTGGCATGTTTTGGAACATATCGAGAATCCCGACCGGTTACTCACCGAAATACGGCGTATTCTTAAACCAAATGGTATGCTGGTTGTTGAAGTGCCAAATTTATCTAGTCCGGTTTTTAAACTCACCAAGCAGGGGTACTTTAGTTTTGACGACCCGACTCACTTGTATCATTTTAGCGCTAAGACGCTAAATAAGTTGATTGAAAAAAACGGCTTTTCTTTTAAAAAACGGGGTTGCACGACATTCAATATTGTTTTATCATTATTTACTAGCATATCGCGCCGATTGTATTATCGAGATAAAATAAATTCTAAGGTGATAAGGAGCCTGGTTTTTGTTGTTTTGTTTCCACTTTTGACGATTTTGACCTTAATTTTTGGATTTTTGACGCTAATACGTCCGCTAGGCAGTGTTTTGCGATTTTACTACTCAAATAATCAAAAATAAATGAAGGTATTGCTTTCTAATCCTCCTTGCCGCGTTGATTCGGGTGACGGCAAAGAAAAGTTTTTTATCCGTGCTGGCTCTCGCTGGCCATTTTCTGTCACAAAGAAAAAAGAGGAGAAAGCGGACTATTTACCGTTTCCTTTTTATTTAGCCTATACCGCCGCTCTTTTAGAAAAAAAAGGTTTTGATATTGTGGTTAACGACGCGGTGACGCTAAACAAAACAGAGGAAGAGTTTCTACAAGAAATCGTGCGAGACAATCCTGATATAATTTTATTCGAAACCTCAACGCCGACGATCAATCATGACTTAGTATTAGTTAATAAAATAAAAAAACTTTTACCTAAAATAAAAATTGCTCTTGCCGGACCTCATGTTTCAACTTTTTTTCAAGAAACCATGAAAAAATCTCCAGTTGTAGATTTTATTTTTATTCAAGAATACGAGCTGTCCTTCACTGAATTAGTCGAACGGTTAGTACAAGGAAAGACTTTTGATGATATTACGGGGCTAGTTTGGCGTTCCGGTGAGCAGATAAAAAATAATCCACCAAAACTGATTGATCCGCTTGATCAACTGCCGCCGCCGGCTCGTCGTTTTTTCCCTATTGATTTGTATTGGGACGGATTTTGCCAATATCGGCCGGCAGTACAGATGCATGCCACCAGAGGTTGTCCTTTTCGCTGTAATTTTTGTCTTTGGAACCAAGTAATGTACAACAATGCCAAATATCGTACATTTGGTGTTAAAAGAATCGTCGATGAAATGAAGGACTGCCAGAAAAAATACGGCGCCAAAGAAGTTTATTTTGACGACGATACTTTTACCGGCAATAAGCAATTTGTTTTAGATTTTTGTCGAGAGATAAAAAATCGTGGTCTTAATATCCATTGGTCGTGTATGGGTGATGCCATGATCACCGACGAAGAAATGGTGGAAGCGATGGCGGATGCTGGTTGTGTTGGTATGAAATTTGGCGTTGAGTCGGGAGATGCGGAGGTTTTAAAAAAAATTTGTAAGCCGGTGGTTCATGAAAAGATAAAAAAAGTAGCGCGACTACTAGCCAAAAAGCATATTAAGACTCATGCTACTTTTACTTTCGGTCTTTCAGGAGAAACTAAAGAGAGCATGAAAAAAACCATGGATTTTGCTAAAGAATTGGACGTTGATAGCGTGCAGTTTTCTATTAATACGCCTTTTCCGGGTACCAGGTATTACCAGGAATCTCAAGAAAAAGGTTTGTTACTAGCCAAAGATTGGTCGGACTACGACGGGGCGACTTCTTCGATAGTTAAATTTGAAAATTTGACCAACGAGGAAGTAGAGTGGCGTTATTGCAGTGCTAGCGGTGAGTGGTTGCGTTATAAGCTAAAAAGCCCGCGTTGGGTGTTGCGACAGGTCTATAATTTTTTCCGTTTGCTGGTCGGACAAGGTACGGTTGGCGCCGGGCAAAAGTTAAAAAGGCTTTTTGAATTAATTAAATCTTAATCAATATGAAAATCGGGGTTCTTATCGGACAGGTAGTACAGATAGGCGGTGTGTGTATTGCCGCTTTTGAAGAAGTGCGTAATTTGCGAGCCGTTGGTCATGATGCCGAGCTGGTTATTTTGCAGGAGCGACCGGAATTTCGATTTGATGATTTTGCCGGCGATATTCCGATACGCTATATTTCTCGTGAGCTGCCGGCGTGGGCACGGATAGATTTCAAAATTCCATTTTTTTCTTTTTTTAGATTTTTTCATCTGCGCAGTTTTTTTACCGCCAAAAAAGTCATCAGAGATCAGGAGTATGATTTGCTGATTGTCCACGAAACATACAATTGTTTTGCTGCGCTATCTCTCAAGAAAGACCGTCATATTCCTTTCAAAGTTTTTTTGTGGGACCCGGCATCGTATATTTTGCCGAGAGTTTATCAAAACAGTTTTCTTGGTTTATTTTTACCGATACTTTTTCCTCTTAGCCTGCTACTTGATAAAAAGATAATTAAAGAAGCCGAAGAGGTTATTGTTTGTTCTGATTTGCACAAAAAGTATATCGAAGGTATCGGCGGACGGGACAAAACTAAAATCGTTTATCCAGGTTGCTATCCCCTGGAAAAGTTACCAGAAGAAAAAAAACAATATCTATTAGCACTAACCAAATGGGATATCGGAAAAAATCCTTTCTTGCTTTTAGATGTTTTAAAAATATTGGTTGATAAAAATATAAAATTAATTGTTGCCGGAAATTGGGTGCAAGAAGATTATCGTCTGGAGTTTATTGATAAAATAAAGCAAGAAGGATTGGTTGATAGGGTAGGACTGATTGATAGGGTGGATGATCTGCAAAAGATACAGCTTTTTTCCGGCGCGATTGTCCTCGTTCATCCGATTATCGAAGCTTTTGGCATGATGTGTTTAGAAGCGGCCGGTTGCGGATGTCCCAGCATTATCCCCAAAGGATCGGGGGTAACAAATATTTTTGAACACGGTACGCAGGGTTTTTTTCCGACCGAAGGGGATATCAACGCTTACGCCGGCTATATAAACGATTTGGTAGCAGATACGGCTTTAGCGGCAAAAATGGGTAATGCAGCCTGGGAAGTGGCTAAACAAAACACCTGGGTAGAGCACGCTAAAAAGATATTGATGCAATAAATATTCTTTAGCGATGAACAAAGAACTAAACAATTCGGACGGCAATATCGGATCTTATGACCGGCAGTATTTTTTGGAGAAAGAATCCGGTCGGTACGATTTTCGTAATAAAATAATAAATCAAAGATTTAAAGATATTTTGCGGTTGGTTGCTTTGAGTAGTAACGACAAGGTTTTAGATTTAGGGTCTGGTCGCGGCGAGATGGGTGATATTTTGCAAGGCAGTGCAGGAGAAATTGTTTTAGCGGATTATTCTGATGAAGCGTTGGCGATAATAAGGGGGCATATTGTGGCAAATGAGAGGGTGAGGATAGAAAAGATCAACGCCAAAAGTATTCCTTATCCCGACGAATATTTTGACAAGGTGTTCTTTTTGGAAGTTATCGAGCATCTCTATTTACCAGAAGCGGAAGATGTTTTAAGGGAAATAAAAAGAGTTTTAAAAAATGGTGGAGAGCTGATTTTATCTACTGGTCCAAACAAATATTTATCTTCTCCGCAATACTTTATCGCTCAAAAGGTTTTTAACCTAAAAACAGAGTGGGGTAAATATCATTTAAACGAATTTTCGTATTTTTCACTTAGAAAAGCGGTCAAAAAAAATTTTAGTGATTTTAAAATATATTGTTATGAAGATCCAGGATGGTTTTATTCGACAATAAAAAGCCAAAATCTTCCCAGACTAATCAAAGAGGTCACGCGTCTACTTAACAAAGTATATGATTTGAGTCTTTTTAGACTTCTGAGAACAAAGCTGCCGCTCAGAAAGTTTTTTGCTCACCGTTTCATATTAATAGCTAAGAAATAAAAAATAATTGATATTCTATGTCCAGAATAGATGATTCCCGTCAGGGTTACGACGAACTTCATAAAGATCAAGGCTTTAGCGAGGAGCCGGAGTACTATGAAGTTGTCGGCGCGTTAGTCAAGGGTAAAAAAAGCGTAGATATTGGTTGTGGCTATGGTTTTATCGAAATGTATTCTCCAGAAACAGTGGCGGTTGATTTTTCCGAAGAAGCGTTAAAAGTAGCGCAGCAAAATGGCGCGCGGCAAACAGTGAAAGCGCCAGCCGAAGAACTGCCGTTTGCCAGCGATGAGTTTGAAGTAGCGACAAGTATTGGTGTTTTGGAACACTGCGCCGATCAAAAAAAAGCAATTCAAGAAATGGTTAGGGTTTCCAAAATTCAAATTTTAGCAGTTCATGCCAAGTTGCCTTATGGTTTAGAATTAGTACGCCGTCCGCTCATTAAATTTTTTGGTCTCAAAGATCAGCCAATCGAAGACCCTCTGACTATGAAACAGATTAAGCAGCTGCTCAAAGACGCCGGCTCGCGCGTTATCGTCGAAGGTTTTTGGAACTATATTGATCTGCGCTGGCTTTGGAAAAAAATTCCTTATAGTTTGGTGAAATGGCCGTCTCATCATTTTGTCATTGCTATTAAAACACCAAACCTCGAACGTAAATTTTTAGGAGAAAATGAAAGATAATATTGGAAAGATTATCAAAACTATTGTTAACAACCCGGGCAATATACCCTGGCGCGGTTTTCAGTTCGCCCGAAGGATTTTTCCGCTAGATTATTATTTTGCCTCCGGTCACGCTTTTCCCCCAGACATTATTACCATACTGATCACTAGGCGTTGTAATTTTAGTTGTCCGGGTTGTTCTTCTGCTTCACCGCTGTACACCAAAGATTGCGCGGACAAAAAAGAAATGAGCTTGGAGGAAATAAAGAAACTAATTGACCAAGTCGCTTGGTTTAAACCAGCGATATATTTTAACGGTGGCGAGCCAACACTCCGTCCTGATCTGATCGAGGCGATAAAATATGCCAAAAGCAAAGGGTTGATAACGGCGCTGACCACCAACGGCAGTTTGATGGACGAAGATTTGACGGCAAAAATAGTTTCCAGCGGGCTTGATTTTTATTCTACCTCTATCGACGGTCCAGCAGAGTATCACAATGCTCGTCGCGGTTTTACTTTTGCTTATGAAAACGCTACCAGGGGAATTATCAATCTTTTGCTTGCTAGAAAAAAGGCAGGCGTTGCCACACCGCATATTCGCATTTCTTGTATCACTAACAGTGAGAAGGTGGATTATAACTGGCACGTTTTGCACTTAGCGAACGACCTTGGCACTGACGAAGTGGCTTTTGGTAATCTAATGTTTTATTCACCAGAAGTTGAAAAAAAACAAAATGATTTTATTGCCGCGCATGGCACTGGCGGACAAGAAGTGATTGGTTTAGCCGTTAATGACGGCAAGATAGCGGTTGATGCCCCGGCATTAAAAGAGTTTTATCGCACCGCGAAGCAAAAATCCAAAATACCGGTTTACCTGGTGTTAAACGAGGGAGACGTTGATAGTTTCTATTCCTGGCGGTATCCGGCTAAAAGCCGTTGTCTTACTCCTTGGCTGGTGGCAGTGGTTTTACCAAACGGCGATGTGACGGTTTGCCAAAATTTAATACTAGGAAATATTTTGCAAGACAAATTTACAAAAATCTGGAATAACAAAAAGTTTAAATATTTTCGTTTAGCCAGAAAGAAATACCAGATGCCGGCTTGTTTTCGTTGTATCGAAGGTCAGGAAATAAAATTTGATTAATATGCGGATATGTTTTTTTAATCTTAATCGGCTTGATTACGAAGGTGGCGCCGAAAAGTATTTTGTCGAGACGGCTGCCGCGCTAAAAAGGGATGGTCAGGATGTTTTTTTTGTTTGTGATAATTACTTTTACGTTCGGATTCGGCCAAAAATAGAAAATTTTATTTTTCGTCTGATCGGAGCGCCACTGCATCAAAATGGGATTACTTCCCGCCAGCTGGAAGAAGATCTGAAAATATTTGATAGCTACAAAATGCCGCTATTATTTCAGTTGCCGTTTTCCGCCGCACGCAGGAAAATCAAAAAATTATTAGCCCAAGCCGACGTAATTTATTGCAAAAACGAGTTTATTGATTCTTGGTATTTGAAACGTTTAATCGGCAAAAAGGGATTTGCCAAAGTAGTGCTTGGATTACACACTGCTATTTTTTTAGCCAATGCAGAATCTTTTCATTCGCGAGTTCATAATTTTTTGTATTTTTCGCGCGTTTACCAAAAAGTTTTGCAGCTTTGCGGCGCCGTTCATGTGATCAACAATTCCTATAAAGATAAATTGGTCGAAAGTTTCAAGCTTGATCCGGGAAAAATTGTCTTTGTGCCAAACGGAATAAAAGAAAACGATTTGGAAAGGACGACTGCCGGCGAAAGTGACGCTTTTAAGATTTTATTCGCCGGACGCTTTACCGAACAAAAAGGCATTGATTATTTGTCGGAAATCATTGATAATCTATCTAAAGATCCAATCTTTTCGCGAATAGAAATATTGATTGCCGGAGCGGGTCAGCGCCAGGATATTGTAGATAAATTGATAAATAAATTTAGTAACGTCAAATATCTTGGTTTTGTCAAGGAAATGTCGAATCTTTATCGACAAGTTGATATTTGCATCGTGCCGTCACGTTGGGAAATGTTTCCGTATAATTGTCTGGAGCCGCAAGCGAAAAGTTTGCCAGTAGTGGCTTTCGACATTCCCGGAACTAAAGATATTGTTGTTAATGGCACGACCGGGTTACTTACTCCGCTTGGCGAGGCGAATTCCTTTAGCGGGGCAATAAAAAAAATGTTTGATCTAAAGGCTAATAACCGCGTCGAGTGGCAAGTGATGAAAGATGCGGCTTACAAAAATGTTTCGGAAAGATTTACTCTGACAGCTGTGGCAAAAGAACTGGAAAAACTTTTTGAAAAAGTAAAAAAATAATATGGTAGAGCTGCAAAAAATAAACTTTGGTTGCGGGCACAAACATTTGTCCGGTTTTATTAATGTTGATAATAACCCCAACGTCAAAGAAGCTGATGTTGTTCATGACTTAAATATCTTTCCTTATCCTTTTGCTGATTCTTCGGTTAACGAAGTAATCATGGACCATGTTTTGGAACACTTGGACGATCCGATTCGGGTGATTGAAGAGCTATATCGAATCAGTGCTGACGGGGCGATGCTTTATATCAAGACGCCGCATTTTTCTTGCAACTGGCTGCACCCGGGGCACAAAAATGGGATTAGCACGATGCTTTTCAGCTATTTTGTTCATGACGGAGATGATTACTACGGAGATTGTTACTTTGAAGTAAAGAAAATCAAGTTAAGCTGGTTGCGTCCAGCAAACAAACATTCGGTTGCGCTCAATACGCTTTCCCGGATAATTAATTTTTTCGCCAACCTCAATATTGGTTTCTGTCAGCGAGTTTGGTGTTACTGGGTGGGGGGATTTGAAGAGTTAGAATTTGAAACCAAAGTAATAAAAAAATAAAATGACAGAGTTTTTTTTCTCGGAAATAGAAAAATATAAATATCCGGATTTTCTGATTGATATTATCCAGGATTCTTTGAATATTTTTCTTGGTAATATCGGTGAAGACAATCTTGCCGCCGTTGTCCTTCATGGTAGCACCGCGAAGGGTAAAATTACTATTATTGGTGATCAGCTCTACAGCGATGTGGAGTTTTTTGTCTTTGTTCGCCGTAGCGTTAGCGGCGCGGCAGCAGAAAAAATAAGAAACGATTTGGTGGCGATAAAAGAAAAGTACCATCAAAAAAACCGTTTTTTTCATGTCGACTTTATTATTAAGAAAAAGTGTTTAATGCGGTTTTATCAGAGAAACCTTTTGATCTATGAGCTGAAAAACGCCGGTAAGGTTTTGTACGGTGATCTGAATATTCTTTCTAATATCCCGAAGATCGATGAAAAAAACATTAATCTGAGAGCCGTCAACGATATTATGCTTATGCGCTTGAGGGTTTTCTTGAAAGATTTTAGTTTTAATCCTGGTGACAAAGAGGATTATTATGCGTTACTAAAAAATGTTTATCAGTATTTAATGGCGGTGGTTGTTTTTAATAAAGGGATTTTGTTACCTAGCGGTTATGACAGGTATAAATATGTCGAAGCGCACCACGAGGACTATTTATTTTTGGGGGACAGATTTTTTTCCAATTATTATTTTTCCAGTCGGATGAAATTTCCGATGCACTTTGCGGAAAACGAGAGAAACGTGTCTTTTGATAAGGGGTATTTTGATTACGCCAAAGAAGTGGTGGGCGGCATGTTTTTAGTTCTGAGACTTTTACTTCAAAAAAACAATCTGTCCCAGTCAGAGATAAATGAGGAGAACGTTTTTTCTGTTTTAGACAGATCAGCCGATATTTTTAATGACAGCTGGTTCGATGTTTATAGTCTGGCTTGTCGGGTGCGCTATCTCAAGCAAGTTGTTTTATCGGGTAAGATTTTTTCTCTATTTAAAGCTTTTAGACCGATAAAAAAGAAATTGGTTTTGGCGTATCTGGCGCTTTGTTTTGCTCTCAAAAAACAACTAAATGGCGAATCACCAGATTTGTATTTGCAGTTGGCGGCAAAATATACCAAGCAACTCAGTTACGAAAATACAAAGTTTTCTCTGACAGGGGACTTTAAAAAAGATTTTTATTTCCTTAAAGCGGAGCTGCTCACTATTTATCGAATTGTTTTTTAATATGGCTAATCTGGTTATCTTCATCGACGGTTTTCCTTACGATCAGCTGGCGCAGACCGATTTTTTGAATAATCTCAAAAAAAGTCGTCGTATTCCCGGTATCGGCTATAGTTTTAATCTTTATTTGGAGATGTTTGCTGGACTAGTGCCAGATCAAAGCGGTGTGTTTTGTGAGTTTGCTTTTGAGCCGCAACGGTTGCAAAATAAAACCGTTCGTATTTTAATGCCGGTTTTGAAAATTATTGATAAACTCGGTATCTTTTCTTCTCTTTTTAAACGTTTTGTCACAGGGTATTGTGGTTTTAAGTTTCACAACGTGCCGTTTGCCTACCGATATTTTTTCACCGACGCGGGAAAACAAATCCAACGTCCTGATCTGCGGGAAAAAACTATTTTTAAGAAAATAGAAAAGTTAAGTAATGGTAAAATTTTTGATCATAGCATTTGCTGCTATACCGACAAAGAAAGCGTGGGTCTTTTTTATCAAAATATTGACGCCGATAATCTTTTTATTCATTTCACCGAGCTGGATGGAGCCGGTCACGCCGGATTTTTGAGCGCCGAATATTTTGCTAAGCTAAAATGGCTTGATGATAAGCTGAAAAATATCTGGCAAAAATATCAAGAGCGGCATCCGGGAGCAAATCTTATTATTTTGTCAGATCATGGTTTTTGCTCGGTTGAGAAATTTATCCGACCGGAGTTTGAAAGAATCGGCAGCTTAAAAGCCGGTAGAGATTATTTTTATTTTGTTGATACGACTATGGTTAAGTTTTGGTTTTTATCACAAGCGGCAAAAGAAGCGGTTTTGAAATATTTAAGCGGTTTGGATTTTGGCAGGGTTTTAAGTGAACAAGAACGTTTGGCTTCAGGAATAGCAGACAAAAAGTTTGCTGACGAGATTTTTTTACTTCAGCCCGGCATTGCCTTTTTCCCTTCTTTTTACGGTGGAATCATTAAGGTTAAAGGAGTACACGGTTACGGTCCGGAGTGTAGCGGACATCACGGAATATTTTTGTATAATACGCCAAGGCGGGTTGAAATTGCGCCTATCATCAATAACAAAGAAACATATCAGTGCATTTTAGATATTTTAGATTTAAAATAATAAGATGATTGTCTTGGAAAAAATAAAAAAGTATTGGCCGATTTTATTTATTTTAGTTTTGGGTTCTTTGCCCTTGGTTTGGTTTAGAGATGGTCTGCTTATCGCCGGCGGCGACAATGATTGGTATCTTAACCCGGTAAAGCTTTTTCACGATGCCCTTTACACCTGGTCAGGGCTAAAAAGCGCTGGAGAAATAAATTTTTTGGTTTGTCATATTTTTCCATTGCCTGCTTTTTGGGCTTTATTAAAACTGGTCGGTTTGAGTTTGGTTAATATCCAGAGGCTATGGACTATTTTGATTTTCGTTACCCCGGCTCTATCGATTTATTATTTGGTTATCAGATATTTTGGCGCAGACAAAAAGGAGGTTAAATATCAGCTCGTCGGACTGCTAGCCGCTATCCTCTATAGCTTCAATATGTTTTTGATTAATAGTCCGCTCAACTCCGTTGCTTCTCCGGTGCTGGCAATCATGCCGCTGATGCTTTGGTTCTTTATTTCGGCTTTGGAGCAAGAAAAATTTTCTTTCAAATATCCGGCGGCTATTAGCGTGTTATCTATTTTCCTCTTTTTTTCGAACACCAATCTGGCGGAAGTTAGTATTATACCACTGGTCCTCGGTCTTTATTTGTTATTTTTTGTTGCTTTCAACTTTAAATTTTTTAAAATAGTTCATGCTTTCAAAGTAGTCGTGGCTAGTGTAGTCGCATATCTGGCGGTTAACTCCTGGTGGTTGCTGATAATATCTTTTTCTTTTGTTGAAGCTGCTTCCAAAGCAGGAGAAATTGTAAAAAGTATCAGTTTTGTCGAACGTAGTTATTTGTTTGAAGTATTTAGATTGATGGGTTTTTGGGCTTTTAGGATCAAAACCGGCGCGGGGCTTTCAAACGTGCCGTACAGTGATTTGTATTATCAACCTTTACTTATAATCTTGACCTACCTAATTCCACTAGTGGTATTTTTCGCTTTAATTTTTCGACCGCGGGACAAGAAGATTATTTTTTTCTCCCTGATTTTTTTGCTGGGAATATTTTTAGCCAAGGGGACCAATGAACCGTTTGGTGTCGTCTATGGTTTTTTGTTTGAAAAGATCCCTGGATTTTGGGTTTTTCGCAACCCTTACTCCAAATTTATGCCTTTGACGATATTTGGTTTTTCGATTTTGTATGGTTTATCTGCCGCCGATATATATTATGGAGCAAAAAAGTGGTTTGTAACCAAGATAAAAAACCGGCAAAGGGCGGTAGCGATGGCTTTGATTATCCTTGTGTTTTTGGGGTTACTGCCAATTGCGGCTGCCTGGCCAATACTGACCGGTAAATTTTTGTCCGATGCTTCCTGGTATGGTACACCTGAAAAATCAATGCATGTCCAAGTGCCGGACTACTGGCAGCAAGCAAACAAATGGTTTACAGAAAACGACCCTGAAGGTAGAGTTTTGCTTTTACCCAAAGCAGGATATGGGCATTGTTATAAATGGTTGTCGGGAATATGCACCGGAGGATATGTTGCCAACTATCTTATACCAAATCCGATTATCAGCTATCCCAATCTAAAAATAGATTCTCCGTACGATAACACGATTGATAGTCTTTTTTCTTACATTAAACCGCAGACCAGGGTTGATCTTGCCGAATTACTGGGTGTTTTTAATATTAAATATATCTTGCAGCAAGACGATTTACTGTGGCAAAGGGCGGGCACCGATTCTTATTCGCCGGAACAGATAAAAAATATTTTAGCGGAGCAGCCGGGGATAGAGTTTATAAAAAATTTTGGCAAGTTGAATCTTTATCAGATTAAAGGTGATTATTACGTGCAGAGAATTTTTGCCCCACGTAAAGTTAGTTATACGTCTAGCAAAGATCCCCTGGAGACAAGTCAGGCGGTTTTACTCAACAAAAAAAACGTGACGGAAGAGTCGATGTTCGAAATAAAAGATGGTTTGGATAGTTCAGACAAGGATTTGATAGCAACAAAAAGACTAGCCGATACTAACGGTTATAGTCTAGATATACCAGCGCAGGCAGAATATGATTTTTATTTGATTCAAAAACCAATCTCGCCGCAAGTTGTGGTCTGTGCCGGATGCCCGTCGGGTTTTGGTATTAGTCTTGGCGATGAATATTCGGGGAAACAATTATTTTTTACTAAAGCAATAAGTGGTGGAGTTTACTTTGATAATGACAAAAAGATTTCTTTGTCCTGGCGTCGGTCGATAAAGATTTATCCTTTAGACGTTAATGATGTGGGTATTGATAGTCCGATAGTCGGTTGGAGTTTTATCCAAAATGTTGGGGCGGTAGATCTTTACGGGTCGCAGCTGTCGGAAAATTTTCCCGAAGACTACAAAACGTCATCAGAAGCAAAAATATTTTTTGCCGGTTTCCGGGATGGACAGCAACTGGGCGAAGACTGGGGGGTCGAAATTTTTCCCGATTCTTTTGAAATAGGGACTATGAAGACCAGAAGGGTGGTGGTTAGTGTGCCAGCGGGAACTAGACCCGGGGAGGGCTATCGATTCGTTTATCTCAAAAAACCAAGCATGCTTTCCGATTTAGATTTTGGGAGCAATGTCGGCACAAGCAGTGTTTTATCTGTCGGTTCTGCAAGTCTCGCTGCCGGCAATCATCGTGTTTTATTGACCGGACTGACCAGCGAGGATTTGGATAAAATGACTTTTGTTGCCAAGAAAAAGGTGGTGGAAGGCGGAGTGGTGGTGCCAAAAATAACATTCAAAAAAATCAACCCGACAAAGTATAAAGTGATGGTTAGTGGAGCTGTAACCGATTTTTCTTTGGTTTTTTCTGAAAACTTTAATACTTTTTGGAGGGTTTATGTCTTTCCTCAAGTATTTTTAAGCCAAAGGGAACTTTCGGGCAAGCCTTTTTCGCCAGTGTCATCAAGCGGTCCGGTAGACGCTGATTTTGTAAGCGAGGAATATGGCGGATCCACGCAGAATAATAATCTTACGTCGCCTTTTTACAAGACATATTTTAGGTCTTCGCTTGGCGAGCACCAGCATTTTTTGGCCAATGGTTATGCTAATGGTTGGTGGATTAAGCGACCGGACTGCCTTGAACAAGGAGATAAGTGTCAGAATTTCGAAATCATTATTGAATTTTGGCCACAAAGGATTTATTATCTCGGTGGCTTGATTTCCGGTCTGTCATTTTGTTTGATATTGTTTTATTTGATCAAAAAAATACGGTCGAGGGAATAAAAATTATGAAAAATAAAATTATTAAAATCATAAAAGCCATGTTTAGTTGGTGGTCGGCGGGAGAGCGGATAATATTTTTAGAGTACGCCGCACTGTCTATTTTTATATTATTGCCGATATTTAAACCCGGATATATTTTTGCTCTGGACTTTACCGCCGCTCCGCATTTTGATTTTCCATCCACAGTTTCTTTCGAGTACCCGTGGTTAGTTTTTTTGTGGTTATTAAATCTGTTTATTCCGGCGGCAGTGATACAAAAGATAATTTGCTTCGCCATTCTGTTTTTAGCCGGCATCGGTGCACATTATTTTGTCGGAAAGTTTTCGTCGACTAAATGGTCAAAATATTTTGCCGGTTTGTTGTTTATCTTTAATCCGTTAGTTTATTCTCGTTTAGCTTATGGTCAGTTTCGTTTTTTGTTAGGGTACGCTCTATTGCCGTGGTTATTTTTAGCTGGCTTGCGGTTTTTGAAACAACCATTGATTAAAAAGACGTTTTATTTAGCGCTACTCCTAACGGTTTGCGGAGCAGTCAGTCTCCATATTTTGTTTATATTTTCTTTTGTTTTTATCGCGACGTGGCTGACTCGTTTTTTTCAATCAATTTATAACAGAAATTATTTGTTTGAATTTTTAAAACAAACCGTTTTTTTATTGCTATTATTTTTGTTTTTAAATAGTTATTGGTTATTACCGGTTTTTGTCAACCATTCTAGCGTCAACAATGCTCTGTCATCTTTTGACCAGCGGGACGTCTTTGGTTTTCAGACCAATGCCGACTCTCGCTTTGGGGTTTTTGTTAACACAGCAGCGATGTATGGTTTTTGGGGTGACAGAGAGGGTCGTTATTTTTCTCAAAAAACAGTAGTCTCTTATTGGTTTGTTTTGTTTCTAGTGTTATTATTTTTTGTTTTTTGGGGCGTTGGTTTGTTGTTTTGGAAATTAATCAAGAAATATCATCAGTTCAGATTATTGACAAACCCGTCTGTTGCTCAGCTAAAAGATGAACGATTATCGGAAGATATTTGGCTTGCCCTCCCAATATTTTTTTGTGCCGTTGTCGCTTTGTTTATGGCTGTCGGCGTGGCGCATCCATTTTCTGCGCTGATTTCTCAGTGGTTATACCAAAACTTTTCTTTTTATAAAGGTTTTAGGGAGCCGCAAAAATGGGTAGTGGTCTTGATTTTAGCTTATACCTATTTTGCTTCATTTGGTGTTGATGATTTGGTAAAGAAAGCCGCCCGCGGTCTTGAGTATTTGGCCAGGAGAGCCAATCAACTAAAAACAAAGAAACCGATTTTATTTTTATTGTCAGTTTTTAGAAAAGTTTTGCCCGTGATATTTCTGATCGTTCCTTTGTTCTACAGTCCGATATTATTGCTAGGGCTTGGTCGCCAGATGTGCGTTGGTTCTTATCCGGCCAGTTGGTACGAGTCTAACGAGCTGTTAAATTCTGATCAGGAAAATTTTCAGACGCTTTTTCTGCCATGGCACATGTATCTCAATCTGTCTTTTGCTTGTAACAAGGTAGTAACAAATCCTGCCGCTGCCTTTTTTGATAAACCATTTATAGTCGGAGACAATATTGAATTTGGAAATATTTATAACCAAAATAATCGGGCTGATTCAAAATATGTCGAAGAAAACATATTGCAAAACAAAGGGCGGTTTACTCAAAAAGACGGCGGGGGTTTAGGAGAAGTGTTGAATACGATAAACGTTAAGTATGTTGTTTGGGCAAAAGAGTCGGATTTTTTTAATTATGATTTTGTTAAATTGGCGCCGGACTTAGAATTGGTTTATGATAGAGACAGGATTCAAATTTATAAAAATTTAAAATGGCAAGATGAAAAAAATAGATAAAGAAAAAATAATTTTTGGCGTCAAGCTGATAATTTTGCTGTTAGTTGTGATTTTTAGTTTGTATAAAGACATTACCATTGTTGGTTTGTTGGTTCTGGCTTTTTCGGCATATGTTATTTTGTGGCAACAAGAGATCGCTACTAGTTTTGTAGCTGGGATTTTGTTACTGATTGTCTCACAGGTTATAACCGTATTTCGTTCAGAGGTCAGTGCGCGGTCATTGGCTGGTTATGGCTTGGTATTAATTTTAGTATCTATTTTTACTTGGTTTTTTGTTTACTTCAAAGATAAGCTTAGATTTATTCTGAGAAGATTTATTTTTAGTAAGACAGAACCATTAGTTGCGGAAGGGATTGGTAATTATAAAAAAGCAGTGGCGAGGTTGAAAGATTCTAATAAAGGGACAAATATGTCTTTTACCAAACGAATACAGCAGCGGTGGTCGTTGATAATAATGCTGCTTTTGAGTATTTGGAAGGGTAGCCGATTTTTTGTAGTCAAAATCGCCGCCATGATTTTGTTGTTTCTGATTATACTGGTTATGACAAGTTGGTCGATTCTAAATACTTTTATTTTATTGGTGATGTTTATAGGAATTTTATTCAACATTGATGCCCGACCGGTTTTTCTATTAGGTATAATTTTGTTAATAGGGATACCGATATTTTTGATTTTGGGTAAAGAGGGGGTAAGCGCTGTTTTAGCAATTTACGCCTATCACGCCTTAATTATTGGTTTTATATGGGACTTGGCAGGTGCAATAAGGATCAAATATCAGGGCGCGCGACCGATCTGTGCCAGGTTTGAGTAATTGTGGATAACTGGCTTTTATTGAATTGTTGGCTTTTTCTATTTATTTTGGTATAATAATAACCAGTAAAAATATCTCTAATTTTAAACAAGTAGTTGGTTTTAAAATATTTAACTTAATATAAAGAAAAAAATAAAAAACCTTATTATGGGTCAATTATTCAAAAATTTATCTCGCAACGAAAATTTCGTTGTAAAAGGGCTTTTAATAGCAGCTTTGCTAGTTCTAGCCGCGTCTATTTCTTCGACTGTTTATTCACAAATACAAGGATATGTTGGTTATGGTTATGGCTATAATGCCTGGGGCTATGGCTATGGTTATGGATCTTCTCTTCCGTCAGCTGTTAGCGATCTTGCTTTGAGCACGACTACTAGTAGCGGCGAATTAAGAGCCAGTTGGACTGCGGTAACCACTTGTATGGATGAAACAAGTCTTGATAATTTTGCTTATTACAAGGTTTACTGGGCTACTTCGTCAACAGACGCCAATAGCACGTCCCGTTTAAGTGCGATCGTTGCTACTCAGGGTAGTGGTACGATTAATGCTACTATCAGTGGCTTAACAGCAGGAACTACTTATTATATGGCTATTTATACAGTTGATTCCATGGGAAACTGGAGCAATATTTCTAACGTTTCTTCTTTGGCAGCTGGTGCGACTAGCACTGCTGGTCAAAATGGCGGTGGCGGCGGTGGTGGATCAAGTACCACTACTAGTCCGACTACCGGTGAGTCAGTGCCTGTGGTTGTGGTTGCTCCTACCCCTGCTTTGGGAGTTGTCACCGGATTTACCACGCCAACTGTTACTGGGGTAAAGAGTGAATCTTTGAGAACTGGTAATTTCGCTTATGGCTACGCTCGCGTTGCTTCCCTGGCAGTGGAGCAGGGTCTGGCTAAATACCTAGCTACGAACCTGGAAAATAAATTCGGCAGAGCTACTTTCAACAGTTTGTTCCGCAAAGCCACAAAGACTTCTGGGCAATGGTGGTACGCTTATGTAAATGCTTATACTTATGGCGGCTACACATTAAAGGAAGTCCAACAAGGCGTGAAGTTTGGCGGTAAAACCGTTCATCCGACCATACCGGCTTCTGCTTGGAGAAATAGCGCGGATTATAAGGCTTACATCAATAAATAGAATCTAGATAGATAGAATAAAAAGACCTCGGGAAATCCGGGGTCTTTTGTATTTTAGAAATATTTAATCTTTAGAGAGTTAAAATAGCGGCATGGAAGCTAGGCGTTTTAGATTTTATTTACTGGTTATTTTATTAATAATAGCGATTGTTCGTTATTATTTATGGTTGCCGCAAAATGAGCCACGACAAGTGATTTATTACAATGGTCAAAAGCTTGATTTTAAAGCATTAGTGGTGGACGACCCCAAATACAACATTGACTCCGGTAAATTGGTCGTACAGCCAGAAAATTTGAAAGGAAAGGTTTTGGTTACAACAGAACTTTACCCTAGATATTATTATGGTGATTTATTACAGATTAGCTGTCGTCTTGTCGCGCCAAAAGCCAAGGAGGGCTTTGCTTACGATAAATATTTGGCTAAGTCCGATATTTATTCTATTTGTTATCAGCCCAAAATAAACATCGTTGCCCGTGGTCAGGGCAGCAGCATCAAGCAGGCAATTTTTGCTTTTAAACAAAAGGCAATAAGGGTAATTGATCGGCAATTGCCGTCGCCGACTTCGGCGCTACTGACCGCTATTATTTTTGGTGATACTGGTAAAATACCCGCGGCGCTGGCTGATAATTTTTCTCGAACCGGAACAACGCATATTATGGCCGTATCAGGAATGAATATTACTTTATTGGTGGCGATTATGCTTAATTTTTTGGTGGCGGTCGGTCTGCGGCGTAAAACCGCTTATTATTTTATAGTTGTATTTTTATCAACTTTTGTTTTTTTGATTGGCGCGCCGGCTTCAGCGGTACGGGCGTTGATAATGGGTATACTGTGGCTGACCGCGGCGCAAATCGGGAGAATTAACAACTCCGGTTGGGCACTTACTTTAGCCGGCGCGGTGATGCTGGCGCTTAACCCGATGTTATTATTTTACGACGCTGGTTTTCAATTATCTTTTTTATCAATGTGGGGGCTGGGTAAATTTGGTGATCTGGTAAATAGATTTTTGGAAAAAGCAAAAATACCATCGGCTTTCGCTATCCGCGAGTCTCTTGCCTCTACTATCGCCGCGCAGATTGGCACTTTACCTCTCATGGTTTATAGTTTTCACAGTATTTCTATTATTTCACTGTTAGTAAACGTTTTAGTTTTGCCAGTAATACCAGTGGTGATGATTACCGGGTTGATTTTAGTTACTCTAGGCTTGGCGATTAAGGTATCGTTAATATTTTTATCATGGTTCGTATATTTATTTTTGTACTACATGGTCGGCATAATTAATTTTTTTGGAAAAGTGGATTTTGCGGCTTTAAACATCAATATTGGCTTGTGGTCGGTCGTGGTTTACTATTTGTTGTTATTAGTAGCGCTTTATTGGAAGAAAGTAATTTTATGCTACCAAAGATTAAAAAAATAATTTTGTGGTTAGTGTTGCTCGAGATGGTTTTAGTTGTACTATTTTTTTTATCTTTTCGTTTTGGTTGGTCAAGTAAAAAAATAGAAGTGGTTTTTTGTGACGTCGGTCAAGGCGACGCAATGCTAATAAAAACTTTTACCGGTCAAGACGTTCTTATTGACGGTGGACCAGGGGATGCGGTTTTGAGCTGCCTTGGTAATCATTTGCCGTTTTATGACCGTAGTCTGGATTTGGTAATACTCACACATCCGCATCAAGACCATCTGGGTGGGCTAGTCGCAGTTTTGGATAAATATAGCGTTAATAGTATTATTGCTAGCGGTCTTGATATTGCCGTAGGTAATGCAACGGGTAAGGAACTAGGGCAAAAGATAAAGGAGAAAAATATTAAAACCACTAGTGCTGTCGCTGGTCAGGTGGTTGATTTTGGACAAGGAATAAAGATGGAAATATTATTTCCCTTAAGTAAAAAAAATGACTCCAAAAAAGATTTGAATGATATTTCTATAGTTAGCCGTCTGGTTTATAAAGATAATGAATTTTTATTTATGGGCGACGCCGGGATTGAGACGGAAGAAGTGATTTTGTTAAGCAATAAAAATGTATCAAGTGACGTTTTAAAAGTTGGTCATCATGGCAGTTTTTATTCCAGTAGTGAAAATTTTTTGCAGGCAGTTTTACCAAAAGTAGCAGTTATTTCCGTCGGTGAAAACAACAAGTTTGGTCATCCGTCTAATTTAGTCGTCAAGAGATTGGAAAGACGCGGGGTCAGGATTTTTCGTACCGACCAAGACGGCGATATTGTATTGATAAGCGATGGGGTAAAAATTTATGACAAAAATTAAAAGCGAGAAAGAAAATTAGACCATTTGTTGTCACATTAATTATATCGCCGTCAGTTTTTATTTTGTAACGATTATTCGTGTTGGTCCGTTTTTGGTGTGGTAGCAGGCGGTAATGTCCTGTCGCCTTGCCAAAAGGACGTATTTTGCTATAATAGAGCCAATAATTTTTTAAAAAGAAAAATCATATGGAACACCCAAAAGAGGAAAAAACCCTGGTTATCATTAAACCAGACGGAGTACAAAGAACATTGATTGGCGAAATCATTCATCGTTACGAAAGAAGCGGTTTAAAGCTATTAGCGCTTAAAATGTTTATACCGAACGAAGAAGATGTTGAAGCGCATTATATCGTTGATCCGGAATGGAAGAGAAAGGTAGGGGAGAAATCAATCGCCTCATATGAAAAAAAGAGGTTGTCCGCGCCGTTTAGTAACGCTTTGGAGTGTGGTGAAGCCGTGCTTGGTCGTCTGAAAAAATATTTAGTTTCCGGTCCGGTAGTGGCGATGGTTTGGCAGGGTAATCAAGCAGTTGGTATTGTTCGTAAAATTACCGGTGGTACAGAGCCGTTGTCTTCCGATGTCGGCACTATTCGTGGCGACTTTACCATTGATTCTTATGGTATGGGAGACGTAGACGAAAGAGCGATTCGTAATCTGGTACACGCCTCCGGCAGTCCAGAAGAGGCAGAGAAGGAAATAGCTATCTGGTTTAAGCCGGAAGAGATTTTGAAATACAGATTGATCAGCGATCAAATGCTTTATGATGTTAATTTGGACGGAATAAAAGAGTAGAATAAAAAAGTTTTTTACAGGGAAGTGGATGCCGTATTACATCCGCTTCTTGATATTTATAAATAATCGTGCTATGGTGTGAACACGTTCTTTTTAAGTAAGCGTGTTTTTTCAAAAAAAACAGAACAAAACATCACCAAAGAGGAGAGAAAATGGCAACGGAGATTGTGAGAGAGGGGGAATCGGAGCAGGACGACAAAGGTGCTCCGGCTGAGGGAATTATCATTCCTGCCGCCCAAAACTTTTTGGCAATGGTGATCGGTCAACCTTGCTGTAATCAGCTCAAAATATTGAGTCCAGCCCATCTTAAAGAACTCAGGCGGCACGTCGGGTTATTCCCTCGGTTTCTAAAACCGGGAGAGCGGAGCAGTCTGTCTGTACCTGGTGGTCGTTATGCCGGGCAAAAAGTTGTTTTGGTCCGTTCGGACACAGACCCTAACCTGGTTAGGGTTTCGACCGTGTAAATTCAATATGGGGGCAAACTTTTGATTTTAAATAATCAGAAGTAAAATGCCTCCATTTTTTATTATTTAATATACTCTTGACAAAGATATATTTGTTGTCTTAAAAGGTATTTGCTATAATTTATTTGAGCTTCACTATCTGGCGTTCTTACAAAAGATTAAAGGACTGTTTACGTTCTGGGTCAACAATTTTTTATGGGAGCAAACGTCTGTCTGAACCTTGGTTTAGATGGCGAGCACCCTGATTGCCTATAGTCGAGTAAGGTTTCCTTCGAAAAACAATTGGACTGCAAGGTGCAGATTTGGAGGAATTTTTGCTTTGACTGGCAGCGCGTAATTTATACGCCAGATCGTCTTATGGTCCGCGTCAGTAGTGAAGTCATGGTTTTCGGTCGCTTTTTACAGCGATTTTTTGTTTGACAAAAAGGGGAAAGGATATAGAATAGTGTTACTAACAAGTTGCGGTTTCGGGCTGTAGCGTAGTTGGCTAGCGCGCATGCATGGGGTGCATGAGGTCGCGGGTTCAAGTCCCGCCAGCCCGACCAAAGAAGATTGTTAAAGAGGCAATTTTTTTGTTTAAAAATTGTTGCAATGATCTCTAAAATATGCTATACTTAAAATAAGAAAAATAAAAACCTATTTTTAGTTATGGTCAAAACAAAAATAAAACGCCATGGAAAGGTATTTGGCGCCCTAATTTTGGTAGTTGCTGTTATTTTAACGCTCCATTTCTACTATGGAGTTTTTATTTTTGGTCAAAAACAGGCTGAGGCGGCGGATTTTAACTATGTGGTGGATAGCGCGGGTTCTCAATTTGATGACAATGCCGGTGACGGTATTTGCCATACCGCTGTTGGAACTTGCACTTATTATGCGGCGATCCAAGAAGCCAATGCCGACGGTGGCACCTCGGCAATTACCTTTTCTATTACGGGGACCATTACTATGTTAGCGGGAACCGGTTTTAATATTTCTGCGCCGGTAAGTATCACCGGTCCGGGAGAGGCTAATTTGACTATTAATGGTAACGGAGATGCTGGTATTTCACCTTTATATTTTGATTCTGGTTCCGGCGGTTCTTCGGCTACGGCTTTAACACTAGCCGGTTGCGGTTTAGCCGGATCGCCCGGTACTAGACAGTGCATCAAACTTCCTTCCACCGACGATGGTTATTCTTTTACTCAGATGACATTTACTAATGGGTCTATTCGTTGCGGCCAGAATGGCAATGATGATATTACTATTACCAATAACACTTTTACCGGCGTGGACGGAATTATTAATTTTGCTGATAATGCGGTTGTTAACGATAATATTAATATTTCCGATAATACTTTTACTATTAATGATCCAGCTAATGAAGAACAGGTGATGAAAATCAACGGCAGTAATGTTACGGTTCACGGTAACACTATAGATTGTACTAGTTCGGGTATAGGGGCGGGCATATTTATTCATGGCGCTTCCGGCTATACGGTAACTGATAATGAGCTTACCGAATGTGGTCTTACCGCAGATGCCGGTGGTAATGGTTCCATATATATTTCCCCAGGAGATGACGCGTCTCCGATGGTTATTACCGGCAATACTATTACGGGCGGAGAAGGTCATGGTATCTGGGTCAATACGACGAGCGACAACTCTTATACCGGGTTTGATGTTTCTGATAATATTATTTCTAACACCGGAAGTTACGGCATAATATTTGGAGTCAACGGCGCCGGCTACACTAGTCTTTCAGGAGTTATCGATGGTAATGTAATAACCAATGCTGGAGCTAGCGTTCCTGATAATGAGGAAATGGGTATAGGCGTGTTTAATTTGGATTCAGATTCTGATTTAACCGTTTCCAATAATGATATTAGTGGTAGTGGGGCGTATGGGCTGTTGCTGTATAATGTCGATGACACAGTAGTTGTCACTGGCAATACTTCCAGTTCTAATGATGCCGGCATTTTTTTTCTTAACTGTTCCGGTGAAGTTAGTATATCTAATAATACTTTTGAGTCTAATGAGTTTGCTGGAGTAACGTTTGATGAAAATACCACTATCACCGGCGGGACTATTGCCGGTAATACTTTTAATTCAAATCCAACAGGTATTGCTCTAGGTACCGCTATTAGCAACGTAACCATCGGCGGATCTGGTGCTGCTAAAAATATATTTGATAATAACGAAATCGCTATTAATATTGATTCGCTTGGTGTTTCCGCCATTACTATTCAGGGTAATGAGATTACTGATTCTACTGATTCCGGGATAGTTACTACTAGTGGGTGCGGAGCCGATATTTCCATCATTAATAATATCATCAGTGGTTCTGCTCTTTATGGTGTCAATCTTAATGGTTGCGAAGAGGCGGTTACTTTCTCCGGCAATACTATTTCCAATAATGGTTCAACGACTTCCAGCGGTTTTATGGCCGCAGTCTCTCCTGGTCCCACCTATGATGGTGATGTATATAGTGGAGTATATTTTTATGCTGGTGGGGGTGGAGGAGAATTAATTGAGCTGAGTGGTAGTACGGCTTTGGGCGATACGGCTGATGGTGTCCATAATTTTAATCTTTCTCTAATAGATATAGACGCTGCTTTTTATGCTTTTTTTGTCCGCGATGACGCTTTTGCTTCTTCCGGCGCCTTTGAAACAGAGTGTAATACTTGGGGAGTAGGCACTTGTACAGCGGTTACCTGGCAGGATGATATTTTCGTCGCCCATGGCGCCACCTCGTCATATACTTTGAATCTAACCGGTCCTGGCATAGTCTTTAGTGTTGATCCTACGCTTACCTACGCCACTGGAATTTATTTGTATTATGGTTATTATCTTTCTGTCGCCGCTCATACTATCACCAACGACACCTTTTCCGGCAACGGCAATGGCATTTATTTTGGTATCGGTCCAGAGACCGGTGCTAGTTGCACTGTTACCGATTCGGTAATCTCTTCTTTGAATAGTGATTTTGTTACTGATTTTGGCGATTCCAGTTTTAGTGTTATTAATACTACTTATACCACTTATACCTCCACCCATAACGTTACCATCAATCACCAAGTTCGCGTTCATGTGATTGATGTCGATGGTGACGCGGTAGCGGCAACTGTCACTGCTACTAATGCCGGTGGTACTGCCAGCAGTATGGGTACTACCGATGCCTCGGGTCTTACCAGTTACGTTACGCTAAGTCACGATCTTGTTGAAGGTGAAGATTTGGATAGCCCTTTTATTTTCTCCGCCGCTCTCAGTGGTAAGACCGGTACTACTACTGCTACATATTTAAACACTAAGAATCAGCAGGTTGAGCTAACCATCGCTTCTAGCGGACCAGCCCCAGTGACTTCGTCGGCTTGTTCCAATGGCACCGACGATGATGGTGATGGGTATACTGACTATCTTGATGATCCTGGTTGTGCTTCAGCTAGTGATAACAACGAGGCCAATGATCCGGCCTGCTCTGATCGTGTCGACAACGACGGTGACGGCAAAATTGACGCCTTAGATTTTGGTTGTTTGGACAGTAACGGCGTTTATGACAAGTATGACAACGATGAAACCAATTCTCTTACTTTACCTGAATGCTCTGACAGCTTGGATAATGATAATGATGGTTATGTGGACTTTCCTGTTGATCCTGGCTGCGCTAATGCGGTTGATCCTTCTGAAAATCCCAACCCGGCTTGCTCCGACGGTTTAGATAACGATAAAGATGGTTTGATCGATTACCCGGCAGATATGGGCTGTACCTCTATTTTTGATATTGACGAAACCACGCCAGTTATTTCCGCCTGTTCTGATGGTATTGATAATGATAAAGATGGCAAGATTGATATGGCTGACCCGGGTTGTTCTTCTATCTTTGATACTAACGAAAGCGATACGATAAAAGCCGCTTGCGCTGATGGTTTGGATAATGATAGTGACGGCAAGATAGATTATCCGGCGGATGACGGTTGTTTTGCTGCTTTTGATGAAAGTGAAATTGGCGCGTCGCTTGCCGCTTGTTCCGACGGTCTGGATAATGACGAAGATGGACTGATTGATTGGCCGGAAGACCCTGGTTGTTTGTCCGTTTTTGATAGTGATGAAAATAACGTTACGATCAAAGCTCAATGCGCTGACGGTTTGGATAACGATGCTGATGGCGGTTGTGACCACGGCGGTTGTACTATCGTCGGTGTGAAACTTCCCGCCGATTTGTCTTGTTCTTCACCTGCGGATAATGACGAGTTTTTGCCCTTATCCCAGTGCCAAGACGGTCGAGACAATGATGGAGACAACACTTATGATTATCAATCCGCTAATCCCGATTCTGGCTGTAGTTCGACTCAAGACGATAGCGAGGTGGCCGAAGTTTCTGTTTGTGGTAACTCCATTAGGGAAGCGGGCGAGACTTGCGATGACGGTAATTTAACAAACGGCGACGGATGTTCTTCTGCTTGCATTATCGAAGATTCGACCGAATTTTGTTTCTACGAAGATTTTAATTCCAGTCCGTTAAGCACCAGTAAGTGGCGTAGCGCCGGTCGTTTTACCAGTCTTAATTACACAACCACTAATGGTAAATATGTTTTTGATTTGCAAGGAGTCGGTGATTCACTTTATTACGAACAATTATTAAGTCTATATAATCAGACCAAAGACTATTCTTACAAAACGGCGGCCAATACCTATATGGCGCAGAACAACAAATATCTTGGTCTGATACCTCTGTCCGGCGGTAAACGCTTAGCGGTTTTGGATGATTTTAAAGTTGAAATAAATTTTTCCAACTTTAACCAAGAGGGTAACCCATATTATGCCGCTTGGCGGGCATTAATCGTGCTATGTCAGGACGACAATACGTCGTTGCGAATGGAGTTACTGAGAAAGAGCGACCGCACTCAAGCCACTTTTAATGGTTATGCCCCTCCCGGCATACCCACTTACTCTGATTTCAGTTTAAACTCATCCAGCGGTCAGTTTGCTATTGAGCGGCAGAATAACAGTTTATCGTTTTATGTCGACGGTTTGAAATTTCACCAAATGAACCTTGTCTATTTACCGCGGGTTTGTTACACATATTTTGATTCGGACGTGCAGTTCACCGGTAACAGATTACAAGTATCGGTTGATGAGTTTAAAATTAATAAAGGTTGCTATTTGTCGATTTGCGGTGACGGCATCGTTGATAAAGTGACCGGCGAAACTTGCGATGACGGCAATCTGGTAGACGGTGACGGTTGTTCTTCTGCTTGTACTATCGAAGAAAGAAAAGCTTCGGTCTGCGGCAACGGCGTCAAAGAGTCGGGTGAAGAGTGTGATGACGGCACTATTAACGGACAAGAAGGAAGATGTAATACTTCTTGTTCGGGAACAGTTGTTTCAACGGAAGAACCAATAGTTGAGGAACCAATAATTGAAGAACCAAAACAAGAAGAACCGGAAACGGAAGAACCGTTGATTACTGAAGGTAAACAAGAATCCACTGTTACTCAAACGGTTTCTGAAGTTACTTCGGCTATCTCTGGTTTTGTCGGTGAAGTCAGCGTTAAAGGTCAGGAGATAGTCAGCTCTATTGCCGGATTTTTATCTTCCGAACAAGCAAGGCCGATGACTGAGGAATATCAGGTTATGGAATCTATTCCAGTCTTGCGTCAAATCGCCGAAACCAATGCCTATCAAACAATCAGTAAAACTGTTTTAGACAACAAAGCAGTGGAACGAGCCAATGTTTCTATTGCTACTCCCGCGGTTATCGCTATTACTGCAGCCAACGCTTTGGCGGCGCTACCCAGTTTGTCGTTGATTCCCAACTTGGCCTTAATCTTCACTGAACCATTTCGCTTGTTGTTTTTCCGTAAGCGTAAATATGGTGTTATTTATAACAGTTTAAGCAAAAAACCGATTGATTTAGCTATTGTTCGTCTTTATGATAACGTCACTAATAAATTAGTAGCTACCGCTGTTACCGATTCCCATGGTCGTTATTCTTTTTTGGCTGATCCGGGGGAATACTATATTAAAGTTCAGTCTCCTAACTATGTTTTTCCGTCATCCACTCTTGGTCAAAAAATAAAAGATCACGACTACGCCGATCTTTACTACGGCGCTCCGGTTCGTACCACTGATCAAAGCTCATCTTTGACTCTAAACATCCCTCTAGACCCTAACATCCCGACCAAAACAGATAAAGAAGTATTAAGAGCTGATATGATTAAGAAGTTCAAAGCTTTTATCGCCCATTTTGGTCTTATTCTTTCCTTTGGTTCCTTGATTATTTCTCCCAACAAATTAGTGTTATTGGTAGTTGTCTTCCATATTCTTCTTTTTATCTTCTTCCGTCGTATCGCCACCACTCACAAGCCTAAATCTTACGGCGTTATTTTTGATCAAGATACAAAGAAGGCCATTAATAAAACCATCTTGCGTATTTTTGATAACCAATACAACAAACTACTGGCTACCGCTGTTGCCAACTCCAAAGGTCAATATAACTTTTTGGTCGGTCCTAATGTTTATTACCTGACTGCCAATCATCCCTCCTACCAACCATTTAAATCCGATGTCTTGGATTTTGGTAATGCCAAGGAAGCAGTGGTGGACAAGGATATTAGGATGAAAAAGAAATAGAAAAAATAAAATAGCTAAAAATAGACAAAAAATCCATTAGTTAATGGATTTTTTGTTAATGGAAGCTAACCTTGTTTATTTATTAACATTTTGTTTAAAATTGGCTATTGACACACTTGTCGGATTGCTTTATACTAGCGCTACCAATTGCCGTTAGGGATTAGTGGAGCAAATTTCTGCCGCAAAGCATGAATAATCTACGCTAGTCTTTAAAAAGCAAAGAAGGAGATAAATAGCTAAATTAAGCAAAAATATCTGCCATTCTACATAAGGCTAGAAACCCTTACTGGTATTATTGGTTATTATTAAAGGTTTCTAGCTTTTTTCTTTACCACAAATTATGAAGATTATTTTGGGGAAAAAACTACAAATGACTCAGAAATTTGCTGCCGACGGCACAGTGACTCCTGTGACCGCTGTTTTAGCCGGTCCGTGTTTTATTACTCAGGTAAAAGCAGACGATAAGGATGGATATAAAGCAGTACAAATTGGTTTTGGTGAAAAGAACAAAATTAGCAAGCCTCTTGCCGGTCATTTAAAAAATCTTGGAAAATTTGCATATTTAAAGGAATTCAGACTAAAAGATAAAGACGAATTGGGCGAGATGAAACGTGGTGACAAAATTACTACCGCTGATTTTGCCATTGGACAAATAGTCGAGATTGCCGGTACTTCCAAGGGTCGTGGTTTTCAGGGTGTTGTCAAAAGACATCATTTTCATGGTCATCCGGCCTCTCATGGACACAAGGATCAACTTCGTACTTCCGGCTCCATTGGCGCTGGCGGCATCCAGCATGTTATGAAAGGTATGCGCATGGGCGGTCATATGGGTGTTGACAGAGTTACTATTAAAAACTTGGAGATTATTGACATTGATAAGGAAAAAAACATTATTTTTATCAAAGGCGCTGTTCCTGGCGCTCGTAATGGTTTGGTCGAGGTTCGAGTAACTAAGGAAGTAGAAGCAAAAAAAGTAAAGTAATATGAAAGCAACGATTTATAATTTAAAAGGGGAAAAGGTTCAAGAGATTGATTTGAATTCTTATATTTTTGATATTAAGCCAAAAACGGAAGTGGTCCATCAGGTGGTTATTGCTCAGGAAAATAACGCTAGAAAAAATCTTGCTCATACTAAAACCAAAGGCGAGGTTCGCGGCGGCGGCAAAAAACCTTGGAAGCAAAAAGGTACCGGTCGCGCTCGTGCCGGTTCGTCTCGTTCGCCATTGTGGCGCGGCGGCGGCGTAACTTTTGGTCCCCGTAAAGAAAGGGATTATTCAGTTAAAGTAAACAAAAAAATGAAAAATTTGGCTTTACGCATGGTTTTATCCGACAAGGCAAAAGAAAATGATTTGATTGTCGTTGACAGACTTGAACTAGCTGATATTAAGACTAAAAAATTTGTGGAAGTTTTGCGTAAACTGCCGGTCAAGGACGCTAAAACCGTGGTGGCTCTCGGTCCTCAGGATTCGAAATTGGTTCGAGTGGCAAAAAATCTGCCAAAAGTTTTGGCGATTGGAGCCGGTAGTTTGAATATAGTCGATTTACTAAAATATAAATATCTGGTTGTTTCTCAAAACGGACTAGATCAGATAGAAAAAGTTTACGGTAAGAAATAAATATGGGTTTATTAAACAAATTAAAAAAGACTGAAACGAAGAAGGAAGAAAAAAGGACAGAAGAGGTGAAAAAAGAAACCCCTATTGTTAAGGTTGAAGACAAAAAGTCTGAAGATAAAAAGGAAAAAACTGTTACTAGATACAGCAAAGATGATACCGGCAGCGCTTATAAAGTTTTACTTCGTCCGGTATTGACTGAAAAGGTTACTGATATGGGATCGTTAAACAAATATGTTTTTGAAGTATCTATCGATGCTACTAAAAATGAAGTCAAAAAAGCCGTACACGCGCTTTATGGTGTTGATCCGGTCAAAGTAAATATTATTAAATTAAAAGGAAAATGGAGCCGTTATGGTAGCAACTTTGGTCAGCAAAAGAATTGGAAAAAAGCGGTTGTTACGTTAAAGGAAGGCGAAAATATCCAAATATACGAAGGAGTTTAATATAAAATATGGAAATTAAGCTTTACAAACCAACTACCCCGGCTCGCCGCAGAACTTCTGTGGACGACTTTTCTGATATTACTTCCAAAAGAAGTTTAAAAAACAGAATTCAGATTAAAAAAAGCCAAGGTGGTCGCAATAATACCGGGAAGATAACTGTTCGTCATCGTGGCGGCGGCGCCAAAAATTTTTATCGTCAGGTTGATTTCAAACAAGATAAATTTGATATTCAGGCAAAGCTTATTGCTGTCGAGTATGACCCAAATCGTTCGGTTCGGATTGGCGTTCTGGCTTATGCCGACGGAGAAAAAAGATATATTTTGCTTCCAGAGGGAGTCAAAGTTGGTCAGGTGGTAACATCTTCAAAAAAGGCAATTAAACCGGAAATCGGCAATCGTATGCCTTTGGAATTCATTCCGGTTGGTATGTTTGTTCATAATGTCGAGCTTACTCCTGGTAAAGGCGGTGAAATAGTTCGTAGCGCCGGTACTTCCGCTCAGTTCATGGCTTTGGAAGAAGGTGGTTTAGCGCAGTTACGGCTTCCCTCGGGAGAAATCAGGGCAGTAACCAAAGAATGTTTAGCTACTATTGGTCAGCTGAGTGGTCAGCAGCATCGTCATATACGTATTGGTAAGGCAGGTAGACGTCGTCATATGGGATTTCGTCCGTCAGTACGTGGTAAGGCAATGAATCCAGTTGATCATCCTCATGGTGGTGGAGAAGGTCATAATCCGATTGGTCTTAAACATCCGAAAACTCCTTGGGGTAAACCAGCCAGAGGCGTTAAGACACGTAAACATGGTAAGTATTCAGATAAATTAATTATCCAAAGAAGAAAAAAGAGAAAATAATTTATGTCACGACGTTCACTAAAAAAAGGAATTTTTACCGATCCTAGATTGTTAAAAAAAGTTAGTAATCTTCGGATTGGCGATAAGACGGTAATCAAAACTTGGTTCCGCTCTTCAGTTATTTCTCCGGAAATGATCGGTTTTGTTTTTGGTGTGCATAATGGCAAAAATTTTATCGAAGTGGTTGTAACTGAAAATATGGTCGGACATCGTCTAGGGGAGTTTGCTCCTACACGTAAATTTGTGGTTCATGGCGGTAAGATGGCAAAAGATTTGGCTAAGGCTGCCGCGGTCAAAGATGCGACCGTAAAAAAAGCTGCCACAGAAGCGGTTTCTAAAAAATAGAGTTTGTTTAATCTAATACTATGCGTCTAGAAGTAAAAGCCAGATATATAAAAAAAGCACCGCGAAAAGTTCGTCTGATTTGTGATTTAGTTCGCGGTAAAGATGTCAATCAGGCGTTGGTACAGCTTACCTTTTTAAAAAAAGAAGCCGCGGTTCCGGTTAAAAAGTTAGTCGAATCCGCTATTGCTAATGCGGTAAACAATTTCAATTTAGATAAAGATAATTTGTATATAGCCAGTATCTTTGTTGATGGTGGTCCTGTACTAAAACGTTGGATGCCACGAGCTCATGGTCGCGCTACCGAGCTTAAAAAGAAAATGTCTCACATTGTTTTGGTTTTAGCTGAAAGAGTGCCGAGTAAGACCAATGATGGAAAAAAGGTTAAAAAGAGTAAAGAAAAGATCGAAATTGTTAATAATAAGCCAAAGGACGAGACAGTGATTTCCAAAACCGACGGTAAAGTTAACGCGAAAAAATCAGAAGAAGAAGTAAGCGAAGAGATTTTTGATCCACGGATGAAGGGTAAGCATCGCCACAACCAAAATCAGGATAAAAAACAAATGAAAGAAGCAGGTAATAAGAGTTTTATTAAAAAAGTATTTAACCGCAAGTCGGGTTCATAAATAAATTTTTATGGGACAGAAGGTAAATCCAAAAGTATTTCGCATCGGTACTACCACCAACTGGAATTCACGTTGGTTTGCGAATAAGAAAAATTTTGCTGCACAGTTGCGGGAAGATATTAAAATTAGAAAATTTTTCGAAAAAGAGTTACGTATGGCTGCTGTTGATAGTATTGTTATTGAACGCACTGCCAAGACCTTGAACATCAATATCGCCACCGCTAAACCGGGTGTTATTATCGGTCGTGGCGGTCAGGGTGTTGAAGATTTGAAGAAAAAAATAAAAGATTTGTTTTTTGGTAATCAAAAAGTTTCAATCAATATTAACATAAAAGAAGTCGACAAGCCGGCGCTTTCCGCCAGAATTGTAATGATGGACATTATTTTTGATTTAGAAAAGCGTATTCCTTTTCGTCGAGCGGTAAAAGGCGCGATGAATCGTGTCGAGCGCGCTGGCGCCAAGGGTATTAAGGTTATTGTCAGCGGTCGTCTCAACGGAGCCGAAATCGCCCGTCGAGAAACATTTAACTGGGGATCTGTTCCTTTGCATACATTGCGTGCTAATATTGACTACTCCCGCGCTGCAGCTAGGACTATTTATGGGGCGATCGGGGTAAAGGTTTGGATCTATAAAGGTAACGTTATTGAGCAAGGTAATAAAAAATAAGATATGTTAGCGCCAAGAAAAGTAAAACATAGAAAATGGTTTCGAGGGGATACTAAAGGTAAAAAAGCTACTTCCGGTACTACTTTAAGTTTTGGTAAGTGGGGATTAAAATCTTTAGAAGCAAAATGGGTAACTGCCCGTCAGATTGAGGCTGCCCGTCGCGCCATGAGTCGTTATCTTAAGCGTGGTGGTAAAATTTGGATTCGCGTTTTTCCCGATAAACCGGTAACTACTAAAAATGCCGAGGTTCCGATGGGTGGCGGTAAGGGTCCGGTTGATCATTATGTTGTTGTGGTCAAAGCCGGTACTATCATGTTCGAAATCGACGGTATTCCCGCCGATCAGGCACGGGAGGCTTTACGTCTAGCCGGCAATAAAATGCCCGTAACCACTAAAATAGTTTCCAGATAATATTTAAATATGGAATTCAAAGAATTAAAACTTAAAGCCGAAGCCGAATTGCAAAAGCTTTTAAAGTCGCAAAGAGAAAAAATGCGAGACTTGCGTTTTAAAATAGCCAATAAACAGCAAAAGAACGTTCGCGAGATTCGTGTTATTAAAAAAGAAATTGCCCAAATTTTGACTATTATTAATGGGCGTAAGACCGGTAAGATAGCTAAAGTAGCAGCTATTATCGAAGGAAAGAAATAATCAGTAAATATTTTTTAATATGACAGAGGCTAAGAAAAAAATAGAGACCAAAAAAACCAAGCTTTTCCGAAAGTTTGTCGGCAAGGTGATTGCTGGAAAGATGGATAAAACCATAGTTGTTTTGGTTGAAAGAACAAAAATTCATCCTTTATATAAAAAAAGGTTTAAAACTAGCCGTAAGTATAAAGTTCACGATGAAAAGAATCAGTACAAAGTTGGTGATATTATCGAGTTTGTCGAATGCCGACCTATTAGTAAAGATAAAAGGTGGAGAGCGCTAAAAAATATTTCCGCTAAATAATCAGGTATATATGATCCAATTACGAACAATGTTAAAATCGGCTGATAACAGCGGTGCCAAAAAGCTCCAATGTATTCATGTCAAAGGCGAATCGTACAAACGATATGCCCGGATTGGTGATATTGTAAAAGTTACCATCAAGGAAGCAGTGCCGCACAGTGGCGTCAAAAAAGGCGAGGTTCATGACGCCGTGGTTGTTCGTACCCACAAGGAATATCGTAGAGCGGATGGTAGTTACATTCGTTTTGATGACAACGCTGTTGTTTTGGTAAACGTCAAAGATAAAGAGCCAAAAGCTACTCGTATTTTCGGACCAATACCGCGCGAGCTTCGCAATTTGGGCTATGCCAAGATTATTTCTTTAGCACCTGAGGTTTTGTAAAATTATCAATATGAAGATAAAAAAAGGCGACAAAGTAGAGATTATTACGGGTAAGGACAAGGGCAAATCCGGCAAGATTATGCAGGTTTTTTCCAATGAAAACAAAGTGGTTGTTGAGGGACTTAATTTGCTTGTCAAAAACACTAGACCTCGTCGTCAGGGTGAAAAGGGTCAGCAGGTTCGTTTTCCTGCGCCGATCAATCTTTCTAATGTAATGCTCGTTTGTCCCAAATGCGGTAAAAAAACTCGAGTTGGTTTTCGTCTGGCTGAAAAAAAAGAAAATAATAAAAGCGCCGTTGCTTTGCGCGGCAAAAAGTTTCGTGAATGTAAAAAGTGTAAACAAGTAATAGAGTAATATGAGATTACAGGAAAAATACAATAAAGAGATTAAAGCGGCTTTAAAAGAAAAGTTTGGTAAAGATAATGTCATGTCTGTCCCGAAAGTTACCAAAATAGTTTTGAACATCGGTGCTAGTAAAGCTTTGCAAGATCCTAAATATTTAGAGATAATGGAAAGCACATTAGCTCGTATTTCCGGACAAAAGCCGATCAAAACTAGAGCTAAAAAGTCTATTGCTGCTTTTAAAATCCGTCAGGGGATGGTCGTTGGTTTTAAGGTTACATTGCGCGGGATAAGAATGTGGGACTTTTTAGAGAAGTTAATCAATGTTACTATGCCTCGTTCTCGCGACTTTCGTGGTTTGGATGAAAAAGGCTTTGATGGTAAGGGCAATTATTCACTCGGTTTTAAAGAATATATCGCTTTTCCGGAAATTCGTTCCGATGAGGTGGAGAAGCAGCATGGTTTAGAAGTAACTATTATAACTACGGCAAAAAACGACGAAGAAGGCTTCGCACTGCTTAGCGCATTAGGAGTGCCGTTTAAAAAGAAAGAAAAATAATACATATGGCTATTACGTCACAAGTTGTTAAATCACGAAGAAAACCGAAATTTTCTACCCGCAAGATTCGTCGTTGTTGGCGTTGTGGTCGCAATCACGGTTATATACGCAAGTTTCAGATGTGTCGTATTTGTTTCCGTGAGCTAGCGGGAAAGGGTGATATTCCGGGAGTGAAAAAAGCCAGCTGGTAATTTATTTATTTAAAGAATATTAACGCTTATTAAGATTATTATATGATGACAGATCCTATAGCCGACATGCTGACCAGAATCAGGAATTCGGTAGCTATAAGAAAATCTGAGGTAGCAATGCCTTATTCCAAACTAAAAGCCGAAATCGCCAAGATTTTAGAGGCCAATGGTTATATTTCCGGATTTGAAAAAGCAGGCGAAGGTATTAATGCTGAGTTGAAAATTAATCTTAAATATGAAGACGGTGTGTCTAAAATAAATTCTTTAGTTCGCACCAGTAAACCGGGTCGCAGAATTTACTCTAAAAAAGACAATTTACCGATAGTTTTAAATAATCGAGGTATTGCAATTATTTCTACATCTCGCGGATTAATGACCAACAAAGAGGCTGGGAAAAACGGTTTGGGTGGAGAAGTGATTTGTGAAATTTATTAGTTAATTTTATGTCACGTATAGGTAAAAAACCAATTCAAATTCCTTCCGGCGTCGAGGTAAAAGCTGACGGCGGTCAACTTTCGGTAAATGGTCCTAAAGGGACACTGACTATTCAATTGCATCCGGTTGTTAATATTGAAATCAAGGATGGTAGTATTTTTGTTACTGTCAGTGAACCGGAAGAGAAAAAACAGCGAGCTTTATGGGGTCTTTTTCGTAAATTGATTGCTAATATGATCGAGGGTGTTGTTAAGGGTTTTGAAAAAAAATTGGAAATTAGCGGCGTTGGTTTTCGCGTGGCTTTGCAGGGAAACAAATTGGTTTTTAATTTAGGCTTTTCTCATCAAATCGAGTTTGTTTTGCCACAAGGTATTTCTGCTGTTATCGAGGGAACAAATGTAATAATTCTTAATGGTATTGATAAACAGTTGATTGGTGAAACCGCTGCAAAAATTCGTAAATTAAAAAAACCGGAGCCTTACAAAGGCAAAGGAATTAAATATGCTGGCGAGGCTATCCGTCGCAAAGCCGGTAAATCCGGTAAGGCGGCTTAAAGAAACAAGTGGGTAGTCGTTAGTAGTTAGTTGTTAGAGAGGGCATTAACACCTAGCCACTGACCACTAGCTACTAACTACTGATTAAAATATGGCAAAAGACTACACAAAAATGAAAAAAGTATTAAAGGAACGACGAATTACTAAGATTCGATCGAAGGTTTTTGGTACTACTGCCAAACCAAGATTAGCTGTTTTTCGTAGCTTGAGTCATATTCACGCTCAAATTATTGATGATAATTCTGGGAAAACCTTAGTTTTTGTTGATGACCGTGGTTTGAAGGGTAAAAAGGTGGAAAAAGCATTAGCGGTCGGTAAATTGATAGCCGGTAAGGCAAAAGAGAAGAAAATCACTGAAGTTGTCTTTGATCGTCGGGGTAACAGATATCACGGTCGCGTTGCCGCGTTAGCCGACGGTGCTCGTGAAGGGGGACTAAAGTTTTAAAAGATAAGGTAGACTTTTTAAATAAATTTTATGGATCAAGATATAAAACAAATTAAAGATCAAGAAAGAGACGTTGAGCTGGAAAACGAAGCCAAAGAAGTAAAGGCTGGTAAGCTTGAAGTAGAAGAGATTATTACTCCCGATGCTGTTGCAACTGCTGAAGAGCCAAAAGCTGAAGCAACTGCCGCAGTGGTTGGTAAACCTGGTTTTAGGGGTCGTGGCGGTAAAGAACGCGGTGCCGGTTTGGGTGGTCGCGGCGGTCATGGTAGAGGCGAAGGCGGTGGCGGCAGACGTCGTGGTGATAATAAGGGCGGAGAAGATGGTGAATTTGAGCAGAAAATTATTGATTTGGCCCGAGTTACAAGGGTTATGGCTGGCGGCAAAAGAATGAGATTCCGTGCTTGTGTTGCTATTGGCGATCGCAAAGGCAGAGTAGCCGTTGGTTTGGCCAAAGGTCAGGACGTTACTGTGGCAATTGCCAAAGCCGTTACCCAGGCTAAAAAAGATATAATTACCGTGCCGATTGTTAACGGTACTATTCCGATAGAAGTCAGGGAGAAATATAAGGCTGCCAGAGTTTTATTCAAACCGGCTAAACAAGGTAAGGGCGTTATTGCCGGTGGCGCCGTTCGTATCGTTTTAGAATTAGCTGGAGTACCAAATATCGTTACTAAAATTTTAGGTAGCAATAACAAGGTTACCAACGTTAAAGTAACGATGAAGGCTTTGAACAGAATTGCTAGCTATTGGCGTTTTCGTGGTGGTAAAACTGATGCTGATAAGGCTAAAAAACAGGAAAAGGAAATTAAGAAATAATTTATTACAATGAAAATAATATGGTTTTGACCTTATCAAATTTAAAACCGGCGAGCGGTTCTAAAAGAAAAAAGAAAAGAGTGGGTCGAGGTAATGCCTCGGGACACGGTACTTATAGTACTAGTGGTTTGAAGGGTCAGCGTTCTCGTTCTGGCGGACGCGGTGGTTTGAAACTAAAAGGCTTGAAAAATAGGTTGCAAAAAATTCCCAAATTACGTGGTTTTACTTCTCAATATTCCAAGCCGGAAGTGGTTAAACTCAAGGATTTGGAAAAATATTTTCCAGTTGGAGCGAAAATTAATGTCGAAGGTCTAAAAAAACACAACCTTATTCATCGCACTACTTCACTGGTTAAGGTTTTGGGCGGCAGCAAGCTTACTAAAAAATTTACTATTCAGGGCTGTGCCGTTTCTGCCGGAGCTAAAAAAGAAATTGAGGCAATAGGCGGAAAAGTGCTATAATATACTGGCGGTTAACTTTGTTAACCGTTTTCCTCTCATAAAATATGTGGCAAAAACTAGTCCAAATTTGGAAAGTAAAAGATCTTCGTAACAGCATCCTTTTTGTTTTGGGGATGTTGGCGATTTTTCGTTTTGCCGCTCATATACCGGTTCCGGGTATTGATGTTACCGCTCTCAAGAGACTTTTTGAGTCAAATCAGTTTTTAGGATTGATCAACGTATTTTCCGGCGGCAGTATGGAAAATTTTTCCGTCGTTGCTATGGGTGTGGCGCCATATATTACTTCATCTATTATTTTTCAGTTACTTATCATGATCATTCCTTCGCTAGAACATCTTTCTAAGGAAGGTGAGCATGGCAGACAAAAGATTAATCAATATACTCGTTGGTTGACCATACCTTTAGCTATTTTGCAGGGTTATGGCATGCTTTCGTTACTTAGCCGGTCAAGTCAGGGAATCGTCGGCGCGATGTCTGGATTCCAACTCGTTACTGTTATAGCGACGGTAACAGCCGGTACCGTGCTTTTGATGTGGATTGGCGAGTTGATTTCGGAAAAGAAGATCGGTAATGGCGTGTCGATTTTGATTTTTGCCGGTATTATTACTAGTATTCCTGGAGCCATTGGGCAAACACTGTCTGTTTTTGATAAGACTCAGGTTTTCAACCTCGTAATGTTTTTGGCGATTGCCTTGATTACGGTAGTTACCGTTGTTATTTTAACAGAGGGACAACGCAATGTCCCGGTTTCTTACGCCCGCCGAGTACGAGGAAATAAAATGTATGGCGGTGTTGATACTCATTTGCCAATTCGCGTAAATATGGGTGGTGTGATCCCTATCATTTTTGCCATCTCATTGATTTTATTTCCTTCAATGATTGCTCAGTTTTTTATCAACGCTCAAACCGCTTGGGTGGTTAGTGCTGCACGTTTTGTTATTAACCTTTTTCAAAATCAACTATTCTACGGTATCAGCTATTTCGTTTTAGTAGTTGGCTTCACTTATTTTTATACGTTTGTTGTTTTTCATCCTCAGCAAATTGCTGAAAATTTACAAAAACAAGGAGGCTTTATTCCTGGTATTCGTCCGGGACCAAATACTGCCGAATATCTTAATAAGATTGTAAGTCGTATTATTCTAGGCGGCGCTTTATTTTTAGGATTGATTGCTATATTGCCTTTATCAATCAAATATATTACCGGTCTTAATACCATGGTAGTCGGGGGTACTTCGCTTTTAATCGTTGTTTCGGTAGTAATTGAAATAGTAAAACAAGTTGAATCACAGTTGACAATGCGTGATTACGACGGTTTTTAAACAATTTTTTTATTATTTTTTTAACCCCTGATAATAAGGGGTTTTTGTTTTAAATAAGCTAAAATATTGAAGTTTTATTTAAAACCTGGTAAACTAAAATCTAAGAATTATGGTCAATATATTCAGAAAGAAACCAATACTTGCCCTGGCGCCGATGGCGGGAATAACCGATTCGGCTTTTCGTCAGCTTTGTCGCGGGCTAGGCGCTGATTTGGTTTACTCGGAAATGATTAGTGCTGAAGGAATAATTTATGGCAAACCGCAGGATTATTATGATTGGGAAAAGAAAAAATGGGGCAAGTTAAGCAAGACCGAACGGTTAGCTATCTATGAGTCTAAAGAAAAACCGATTATATTACAGCTTTTTGGTAAAAATCCGGAGAATATGGCAATAGCTGCCGCGATATTAGTTAAAAAATTCAAACCAACCGGGATCGATATTAATATGGGTTGTCCGGCAAAAAAAGTGGTGAAATCCGGTCACGGCGTGGCTTTGATGAAAGATCCGGCGTTAGCCTGCGAGATTGTAAAAAAAGTAAAGGCAGCTGTTGGTAAAAAAGTTTTAGTGTCAGTCAAAACTCGTTTGGGCTTTACCAGTAAAAACGAAATTTTGAAATTTGCTCCTAAAATAGAAAAAGCCGGGGCGGACTTTATTTGTTTGCATGGACGTACGTATAAGCAGGGATTTTCCGGAGCAGTAGATTACGATCTGATAAAAAAGGTAAAGAAAAAAATTTCTATTCCTTTGATTGCTAATGGTGGAGTGAAAACGCCGCAGCAAGCTATAGATGTTTTACGTCTGACGAGGGCTGACGGACTAGCTATCGGTATGGCAACGTGGGGGCAGCCATGGATTTTTCAAGAGATAAAAAAATATTTTTCCGGAAAAATAGTCGGCAGGTTTTCCTGGGCGCAGGTAAAGAAGGTGATTTTGAGACACGCCGAGTTGGTTTATAAGGAAAAGGGAAGTTACGGTATTATTGAGTTGCGTAAACATCTTTGCTGGTATGTTCGTGGACAAAAAAACGCCGCAGAGTTGCGACGAAAATTGGTTCGCGTCAAAACAGTTGGGCAAATAAAGAATGTTTTAGATAGTTAAGGCTACCACCAGCGTTTTTTACGGAAAATCAGACCCAGGGTTAAAGCTATTAATGCCATTATTCCCAGTATGATCCAAAAGCCAAAATCATTTTGTTCTAGCGGATGAGGAGTTCTCATGGCAAAAATGAAAGCCACAAGATTCATGGGTGCAAAAAGTACTGAAATAATCGTTAAGGTTTTAATAATTTGATTAAGGCGATAGGAGCTAAGGGACATTCTGGTTTCGTGCAAAGAGTTAATGGTTTCTTTGTGGGTTTCCAGTAAATCCCATATTTCCTTTAGTTGATCGATAAGGTTTTTGAAATATATATCGATTTTGTCGTTTAGAAAGAAGCGATCGCTGGCTTCCACGAGGTGAGAAATGGTGCTTTTATGAGCTTGCATTGTTCTTCGAAAATTGATGATATTTTTTTTAATCAGCGCGATTTCGTATATTGTTTTTGGTCCGTGTTTGATAAATATTTGCGACCCGATAGCGTCAATATCGTTATTAATATGGACTAGCATTGGAAAACAGTAATTGGTTAGGCGGTTCAATATTTCAAAAAGTAGATTGGCTGATCCGCCCTCCATTATCTCTTGATAAAATTTGGGGTTTTTTTCACAGCGAGTAAAAAATTCACGAAGCGGCGGCAGTTGACCATCGTGAATAGTAACTATAAAATTGCGACCAATAAAAAAATCAACTTCCGTAGCCTTTATTTCCCGAGTTTTTCGATTGTAAATCGGGAAGAGTAGAACCATAAAAAGATATTCGTCGTGTTCTACTAATTTTGGTCGCTGTGTCGGAGGTAGACAGTCTTGGACGTCAGTATGGTAAAAAGGAAAACTTTTTTTTAACCAGTTTATTTCCCGTAGAGTATTTTGAGTGACATTAAACCATTGAAAGCCACCCAATCGTAAAAGATGTATATGTTTTGGTTTTTCCATAATTTATTTTTGTTTGTTAAAATATTATAACATATTTTGGTTTGATTGAGAAATAATAGTAATGACCCGTTACTAAAACTAGATATTTTTGCTATAATAGTAGTGTTAATATAATAAAATTATGTCTCAAAAAGAAGGTAAAAAAGACGCGGCTTTTGCCCCGATAACCCCGGAGGTAGTATCGCAAACTCCAGAATCGTTAGAACAACCATTAAATCCAGAGGATTTGGCTAGCCCAGAGACTACCACTGGAGTTGTAACTGAGGGCGAGCCGCAGACATCAACTGATGGTTATCCGCCGCTTCCTGGTTCGGGAACGGTCGGTAAAGCTGCTGATATTTTGGCAACGGCAAAAGACGAAACCCTGGAAAATATAGAAGATATTTTAGAAGACGATTTAGAGCAGGTATACGCCAATTTACCGGAAGAAAAAAAACAAGAATTTAAAATTGAGGGAGAAAAAACAGCTTACGCCATCCGGGGAGTTCTCTCTTCGGTAAGAATTAAAGCCAGAAGAATTTTTCGTCTGATTGCCAGTTGGCTGAAAATCGTCCCTGGAATTAATAAATTTTTTTTGGAACAAGAGGCAAAGATAAAAACTGATGAGATATTGGATTTGGTTGACGAGGAAAAGAAAAACAAAAATATAAAATAAATTTTTATTTAACATGGACCAGGAGCTTCAATTTGGGTTGCCGACTGGCAATCCGGCTGAACAAGTAAGTCAAGGTTTGGTGGCATCCAGCCCGTGGCTGATGTTTATTTTTTATTTTGCGCTCACGGCGCTTTTTGTTTTTATTATACTTTTGTTTATTCGTTATTATTTTTACCGTCGGGAAAAGGTTCCGGCTGCTTTTCGTAAAGTCATTTTGCTTATTACTTTACCCAAGGAGTCGTTGAAGCAAGAAAAAGGACACGAGAGGGAAACGCAGCAGTCAATTGCCGAGGAAATATCACTAGGAGAAATGTTGGCTGGTAGTATCGGCGGGCTAAAAGCGCAAAAAGGTTTGCGTTATTGGTTGTTCGGTCGGACTGACCATGTCGCTTTAGAAATAGTCGCCCATGATGGTTTTATCTCTTTCTACGCTGCCGTGCCTAGTTATTTGCAGCAATATTTTGAACAGCAAATACATGCACACTATCCAGAGGCTTTTATTGAAATAAAGGAGGATTATAATATTTTTAGCCCGCAAGGAGTGATTCGAGCGGCTTATTTGAAATTTAGACGTGAGTTTTTCTTTCCTATCAAAACTTATAAAAAAATGGAAAACGACCCCCTGGAATCGTTGACTAATGCCATGGGGAAGCTAGCTGATAATGAAGGGGCAGTGATACAGGTTATTGTCCGTAGTTCTCGTCCCAGCTGGCACAAGGTGGGCAGTCGTGTTGTTTCTGAAATGAAGCAAGGAAAAAAATTAAAAACAGCCGTTCGTGCTGCCGGAACAAATGGATTTTTGAAATTTTTGGGAGTAGTAGCTGATGTTTTTAAAACTAAAAATAAAGATGAGCAGCAGATAGGAATGATGGATAGTAGGCATTACCAGCTTTCACAGATGGAAGAGGAAATGGCAAAAGGCATTGAGGAAAAATCCAGTAAAGCGGGACTGGACGTAAATATTAGGGTAGTGGTTTCCGCACAAGACCCTACCAGTGCTCAGCTTTGTCTAGATAATATTGTTAATGCTTTTTTTCAATATAATATTTATGAATATGGTAATGGTTTTGTTAAAAAGGTTCCTTATCGTATAGATGGAATCGTTAATGACTTTATTCATCGAAATTACACGGAAAAGTATAAAATGATTATGAACACCGAAGAAGTCGCTAGCATTTATCATTTGCCACTTACTTCGACCGACATGCCAAACATTCGTTGGTTGACCTCTAAAAAGGCGCCGGCACCTCTTAATGCGCCCAAGGAAGGCATTCGGCTTGGTACTAATATTTATCGCGACGTCGCTACTCCGATTTTTATCAAAAGGGAGGATCGTCGAAGACACGTGTATATTATTGGTAAATCAGGCGTCGGTAAATCCGTTTTGATGGGGGGGTTGGCTACTCAGGACATAATTAATGGCGAAGGAGTTTGCGTTATTGATCCGCACGGAGATTTAGTTGATGATGTTCTGGCAGCAGTGCCAAAAGAGCGGGCTGACGATGTTATTATTTTTGATCCGGCGGATATCGAACGACCAATGGGTTTAAATCTTTTGGAATATGATCCGCGTTATCCGGAGCAAAAAACTTTTGTTATCAACGAAATGATTAAAATATTTGATAAACTGTATGATTTGCGAGCTACCGGCGGTCCAATGTTTGAGCAATACATAAGAAATGCGATGTTATTGATTATGGAGGATCCCGAATCGGGTTCGACTTTGATGGAGATATCCAAAGTGTTAGCCGATGCCGAATATCGTCGTTATAAACTATTGAAGTGCAAAACTCAAGTGGTTAAAGATTTCTGGCAAAAAGAAGCGGAAAAAGCCGGCGGTGAAGCATCGCTGCAAAATATGGTACCCTATATTACTTCAAAATTAAATACTTTTGTTTCCAATGATTTTATGCGACCGATTATTGGTCAGCAAAAAAGCGCGATTAATTTTCGGGATATAATGGATAGCCAAAAGATTTTGCTGGTTCGATTATCCAAGGGTCGGCTAGGGGATATTAATACTAATCTACTTGGTATGATGATCGTCGGTAAGATATTGATGGCTGCTTTGAGTCGTACTGATACTTCGAGAGAAGTACGTAAAGATTTTTATCTTTATATTGATGAATTTCAAAATTTTACCACTGACAGTATTGCTGTTATTTTGTCGGAAGCCCGTAAATATATGTTGAATCTGATAATTGCTCATCAATATATCGGTCAGCTGGTGGTAAATAATGATACTACTATTCGCGACGCGGTGTTTGGTAACGTCGGTACGATAGTTTGTTTCAAAATTGGCGTGGAAGACGCGGAAATACTGGCTAAAGAGTTTGCGCCGGTATTTAACGAGTATGATGTTATCAACATTGAAAAATATACCGCTTATGTTAAACTTTTGGTGGATAACGAGGCAACAAAGGCCTTTAATATGGCTACCGACTACTTTAATCCTCAAAGCCGTGATTTAGCGGAAAAAATTCGTGAATTGTCGCGTTTGAAATATGGTCGCGATCGAGATATAGTGGAAAGAGAGATACTGGATCGGTCTAAGACGGCTGGAGTCGCAAGTTTTATACCGTCAACTGATCGTGAATAAAAACAAAAAAACAAAATAAATATGAAAGACAAAAAAAACAAAAATGAAGTTTTGGATTTGGGCGATATGGCAGATAGTATGGGAGTTGACGATGAAAAAAAAGAGGCTTTGCGTCAAATCTTAAATAATATAAAAAGCAATATTGAAAGGGCGATAAAAATAGTCGAAGATAGCGGTAGCGGTAATGGAGGGTTGGTTTTAGAAAAGCTGGAAAGTATAAAAAGCGATGTTGATTTTGATGGTAAATATTTTGATGAACAAAAAGTGGTGGAGGGAGTTTTTGACGGACAAAAAATGATTGATACCGAAGGACAGGAATATCAAATACCGCCAAATTATATTTCCAAATCAAAATTAGTAGAGGGTGATATTTTAAAGTTAACTATTGACGATCGTGGTAATTTTGTATACAAACAGATAGGTCCGGTCGGTCGTCGAAGGGTCAAAGCTCAGCTTGGTCAGGATCCGGAAACCAAGCAATATTACGCTGTCGCCGGCACTAAGCGCTGGAAGTTGATTACCGCAGCAGTTACTTATTTTCGCGGTGATCCGGGCGATGAGGTGGTTATTTTGGTGCCCGAGGAGAGTAAATCGGCTTGGGCGGCAGTGGAAAACGTGATTAAATCATAATAGTAGTAAAAAAATATGGCGATTTTTGGCTCTTTGTTTGGTTCCAGTAGAAAAATTTTTCACACCAAGGATGAAATAAAAAAATCTTTGTTTAGACTCAATACCTTGACTCAAGATCAGCGTGAAATAATTTTTAATATTGTCGCCGGAGAATTGGACGATAATGGCGTTACCGAATTTGAATGGAAAAAACGTCTCAGTCCGATTTTTTATCAACTGGTCAAAGAGGGGAAAATCAGCCAGATCGATTACGAAAAATTGAAAAATTTAGGCAACTAATAATCTTGTATTTGTGGTAAAAGATAAAAAAATATACCGAATAGTATTTTTGGGTCCGCAAGGGTCGGGTAAAAGCACTCAAGCGAAAATATTAGCTCAAAAATTAAATATTCCAATAATTTCTACGGGAGAAATGTATCGACATGAGGCAAAAAAGAAGACGATTTTTGCTGAGCAGGTCTCCGGTTATATTAATCAAGGTAAGCTCGTCCCCGGAGAGATTACCAATGCTTTGGTTAAAAAAAGACTGGCAAAAAAAGACTGCGCCAAAGGCTTTGTATTAGACGGTTATCCGCGAACAATTGATCAGGCAATAGATTTGGATGAAATGACTAAAATTACACACGTTGTTTTGATTGATTTAGCGGATCACGAAGCGTTGTATCGGATTAGCGGTCGCGAGGTTTGTCCTAAGTGCGAAGAGGTTTATCATTTTAAGTTTAAACCTCCAAAAGTTGATAACCAATGCGATCGCTGTAATATTAAATTGGTTACTCGTCGTGATGATGACGAAGACGCGGCTCTACGCAAAAGATTAAGTATTTATCGTGAGGAAATCGGACCGATTATTGAAAGATATCAGAATAAAAAAATTATTCATGAAATAAACGGTTTTAGAAATATTCCTCAGGTTGAGGCAGATGTAACAAAAATCTTTAGTTGACTATGATTACCATAAAAACAGAAAAAGAAATCAGAAAGCTCGCTTATAGCGGCAAGATTTTATCAAAAATTTTGAGACATTTGTTTTTAGAATCAAAGCCAGGAGTAACCACGGCGCAGATTGACGAGATTGCCGAGAGAATGATTCGCGAAGTCGGCGGCACACCGGCTTTTAAAAATTACCAAAGTTCTCACAACGATCCGCCTTTTCCTTCCACTATTTGCGCTTCAATAAATAATCAACTGGTTCATGCGCCGGCATCGCCAATAAAAAAATTAAAATCAGGCGACATTTTTACTATTGATATCGGCATGGAATACGAAGGTCTGTATACCGATATGGCAGCAACGATAACGATAGGAAAAGTTCCGGCACGAGTTAATAAATTGATCAAAGTAACCAAAAAAAGTCTTGAAAACGCTATTAAGCAAGTGAAGCCAGGAAATACCGTTGCCGATATTTCTTACGCCGTGCAGAGTTATGCTGAAAAAAATGGCTTCGCGGTAGTTAAAGAATTAGTCGGGCATGGCGTCGGTTACGCGCCGCACGAAGAGCCGATGATTCCTAATTTTGTGGCCATTCATCAGCCAAAAATAGAATTAAAACCAGGAATGGTTTTAGCTATTGAGCCGATGTTAACAGACGGTACTGACCGGGTGAAGTTTTTAGATGACGGTTGGACGGTGGTGACAGCCGATGGATCAATGTGTGCTCACTTTGAACATACGGTAGCGGTAACAGAAAAAGGCTGTCAAATTTTAACAAAATAGCAGTTAGCGGGCAGCAACCAGTAAATAATATAAAAAATATGTCTAAAATATTGGGAATGGATTATGGTTCGGTGCGTATCGGTTTGGCACTCGGTGATGAAGAGCAAAAAATAGCTCTTCCTTTTGATGTTATTGCTAACAACGAAGGAGTGGTGGGCAATTTACGCCGGATAATAGATGCGGAAAAAGTTTATCGCATCGTCATTGGTTTGCCTCTCAATATGTCGGGAGTCAGTACGAAAAAAACCGAAGAAGTCGAGGATTTTATCGATTTATTAAAAAGTAATTTTAACTTGCCAATTTTGACTGAAGACGAAAGACTAAGCTCAAAAATGGCTGATAGTTTGTTCAAAGATTTTAAACAAAAATATGATCGTGACGCCATTGCCGCGATGATAATTTTGCAGGGATATCTGGATAAGATAAAATAATAATATGGTTGAAAATTTTTCTCAACAATTGTGGGAACCATCGGTAGGCGAAAAAAGGAAGACCGACCTAAACCCTTTTATTGAAGAATTGCGTCGCCCAATAAAGAAAATCATTAATAAACTTAGAGAGAAGATTGATAATTGCGAGTATACCCATATTATCGGTGATGATGCCTCTGGACGTATTCCCGCCTTAGTCTTTAGAAAAATTTTAGAGCATGTTTATAAAACTAAAGGCAAAGAGGCACCAAAAACATTTTTTATTCCTGGACATTCTCCGGCAGTAAGCAGGGTAAAAAAAATTTTTCCTACGCAAGTTGAAAAAGACACTAAAATTCTTATTGTAACCGACACAATTGTGACTGGTAATAGTTTATATACTCTCACCCTAACTTTAAAAGAATTTGGCATTCCCTTCGATATCGCAACCATTGGTATTTATTCTCCGCTCGAAGGTCGTAATGGGAAAAATCCCGGCGACCAATATATTCAGGAAATAGAACGTGCTTTGGGAGGAGATATTTTTTATGGGTCGTATGCCACTCCGGAATTATATGAAGAAGAAGGACATAAATTGACAGGTGTAAAAAAGGACAGAGGCGCTGACATTTCTTTTCGCCTCGTAAAACAAAAAACCGATCAAGATATGGTTAATAAGGCTCGAAAAGACGCTAATATTCTAGCCGAAGAATTAGTAGCGGAATACGAAAAAAGCGTAAGTTTTGAGAATGATTAATTAGCAGGTTAATCGGACCAAATGGAATACTACACGGCAGCCATTGTTTTATCTAAAAGCGACGTTAAGGAATACGACCGCTTTTTTTCGCTTTATACCAAAAATCTTGGCAAGATATCGGTGCTTGCCCGGGGCGTACGACGACTGCAGAGTAAAATGGCTGGACATCTTGAGCCATTCGGCGTGGTGGTGGCTAAGATCGTTTTGGGTAATAAATCAGCGCGGTTATCTAATATCGAAACCATTGAAAGATATCAAAATATTATCAAAGATTTGGATTCTTTGCGCTTGGCTAAAAAATGTTTGACTGTTATCAATAATTTGGTGAAAGAAGGCAGCTGCGATCTTGGTATTTTTGAGTTGCTTTCTTCCATATTATCGAACCTGGATGACAGGGATCGGTTAGTTTGGGAAAAAGAATTTTTATTTAGTGTTTTTATTTTGAAACTTTTAGTTCATCTGGGTTATCGGCCAGAGTTGTGTAACTGTGTTATATGTAAAAATCGTGTTATGCCCGAGGACAATATTTTTGATTTTTTACGCGGCGGGTTAGTTTGCGGTGATTGCAAAAAAGCTGTCGGTCTTGGCGGTAGCGGTCAGTTTGCGGTGAGCAGTAATGAAATAAAGGTGTTGCGGTTGATGCTGGAAAAAGATTTAGAATTTTTTTCAAAAAATAAAATTAATAAAAAATTAGCCGATTTTACCGGTAATTTGGTTAAAGGTTTTGCTCGAGTCGTGGGTGAGGTTGACTTTTTATGACAATATGATACAGTATAAATGTATGAAATTTATAGTTGTACAATTTAATAATAATAATCAGCACTGGGGCTGACGAGTTTTTGTTTACTCGTCGTAAGATAGCCCCGCAAAGATCGCGGGGTTTTTAAATAGGTTGTTTGCAAAATTCTCGGGTAGTTTAAAGGTAAAACGCCTGGCTGCCTGCCCGCCAGCCTCTGGGATAGTTTAAAGGTAAAACGCCTGGCTGTTAACCAGGATAGTGGAGGTTCGATTCCTCCTCCCAGAGGCAGGCAATGGCAGGCGGGTTAACCAGGATAGTGGAGGCTCGATTCCTTCTCCCAGAGTTTTGTAAACAAGCCGCGATGTCTGCCGGTTGAAGGCGGGTTAACGCTGTTTCATTAACCAGATAAACCACCCCGCATGTGCGGGGTGAGTGCGTTTAAAAGCGTAGTTTTCGGACAAAGAGAAGCAACACCTTTATTTTGTTGACCATCTTTCGCCCTTATACCGCCTGCCTGCCGGTAGGCAGGGGCAGGCAGTTATCCAAGCTGCAGCGCCCTGCAGCTGGGCAACCAAAGAGTTTTGGGGGCTCCAGAAGCGCGAATACCTTAGCACCTCATCGTTCCTAAACCCGCCTCACCCTTTTCGCTCGCCCCGCCAAGGCGGGGCTCGACTCTCGGGGCTTCGGCTTTGGCGCAGCTTCCGCTCCCAAACCCCCGCAGTTTTAACAATTTAATATTTTTGAAATGAGGTTAAAGCCTTGGCTGGCATAAGCCAGCAAACGGAAACCGCCCCGCTGCATAGCGGGGCGGTAGTTCATTTAGCGTTCAGAATTATTAAATAACATTTAATTACACAACAACCCTGATTAATAAGTAGATAATTTTTACCCATAAAACCCTATAAAAACCCCTAAAATTGCTTAAAATATCCCAAATACTTTACAGGAATGGTTATTTGTGCTATATTTTAGAATCTTGTCATCGTGGTGATGATGGGATTTCGCGCCTCAAATAGAGGCAAAATTCGACATTCGGCAAATAGCCGAAAGGAGGACGGGTATCATGACAACTTATCGTACTACGCTTTTGGAACAGGCGGCGCAGTTGATTCTCATGTTGGGCGGATCCGATAAGGTTACCGCACTACTTGAGAGTCGGGAAGGCGCCAACTTCAAGTTTGGTCAATTCGATTTTGGTCAGCTTGAGGCGATTCTCAACAAGCTCATTCAGGCCGGGGTTGCCGATCAAGGCGTACTCGGTCAGCTCTTGCGAGACGAGTTGGAAATTCAGCTTGTGTCGGCAATCAAAAAGTTTTTCGCCCAAAATGGCCGCCGCATTCCCAGGGGTTTGAAAGCGAACCACACTGACTCCAACCGTAACTTTCATCTCGTTCAGCCCAATCTGGATATGGTGGAAGCCCTGGCTTTGCGCCTAGTTCGGTTTCAGGAGGCGCTCCAACCGGGGCTGATCATGTCGGCGGCGGATTTCCAAGGCAAGGTCAATGAGCTCCTGACGGCGCTTAGCGCCGACGAGCAGATCGCCAATCTGACCAGCGGCATCTGCCTGCCAATCATCATGCCGCAGATCGAGAAAAAGAAATTCGACTACGGCAAGGTTCTTGAGCAGACTTTTGTCGCGGCGGCTAAGAAGGCTTATGAGAAAGAGTTCTCCGGTCGGCCGTTCAACAACTACCGCAAGGACGATTTGTTCGGCAAGGTGACAATCATCGACGACAGCCATCGTCGGCTTGTCGAGCGGCTCTTCCAAAGCCATCTGGTCGCCTTGTACTTCCCAAACCCGCTTCAGGGCTTCTCAGTCCATGCCGACCGTGAGCAGATGGAAGGTTTGCCGACGACCCTGCACCTCGCTGGCGGGTTCGACACCCTGTCCGCCGTCACCATGTATCCGGATGTCCTGGGTCGGGATTTCAATACCCCGGGTCTGGACATGGCCGCACTGGAATGGCAGGGTCCCGGCCGCTCGCTCCACTTCGGGGTCGGCGACGGCAACGCCGGCTTCGGCGACGGGGCGGGCCTCGGCGATGCCGACGCCCGCTGTTCCGGCGGGCTCGTGTTCTGCCTCGCGTAGCGCAGCCCTTGGGACTTGGTTTCCTTGTCCCTCGGCTTGGATCCTTGGCATCAGTACCGCCGTTAGGCGGTCGCCACAAAATGGTATTTCGGGGACGTATTCGTACGCCCCCTTTTCTTTTACAAAAAATCGGGTAGAATATACTTGGGAGTAGGTTAATGTATCTTAGTTCAAAAGATTAAGGTCACCGAAACCTGGAATTTTTCCAATGTGCCAGAGTCCGATAGTTGCTATTTCGTGATTATCGGAGAGTGCACGGTAAAATTCTAAGCACTACTTGCCGGGCTCTAATGACCAACCTGGGTCAGAATAAAATACAGGGCGGATAGCAATATCTTCCCGGTGCTTATAGGCGGAGAACGGCAAAATTCTAGCAGGATCCCGACCACTCGCTCAACTTCAAGGTCAACGACGACAACGCCGACTTCGACAACAGGACGAACCTCGGCAATGCCAACGACAACTATTCCGGCGGGATCGTGTTCTGCCTCGGTTATGCTTAGAAAAAATTCAAAAGTCCCTCTGCGGTGCAGAAGGACTTTTGTTGTTATTGAACCGACTTTTGCCAACCACCAATCATTCTCCCAATTTCTTGAATTTGTTGTTGCAAGATAATGTACTTTTTATCCTCGAGTAGGTTTAAATCTTTGACAAGTCGGATAAATACTTTTAAGATGTCTAGTTTTAAACTGGCTTGCTGGATAAGTCGAGATTTGTCAGTCCGGACTCCTACGCTGGTAGCAATAAGCAGTTCCATGATCTCTAGGATATATTCCTCGCATTTACCACCCAGAGCATATTTGTCTTTCTTCGGAAACAATTCCAAATAACCGTAAAAGATTTTGTACAGCTCATAAGTTTTTAAGATAATCGGCGTGTCTATCATATGGTTAAGAGTTTTGATGAATTAATTAGTTTGAAGAATATTTTTAGTTGTTGGCGTGATTTTAGGAGAGATAAAGCCAAGAAGCCAGATGTTATGGAGTTTGAACGATGTTTAGAAGATAATATTTTTAAGCTTCATAATGAATTATCCTCCGATTGTTATCGCCACGGTCCCTATTCCACCTTCCATATCTACGACCCCAAGCATCGAGTTATCAGTAAGGCGTTAGTTCGTGATCGTCTAGTTCACCACGTGGTTTTTAACGAGCTCTATCGTATTTTTGATCCCAGCTTTATTTATCATTCCTATTCTTCCCGAGTTGCCAAGGGCACACATTTGGCGGTTCTCAACTTATTTCATTGCCTCCGCCAAGTTAGCCACAATTACACCCAAACCGTCTATATCCTCAAATGCGACATCAAAAAATTCTTTTGGAGCGTGGATCACCAAAAACTCTTGGCAATAATCCAAAACAAGATTAAAGACGAGAAGTTTCTTTGGTTAATCAACGAGATTATTGGGAGTTTTTTATCTACGAAAATTGCTAAGGGGGGGGGCTTTAAAGGGTTTGCCTATCGGTAATGTCACCTCGCAAATTTTCGCCAACATATATTTAAACGAATTAGACCAGTTCATTAAACACAAGTTGAAAATCAAGGACTATTTTCGCTACGCCGATGACTTTGTTATCGTTCATCCCCAAAAAGAATTTTTACAGACCACCTTAACACGAATCCAAGAATTTTTACAAGAGGAATTATTACTAGAACTTCATCCCGGGAAAGTTTCGATTCAAAAATTTATACAAGGCGTGGACTTTTTGGGCTATGTTGTTTTACCGCGATATATTGTTTTAAGAACCAAAACTAAAAAACGGATGCTAAAGAAGATCAGTTTGAGGAAACAAAAATTGGAACAAGGTCTGATAGCAAAAGAATCGTTTAATCAGTCGTTGCAATCGTACTTTGGGATACTAAAGCATTGTCAGGGACGTGAAATAGGGCAAAAAATTCTGGAAATAGCTAAATATTCCCAAAAAAACTCCTTCAAAAAATCAGTTACGGTGTTACTAGACTGAATTCGGAGATATTGAGGTAGTTATCTATCTAAAAATAAAAAAGGATGTATCAGATACATCCTTTTTTGGTTGTTGTTAAAACCGTAACGCGGAAGTTTCCGCGGCGGTTAAAAATTGACGTAGACCGTCAATGTCTCGGACACCGTGATTGTCGGATGAAACGCCGATGACCAAATGTCGTACTCCGTTGACCCACACTTCGGTTGGGTCGAAAAACGTGTCGATTAAGTTCGGTATGGCGGCGACAAAGTTAATCGGGTCGTATAGGTTGAAATTTTGGACATACGACCAGATGTCATCGCCGTCATTAATTGCGGGATCAACGTCGCCGCAGAAGACTTTAACAAACCATTGGCGGTTTCGGTCGACCGGCAGCGTACCGCGAATTTTTGATTCGGGAGCGGAACAAGCCGCTTGCCATAGTTTTTGCAGCGCGGGCTTTTGCCGACCTTTTAAACAATCGCCGATAGGATTGCCCGTATTTTCCATATCGTCATAGACAGTAAGGGGAAATTGGCAGGCATACGCTGCGTCTCGAGTGGTAATAATCATCGGAATTTTTAATTCTTGCAGTCGCCAGTACAAAAAAACAGCTGATTCGCGGTCGAATTCGTTGTTGTTGGCGTTATTGGGTGTCATCATGCCGCGAATGTCAAGTTTGATTTTTTTATTTTCGGTTTCGACGCCGCCCATAATAGCAACCTGGCGGATTTTTTGTGTAAATAAAAATGGTTCTCGGTCTAACAATTCGGCCGCATCGGTCATACCTGATTGTAGCACCAAAATTACGTTTCGATCGCTGCTTTTTAGCAGAGTGGTTTTTAGGAGATCAAAACCGTTTGGCAACACCTCGCTTAAATCGGCAAGATAGGAAATTCGTGTTTCGTAAGGGTGGGTTTTTCCCTCAAAGACTGGCGTGCCAACAGCAACAGGAACGCTGTCCAGGTCGAGCTGTTTGAGCATACCTTTGGCTATGCGAGCGCGTAAATGCGCCGGCGATAGATTGGCGACGACCGCTTTTAAGTTGATTATGCCTTGACGGGCGAGTCGGGCGGCGACAAGTAACGTGTGTTCATCGTCGAGGTCTTTACCAAAGTCGCCGATGATAACCAAGTTTGGTCTAGCAGTCATTTTACCTTCCCCTTATTTGTAACCTAGCTGGTGATACAACGCCAAGGCAATGAAGGATTTTCCGTCTTGAATGACGGAAGATAAGAGTCTCAGTTGCAATATCTGAAGGGTGATTTTTTCTCCTTCATTTGCAACACCGGTGATTTTGTTTTGCAGTTCTTGCATTTTTTTTCGGGTCATGACCAGTTTGATCATGTAAAATTTTGCTTTTTCGTCGAGCATACCAGGGCTGAAATAAATCCCGTTGGCGCTCGCCGGAAGATTCTCGGTCATGTCGATTAATTCTTTTTGTCCGACAACCAAACCAAGTTCCTCGTATAATTCACGAGCTGCCGCGCCGGAAAAAGTACCGTTGTCGATCATGCCAGCGGGTAGCTCAGGCAATGCGATTTTGCCGGTAGCGATACGCGGTTGGCGAACCAAGACAGTAAAAATTTCGCCGTCCACATCAATAATCGGCAGCATGACAACGGTGTTGCCACGCAGTTCAACGACCGCCGGATAGAGCAGGTTGGCACAGGTAACCTTCATCCGAATAAACAAGACGTTTTTCGCGGTCGCTTCTCCGCGAAAATCAACAGCTTGGATAAAGATGTGGGAAATTTTGAATTTCCGGCTCAGGCTATTTTTCCAGTTTTTGAAGATTCTGGAATTAATTGCCATTGTGGCTTCCGTAAAGTTCACGGCGACAGAATAAGATATTTCTACATCTTGGCGGTTGATTTTTACGATGCCTTGCATGCCTTTTCTCCTTTGTTTTTTCGATTTTTAATGGACTGGTAGTCAAGATTGTCAAAATCGTTGATTGCTAATATTACCAATAATTTGAAGGTTTTGTCAACATGCCGTATTGTTTACTATCGCGAAGAGGCGCTAGTTTTTCATTTTTTTATAAACAAAGAATCCGTCTTTGTATATTTATAATATTTCTGTTTTCTTTGGCTTCCGGTTTGAGTAGTGTTGCTAATATGATTACTTTACTTAAATTGTTAATTGTGGTGAAAAGTGATAAAATTAAGCTATCAGTGTAACTTTCGTCGGTAGAAGTCGTCTTATATCGAGTACCTTGTCGTATTTATGAAGGATAATACTAAAAAAACAATATCGATTTATTGGCATAACCTTATGCAGTACAAAGGTTATGTTTTTGTTATGCTTTTTTCAGTGCTGGGTGCGTCTATAATAAACGTGATTATCCCACTTTTTTTCAAAGATTTTTTTGATATTTTATCCAGTGGGCAAGAGCAGTCGGCGATAATCGATGGACTGATAAAGGTTTTAATACTGATTGGTATTTGGAGTTTAGTTCAATGGGGATTCTGGCGCATTGCTACTTTTACCGCCAGTTACTTTTATTCGAAGGTGATGATGAACATGACCAACTACTGTTTCGCTTATTTGCATAAACATTCCTTTTCTTTTTTTAACAACAATTTTGTTGGTTCTTTAACTAAAAAAGTAAAATGGTTTGTTAACGCTTTTGAAGATATTCTTGACCGTATCACTTGGAGCTTTCTGCCGTTGGTAGTAAATATCGTGGTTATTATATTCGTTTTGTACCGTCGTAGCTGGGCGCTCGCCGCCGGCATGGGTGTTTGGATAGTTTTGTTTATAATAGTTAATGGTTTTTTTACCAAATATAAACTCAAATACGATATCCAGCGTAGCGCTGCCGAGACCGAATCAACGGCAATATTAGCTGATACTATCACTAATCATAACAACGTTAAGCTTTTTAACGGTTATCAGCGAGAGATAGATAATTATAGCGGGGTTAATGAAAAATTAAGAAAATTGCGTCGTTGGACCTGGGATTTCGATAATTTTTTTGACGCGGTTCAAGGTTTGCTGATGACTGTTTTGGAAGTAGGAATATTTTATCTGGCAATTCGGCTATGGCAAAAGGGAGTTTTGACAGTAGGTGATTTTGTCTTGATTCAATCTTACGTTCTCAATATTTTTCAGCGCGTTTGGGATTTTGGTCGAATAATCCGCGGTCTATATACGCGCCTTGCTGACGCTGAAGAAATGACAATAGTATTACAAACTCCGCACGAGGTGAGAGATTACCGCTACGCTAAGGACCTGAAAGTTCGTCAAGGTAAAATAGAATTTAAAAAAGTTGATTTTTGTTATCAAAAAACCAGAAAGGTTTTAGCTCAACTGAGCTTGATAATAAAACCGCACGAAAGGCTGGCTTTGATTGGTCCTTCGGGCGCCGGTAAAACCACGGTGGTCAAATTGTTGTTACGAATGCATGATTTGACCGGCGGAAAAATTTTGATTGATGGTCAGGATATTTCCAAGGTAAAACAAGAAAGCTTGTGGCGGGCAATCAGTTTGGTGCCGCAGGATCCAATACTTTTTCACCGGTCGCTGAGAGATAATATCGCTTACGGTAAACCAGACGCGACCGATCAGGAGGTGGTAGAAGCGGCAAAAGCAGCTCACTGTCATGAGTTTATTACTTCTTTTCCTGAAGGCTATGATACTTTCGTCGGTGAGCGAGGAGTGAAGCTGTCCGGCGGTGAACGTCAGCGTGTAGCGATTGCTCGGGCAATACTGCGCAATGCGCCGATACTCGTTTTAGACGAAGCAACGTCAAGTCTGGACAGCGAATCGGAAATACTGATTCAAGACGCTTTGGACAAATTAATGAAAAATAAAACCGTAATCGTAATCGCGCATCGACTTTCGACGATACGAAAAGTTGATCGGATAGTGGTGATTGATGAAAAGGGAATAGTAGAAGAGGGTAGTCACGAACAACTGAGTAAAAAGCCAGATGGTCTGTATCACAAGTTATGGCAGCTGCAGGCCGGTGGGTTTATTGAATAAAATTTTGTATAAAAAACCAACTCTTCTTAGTGTTGGTTTTTTTTGTTTATTCTGCTAAAACAAAAAGAGGTGATACTTCGTCGGAGCGAGAATTGACAATTTTTGTCTGTCCGGAGTAAAATAAAGGCGTTATTTATCAAGTAAATAACAGGCTAGTTTTTTTAAGAACAATAAACTAAGGAGGGGAGTTTATGCTTTATCTACCTCACCCAGCAATGGTTTTGACCACAACCGGTTCGGACGTTTTGGCACAAGCCATTGCCGAAGAACTTAAACGACGACTGCCAACTGATTTACAGGCTGATCCTATTTTTGTTTCACCACAAGTGGTTCGGTTCTCTAATGACAATATTCAAGTGCAAGTGCCGAACGTTCGTGGTCATGTGGCAGTGATCGTACATACTCAAGTGCCGCCGGTTAATGATCATTTGGTGGAATTGTTTGAATTGATTGCCGCAGCGCGTGACGCTCGCGCTTACGACATCATGGTGGTTTTTCCGTACATGCCGTATGCTCGGTCGGATCGCAAAAATAAACCGCGAATTTCGACTATGGGTGTGGTTTTGCCGCAGCTCATCGAAAACTTGGGAGTCAAGCGCGTTTTATTGCTTGATCCTCACGATACGCATATCAAGCACTATTTTCGACCGGGCGCAGATGAAATATCGGCGGTTTATCTGCTGATAGATTATTTGCAAAATAATTTTTTCACCACCACGCCCAGGGAAGAATGCACGTTGGTTTTTTCCGACGAAGGTTCGTCGAAACGTTTTGGTCATGTGTCGGGAATGTTGAAAATTCCCACCGCTCACATCGATAAAACTCGTTTGGATGATACCGAGCGACCTAAGGCTGAAATGATGATTGGTGACGTGCGCGGTCGGACGGCCATTATCATCGATGACGAAATTTTGACCGGTCGGACGGTCGAAGAAGACGTGGCGATTATTAAAGCAGCCGGTGCTGCCAAGGTGATCATGATTGCTATTCACGCACCGATGGATGATATCAAGACTTCAGCGACGGAAGTGATTAATCGTCTGGAGCGTTCGGCAGTGGATCAGTTTATTGTTACTGATTCGATTCCGATAGCCCATAAACTTGAACTAAGTAGTAAAATCAAAGTGCTGTCGGTCGCCGGTCTGCTCGCTGAAGCGATTAACCGTGAGGTGACCGATCAGTCACTGACCGAACTACATCAACTGGAAAACGCCGGTCTTTATCGTTAAAAGTTACGACAAACCTCCTGATTTTAATGTCAGGGGGTTTTTAAAATCCGGCAGATCGCAGCCGGCATAGATGTATTTTTTAACATTGACTTTTTTTTGCAAAGGAGCTAAATTGTATAGCCAGCTTTTGACGAATAATGTTTTTTTCAAAGGAGGAAGTAAATGAAAAGCGTTAAGGTGCTATCGGTGGTTTTAATTTTGGTGTTGGCGGCGGCTTTTTCGACCGGTTGCGGTCGAACCCCTTCGCGATTTCTGGGCAAGGATTCGCGACAGATTTTGACAGTAGAAGGGATGGCGGAGTATATCAACACCAGCTTTGACTGGCGGCAAGACAGTACTGTCAAAGACGTTACTTTCAAAGCTCTCGACGGCTATGTCTATACGCGGGAGTTCAAAGACGCGCACATGTTTCAGGGCGTGATCCGTTGGGTGCCGTTTAATGAAACTGATTCAATCGTTCAGTCACGGGCACTTTCCCGTTGGGTCGGCGGAGTGGTTAATTTGCGTTTACCCGAGGACTGCGCACAAGTGCTTGGTGTAGACGTTAGTTATTCTGGTTCCAATGAAAGAGTAAAAAATTTAGCCTATCGTTCAAACACCGGTCAGATTTTTGTCCGAGAATATCGGGAAGGTCTAATCAATCGGCGTTTTGAAGGTTGGCTAGAGATAGTCGCAAAATAGCAAGTCAGTCGTAGATCCCGTGTTTAAAAAACACGGGATTTTTATTTAACCAGATAAACCACCCCGCTGCATAGCGGGGCGGTAGTTCATTTAATAACAAAAAAAGCCCCGTCGGGTGACGGGGCGGTGGTTTGTTACTTGGGTTTTTTCTGCGTTTTTCCCTTGGGATTTTTGCTGCGCGCAGCAGCAACCAGCTGTTGCAGGGTCATGCCGCTGCTGATGATGTCGACGAGCTCTTCCAGAAGATCCGGTTTTTCTCGCAGTGTCGCCTTGGTTCTGGCTCGGACGTTGTCGTCGCCTTCGATCGGGACCTGGCGAATACGCGGTTTGGTCGCTTTACCTTCTTCGGCTGTTTTTTTCCAGAGCGTGATTGATAAAATTTTCAGCTCCGCCAAGGATTTTTTCGGCCAAATTGATCGCTCTGTCACCACGGTCTTTCAGCGTGTTGCCGGTCTTTTTGGCAAGGTTGAAAGTCTTTATGACTTTTTCGAACAGGGGAGAGTCTTCTTCGGTGAACTCGGCCGGGACGTGAATGAACTTTTCTTTGCCGCTGTTTTCAACGGTGAAATTAATTCCAGTCTCGGTAAAAATTTGGACGAATTTAGTGAACTGGGTGATGTCGTTGAAGGCAAAGACAATCGTCAGTTTTCCATTTTCGTCCGGGGATATAAAAACGTTTTTGTTACTTGCCATGACCCTTGGCTCCTTTTTGTTGTTTTTGCATCAGGTTGTCAAAAATTTTGTTGTAGGCTTTCACATAGGTGACCCAGACTGTGTTTGCGGAGGCGTAGGTGCCTTCCGCATTTTTTAGACCTGTCCAATTTTGCAGCCCGTAATATTTTTGTTTTTGTTGCCAAAATTTTTCCAATTTTTCGGTGGTCATATCTTTTCTTTTGGCAATGTTCAAAATTTCATATGGATCGGTCAGGTTTTTTATCCTTCTCACTTCATTTTTTACCCAAAGGATTAACCGCGGATCAACGGCGGTCCGTGGTTCGGGCAATGTTTTACCGGTAAGAAGGGTAAATATCCGTCTGCCGGCACGGCGAATGTCATAAGGGAGTAATAAGTCGGGGATGTCGGTTCTTTTGATCCCATAGTCTTCGTCGCCGGTGGTGATCAGCATGATGTCGCGGTAAAGATTGTCGAGACGATTAACAACGAGATTTACCTTTTTAGGCATTATTACCTCCTTACAGTGGGGGATTGATTTGTATGTCAACGAACTTGGAATTGGTCTTTAAAGTTATCAAAATGGGGGTTTAATGTCAATTGAGGGAATTAGGGGCTGGGAACTAGGAACTGGGAACTGGGGGTTGGGGATGGGTGTGGATAAGACGGTTATTGACGTTTTTAGTTAGTGTGTTAGTATGTGTATAGAATACACTAAGATAAAATATGGTCAAGAAATTAACCAAAAAATACAAATTTGCCACTATTGCTACCGATGTGGTTATTTTTACCATCAAAGACGAAAAGCCGCAGGTACTACTGATTAAGATGAAGAAAAAACCTTTTGCTGACTCGTGGGCAGTACCGGGCGGGTTAGTACATGGTGATGAATCGGTTGACCGAGCGGCACGCCGTCATCTTTTTTCTAAAACCGGTCTCAAAGACGTTTATCTCGAACAGCTTTATACTTTTGGTAGTGTTGATCGCGATCCTTTTGGTCGGGTAGTGTCGGTTGCTTATTTTGCCCTGATTCCGAATGCCGACTTGAAACTAAAAACCACCAGTGAATATGCCGGAGTGCAATGGTGTCCGGTAGATAAATTGCCAAAACTTGCCTATGACCACAAAGAGGTGGTGAGTAAAGCGGTAGAAAGACTGCAGGCTAAACTTGGTTATACCAATATTGTTTTTGGGCTGCTACCGCCAGAGTTTACTTTGTCGGAGCTACAAAAGACTTACGAAATAATACTCGGTAAGAAATTAGATAAAAGAAACTTTCGCAAAAAATTGTTTAGTCTGAAACTGGTGCAAAGTACCGGTGGTCGCAAAGCGGGGGATGCTAATAGACCGGCTGAGCTTTATCGTTTTGCCAGCAAACACCCGCAGCTAATCGAGATCCTTTAATTCCTTTTTATTTTTTATCCAGAGTTAGTGTAATAAATACACTATAAAGATATAAATAATCTAATAAATAAAGAAAAAAGCATATGAGTATCTTTGAAATCATCGGAGTGATATTTGGTGTCTGGTCAGTATATCTGACTGTAAAACAAAAAGTACTCAGTTGGCCGGTGGGGCTAGTCAGCGTCGTGGCGCTAGGCATAATGTTTTTCCAGATAAAACTTTACGCTGATGCCATGGAGCAGATTTATTACGTCATTACCGGCTTTGTCGGCTGGTATCTATGGAAATATGGGGGAGAGAAAAAAAGCGAACTAAAGGTTTCGCTACTAAACAACAAGCAGCGAGTGATCGGCGCCGGGATTGTCTTGGCACTATCAGCAGTACTTGGATATTTGCTCGACACTTATACCGACGCTTCACTGCCTTATCTGGATTCAGTCACTACAGTCATGAGTCTATGCGCGCAGCTACTGCTCACTAAAAAGATTTTCGAAAACTGGATTTTATGGATTATCGTCGACGTCATGGCACTTGGTATTTATACCTATAAAGGCGTCTATCTGACTACCGGTCTTTACGTCATTTACCTAGTATTAGCTAGCGGCGGTTTTGTGCAGTGGTATAAATCACTAGTCGCTAACAAAAAGTATGTCAAAGAAACCATCTAAAAATCAAACTACTGGACTCGTGCTCGGCAAATTTGCTCCGTTTCACGCTGGGCACCAGTATCTGGTGGAAACCGCAATCAAGCAAACCGACAGGGTGATTGTCCTGATTTACAATTGTCCGGAAACAATCGATATACCGCTTGATGTCCGTGCCGAATGGATTCGACAAATTTATCCGCAAGTGGAAGTGATAGAGGCTTGGGATGGACCGACCGAGTCAGGGCACGATCCGCGAGTGATAAAATTAAACGAAGATTATATTTTGCAAAAAATAAAAGAGCCGATCACGCATTTTTTTTGCAGTGAGTGGTATGGCGATCATGTTAGCAAGGCGCTTGGCGCTATTAACTGCGTGGTGGATGAGAAAAGAGAAACTTTTCCGGTGTCGGGAACGATAATTCGTTCCAACCCACATGTTTACAAAAAATTTTTACATCCGGTGGTTTACAAAGACTTTGTAAAGAAAATTGTTTTTCTTGGTGCCGAGTCAACCGGTAAAACCACCATTACTAGAGAGCTAGCCAAAATTTACAAAACCGAGTGGATGCCGGAACTAGGCAGAGAGTATTGGGAAAAAAACCAAATAGACGGAAAACTCTCGGAAGAGCAGCTGCTAGATCTAGCCTATCAGCATATAGAAAAAGAAGAAGAACTCCTTTTACGAGCGAACAGATATTTTTTTGCTGATACTAATGCTATAACCACGGCAATGTTTTCCCGCTATTATCACGGTCATATCCATCCGCAACTGGAGTGTCTGGCAAGAAGAGTGGAATCTCGCTACGATTTGTATTTTGTTTGTGATATAGATATCCCTTATGAAGACGATGGTGCCAGGTCCGGCGCCGATCACAGACTAATTTTTCAGCAGCAGATAATAGAGGACCTAGAAAGAAGGGGGATAAACTATATTTTACTTCGTGGCGACTTGGGACAGCGGATGAGACGGGTAAGAGAATATCTAAACATGCTAGAAAAAGATCAAAAAATAGAGGAGAATATTGGTTTTTTCTTGTATTTTAGTAAGATGTTAAGACAATTTGGCTAAATCTTGACATTTTATATCTATTATGTTAAGTTTTGGGGTTAGAGCTGACGGTATTTAACACGTAGAAAAACAAAGAAAAAAGTAGCTAAAATCTGGCTAATTTTTTCTAGCTTTGATTGCAAATATCAAGGCTGAAGTGAACATTAAATTCAAAAACGAAGAAGGGAGGATATAGATGGATGTTTTGTCTCGAAACAATGGGGTAACGACGATAACTTCGGATAGGGGTTTTACCAAGTCGTTTGCTCCGGGTCGGGTGTTTTTGCCCGATGAGTATCCGGAAGTGCTGCAGAAGTTTCTGCAGGGTCCAAACGTCGTGGTCATCGGCTTGACCGGCTATTCGTCGATCAAGTCCGAGCATTGTGCTCGTTGGGGGATTAAGCCCGGCGCTTATGAGTATGCGGTTCATAGCATGCTTACCAATTTAGTGAATGAACTGCGTACCGCCTATCCCGGCATCGATATTCGCTTTGTCCACGGCGCTTCGGATATGGGCGTGGACAAGGAAGTTATTGCAGTCGGTGAAGAGCTTGGTGTCCCGCAACTCGGATTTTCTTGTCCGGAATTTCTGTCATACGTCGACAACGAAAATCATGACTTTCCGATCTACGTCGGCGCCGATCAAGCGGACTACTCGGACAAGTTCATCCAGGCACTCGATATTCTAGTTGCGGCCAATGGTCGTAAGCAGGCGTTCATCCACGATATGTCGGCGGCGCTTAGCCACGCTAAATACATCGTGCCGATCAATATCGTGCAGGCGATTTCCAGTACTGGTGGTCCGGCAGCCATCAACGAAGACGGTACGATCGAAGACGCAACCGAGCTGTTTTATCAGCGGGTTGTCTATTTAGCTATCCAGTTTGGCATCGCCGGACAGGATGTCTGGGCTGAGCTCAACCAGAAACTTACCCAGGCGATCAAGGCAATCACTCGTAAGATTTTGCCGGCAAACGCTGCTTTTCCTATTTAACCGTTGATGATAGTCACACGAAAGGAAAGGAGATTTCCGATGAAAAATGTTACTATTGGTCCGCATGACGCGGTCATTGCCGTCGATTTGTTTCAGAAGGCTTTTCGCTTCGGTGGCGGATTGCCGATAGTGGGCGGTGATGGTTTGGTTATTCCGGCGATTAACTTTATTTCCCTGCCGTGGGGATATGTTGTTGCCAGTATTGACCAGCATCAGCTGGGAAATATTTCTTTCGCCAGCTCGTACCGAAACGTGCCGGTACCGAAAATCGGTTATCCGGAAATAACCCTGGAGATGGTACGGAAAAACTGGGCGGATTATTACGTCGGTCCGGCTGCCAAGTTTACCGCGAAGCAGTTGGTTGATTATTTGGAAAACGTCGTTTCCTGCTCGCAGGTTCTCTGGCCGAACCATGGTACGGTCGAAGCCGGTGACGGTGTTATTAGTCCGCCGTTTATCGAAGTGTCGCTCGACTACATTCTGTTCAAGGGAACAGATGTGTTATGTGACAGCTACTCCGCTTTTGTCGACAATCTCGGTCGTCCGACCGGTCTTGCCGATGAATTGCGTCGATGCGGTATTAAGCGCGTTTTTTTGATTGGACTTGCTTTCGACTATTGCGTCGGTTGGTCAGCGCTCGACGGCGTGAAGGAAAGTTTCGAGGTCTACATTGTTGAAAATCTGACCAAGTCGGTCGGCTTTCCGGCTAATTCGGTCGAAGCGATGCGCGAGCAGCTTCTCGCGACCGGGGTGAAAATCATCACCACCGCCGACATCTCGACGATGTAAAAAAAACAACACGTGCGGAGGGTGCTCTACGGAGTACCTTCCGCCCTAGAAAATTTGCACCAAAGAAATTTGGTTCAAGCTTTCTGGTCACAACCACACGGCTGCGGCCTAAAATGTTCTTTAAATTTCAGTTACTCATAAATCAACCAACCAACTTTTGTCCAAAAAAGTTCAGAAAGGGGATAGAAAATGGTGAACAGAAGTAGGGAAGATTTTTTGCTTAGCCGTGTTTACGCGGCGCTCGTTGGTCTATGGATCGGCGATGGCATGGGTATGCCGGTGGAAATGATGACACCGGAGCAGATCAAAGAGACAGTCGGTCGAGTCACTGGGTTTATTACGCCGGTGCAAAGGCATATCGGAGGCACGGCCTTCCTTCCGGCAGGTCACTGGACCGATGACTGGCAGTTGGCGCGCGCTATTTTGCGGTCGCTAGTTGAATCTGGCGGCTACAACATCAATGATATCGTCGGGCAGCATTTGCTCGCCCTGAAAGAATCGACCATAGGATGGGGCAAGGCGACCAAAAACGAGCTTCTGAATATCCAGCGGTTTTTCGAAACCGGTGGGACCGAAGGTCGTAATCCAGCCACTTCGCCGCAGTTGATCGCCGGCCAGGGTACTGGCAATGGCGTGGCGATGAAAATCGCTGCGCTCGCGCTGTACCAAGTGTTGAAACAAGGCGGCTTTTATCGGCTGCCGCTCGTTACCCAAGTGAAAGAAGTGGGTCTACTGACTCACGCTGATCCTCGGGCGAGCGTTGCGGCGTTTGCTGTCGCCGCGGTGATTGGCATGGTTATGGAAAAGCCTTTTGAGCTTTTTTGGCCTGCCAAAAAATTTCAGCAGCAAAGGTTTTTGCGGCGGCTGATCGCTCTGACCGAATGGGCCGAGCAAGACGGTGGTTTGAAAAGCGTCAATTACACTGACCAGTTTTTTTCCGAAGCACTTGGTTATCTGGCTAGCAACAATGGATTACTCCTCGAAGGGTCGGAATATTTGCGCAAAATCGGTACGAACTGTTTCGCCTTGAATTCGGTGCCGTTTGCAATCGGTGTATTCTTGCGTCACCCGACAGACTTTCGCGCTGGAGTGCTTGAAGCGATCAACGCCGGCGGCGATACCGACACGACCGCGGCCATGGTTGGCGCGATGATCGGAGCCAACGTTGGTTTGGAAGGTATTCCTCTGGAGTGGCGACACTTTTTGATGGAACACTATAGCGATGACTACGGCGAATTGCTTTCCTTGGGCAGTGCGCTTTTCATGCAGGCCACGGGGAAGGTTGAGTAACTAAACAAACACGCGGCGGGCGTCTTTATAAAAAGGGCGTCCGCCGACAGAAAATTTGTACTAAAGAAATTTGGTTCAAGCTTTCTAGTCGTAACCAAGGTTGTGACTAAAACGAACTTTACAACAAAATTTTTACGATAAAGGAGCAAAAGGATGAAAATCGACAAAAATGACATTGCGGTTTACGGCGGCAGTTTTAGCCCGCCGGGAAACCACCATGTGAAGGTAGTGGAGGTGCTAATCGAAGCAGGGTTTCGGCGAATCATCGTCGTTCCTTGCGGCTATCGCGATGACAAAAAAACCCGAACTAACGACATCGAAAAACTGCATCGAGCAGTAATGTCGGATATGGCTTTTGGTCATTTGCCCGGTGTCGAGGTCGACCTGTTTGATCTTGAAAAAGACGTTTTTACCAGAACGTGGGATTTGGAACGTCGTTACAAAAACCAGGGTCGGGTTTGGCACGTCATCGGCGCTGATATGATCATCGGCGGGCGCGCTGGTGAGTCGGAAATCCAGCGGGAATGGGAACACGGCCGCGAACTGTGGAACAAGTCCAACTTCGTGGTTTTCACCCGTGATGGCTACAATCTTTTGAAAGAAGATTTACCGCCGCATAATGTGGTAATGACGGCAGCGGTAGAGACTGCAAAATCCAGTACGGAAATTCGGCGCGCTATCGCCGCTCACGAATCAATCGCTGATATGACCCCGCCGCTAGTGACGGATTATATCGAAAGATATCGTCTGTACAGTGCTGGGTTAACCGTGCGCAGCGGAGAAATAAATATTCATTCGCCGCGCCTTTTGATTATTTCTGATCCGGATAATTTGCGGGCGCAAGAGATAGCACGATATTTTTCGCGCTTTGCTTGTCCGCAAAAACCGAATATGATTTTGGTTGTCGGCGGCGACGGCACGATGCTGCGGGCGGTCAGAGAAAATTGGCGAAAACGTTTGCCGTTTTTTGGTATTAACGCCGGTCATCTGGGATTTTTGCTCAACCGTATCGAGGCATTGCCGGAAGAGTGGGAAGACGTTTTTGTTTCGCCATTTGTAGTGCATCAGTCGCCGTTGCTTTACGTGGAAACACGAAAGCATCTGCATGATTGGAAAGGCGCTTTTGCCGTCAACGATGCCTGGGTGGAGCGGCAGACGCTGCAAGCCGCCTGGATCGAGCTGATTGTTCGTCAGCGCGCCAACGGTCATGTGACAACCGAAGAGTGGCATCTGGATAAACTGGTCGGTAATGGCGCGCTTGTTTCCACGGCAGCCGGGTCGACCTCTTATGCCCAACCGATGGGTGCTCCGGCGATGTTAGTCGGTTCACCGCATTTGGTCTTGGTGGGAGACGATGTAAAATTTCCTGCCAACTGGGAGTATTCGACATTGGACTTGAATCAAGAAGTTGAAATGGTCGGTTTGGACGGTAAAAAACGTCCTTTGCGTGGTTCGGTCGACGGTGTGGATTTGGGTCGAGTTCAAGCCATGCGGGTTCGTACTTCCAACATCGCCGCCGCCGAATTTGTTTTTGTCAAAGGGCAAGACCTGGCAGGAAAATTGGAAGAAATCCAATTTCCCGGAGCGATCAGTTCATCGGGCTGGCGCAAGAGGCCGACGACAAATTCGTAAAAATCAAACAAGTGGAGGGTGTTACCATAAGGCGCGCCCTCCACTATAGAAAATTTGCACCAAAGAAATTTGGTTCAAGCTTTCTGGTCACAACTACGGTTGCGGCCAAAAAAGAACATTACAATAAACCAAAGGAAAAACAGTAATAATTGCGAGACAAGGAGAAAAAAGATGAGACATCGAGATAAGCCTATTATTCAGTCTCTATTGGATATGGATTTTTACAAATTTACCATGGGTCAGTTCATTTTTCGTTATTATCCTGACCTGCAGGTCAGGTTCGCTTTGACCAACCGTACCAAAAGCGTGCGTTTGGCTGACATGATTGACCTGGGACAACTGCGAGAAGAACTGGAACATTTGCGTAGCTTGCGGTTTACCAAAAGTGAACTGCATTATCTTCGTGGCACCAACGAGTACGGCGATCGAATGTTTGGTGAAGATTATCTCACCTTTTTGTCCGAACTTCGTATGCCCGAATTTCATTTGGAAAAGCGAAGCGATGGGCAAATTAATCTCTGGTCCGAAGGCGACTGGCCCTCGGTCTCTCCTGGGGAAACCCCCGGTCTGGCTATCTTGGCCGAACTGTACTGTCGGCATCTGACCAAAGACATGACCCGTTTCGAGCTCGAAGCGGTTCGCGCCAACGGCATCATGCGTTTGCAGGAAAAACACCGCAAGTTGCGCCAGTATCCGTTTATTAAATATTCGGATTTTGGTCATCGGCGCCGTGCTTACCGGGACTGGCATGATTTCGTTGTTAGTGTCGAGGCTGAAGAAATGGCTGGACAGTTTCTCGGTACTTCCGATGCTTGGCTGGCCATGAAATACGGTCTTCTTCCTATGGGCACCAATGCTCATGAGTTGGGAATGGTGATTGCGGCATTTTTGGCTATCACGGAAGGTGACGCCGGTATCCTGCGCGCCAATCGCGAGATCGTCGATAAGTGGTGGCAGATGTATGGTCAGGGTCTGTCGATTGCCTTGCCCGACACTTTCGGCTCGGATACTTTTTTGCAGACAATGAACGGTCTCGACGCGGTGAAATGGAAGGGTTTCCGTCACGACAGCGGTGACCCGATCGAATTCGGCGAAAAGATCATTAATTTTTACGAAGGGTTCGGTGTTGATCCGCGAGAACACATAATCGTCTTTTCCGACGGTCTCAATGTGGACGAGATTATTCGTCTAGCCCTGCACTTCAAGGACAGGATCAAGGTGTCTTTTGGTTGGGGTACGACTCTGACCAATGACCTGGGTTTCAAAAACCTGTCCATTGTCATCAAGGTGGCTTCGGCTAACGGCCAACCGGCGGTGAAACTGTCTGACAATATCGCCAAAGCGGTCAGTCCGTCGCCGGAAGAGATTGAACGTTACAAGCGTTTGTTCGGCTACCATGCGCAGTTCGAAGTGGTTCCTACGGTTTAACAATGTTCCCGGGCATCCCATGTGGTGCCCGGTTCTGACCAGGGAAGAGTAAAAATGGCACGCGGCACGAAGCACGTGGCAAAAAAAATGGCACGCGGCGAGCCTACGCAGCCGTGCGCTATTTATTCATCCTGGTCAGGAGAAAGCAGTACTTTGAAAATTTAAACAAAAAAATCAATTCACGTTTTTTTTCGTTTAAGAAAATACGAAGAAAGGAAGGTGGTTAAATGAAGGCAGATCGTTTTCTTGATATCCGTAATCATGGGTTTTTTCGTGTGGCAGCGGTAATTCCGCGGGTGTTTTTGGCTGACCCCAAGGTAAACGGCGAAGAGCACCTGAAGGTTTTACGGACATTGTACGACGAGGGCGTTATGTATGCTGTTTTTCCGGAGCTTAGCCTGACGGGTTATAGCAACGGAGACCTTTTTCAGCAAAAGATTTTGCTGGAAGAGGCTCTGACAGAGCTGAAATTTTTGGTTAGCGAGACTGCCAGTTGGTCGATGATTATTACGGTTGGTATGCCGCTTTTGATCGAAGATCAACTTTTTAACGTCGCCGTGACTTTTTGTCGCGGTGAGGTACTGGGTATCGCGCCGAAAAGCTATCTTCCCAACTATCGCGAATTCTATGAAGGACGGTGGTTTACCAAAGCTGCCGATGCTCGGAAAAAGGAAGTCGAGCTTTTTGGTCGAATGGTTCCTTTTGGTGCTGACGTTCTGATTCGTTCGACGTTAAATCGGAATTTCATTCTTCACACCGAAATTTGTGAAGATATCTGGGTACCGATTTCTCCCGGCGCTATCGCGGCGATTTCCGGAGCTACCGTACTCGTCAATTTGTCGGCGTCTAATATTACTATCGGTAAAACGGAATATCGTCGGCAGTTGGCTCTTAATTCGTCGGGTAAAAACGTCGCCGCTCAAATTTACGTCGCTGCCGGTTTTGGCGAATCGACCAGTGATTTGTCTTGGGATGGCAGCGCATTTGTCGCTGAGCGTGGTACCATGCTCAGCGAATCAAAGCGTTTTCAGATGGAAAGTCATTATATCATTGCCGATGTCGACGTTGATTCTCTGCAGACGGAAAGAGCGCGGCAAAATTCTTTTCAGGAAAACGCGGCGGTTTATCGGCAGCCGATGCGTATGGCGGTGGCGGAAGACAAGTCCGTTCCGGACTTCCTTAATACCTATGTCTTTGATGAATTGCGGCGTAATATTGAGCCGCAGCCATTTGTGCCGTCGGACCCGACTCGTCGTAGCGAACGATGCTACGAAACATTCAATATCCAGGCAGGAGCGTTGGCACAGCGCTTGCTCCAGTTTCCGGTTGAAAGCCGCAAAATCGTTTTAGGGGTTTCCGGAGGGCTGGATTCGACCCACGCTTTTTTGATCGCGGCTCATACCATGGATATCATGGGTTTGCCGCGCAGCAATATTTTGGCGGTAACTATGCCGGGGTTTGGGACAACGGGTCGGACGTATCATAATGCCGTTGCCTTGATTAAAGCAATCGGTGCTACGTTCTATGAGATTCCGATCAAGAATATTTCAACTGTCATGTTTGAAAACATCGGCTATGATCCCTCTTTGGAAGGGGATAAAAAAAGCTTGGTGTTTGAAAACGTGCAGGCCTGGGAACGGACAATGACACTCTTCTCGGTTTCGGCCAAAGAAGGTGGTATTGTTCTTGGCACTGGTGATCTGTCCGAACTGTTAATCGGCTGGGCGACCTATGGTGGTGATCACATGTCCCACTACGGCGTCAACGCCGATGTGCCCAAAACCCTGATTCGCTATTTGGTGTCTTGGGCGCGGGACGAGATTTTTGCCAAAGAAGCGCGGGTTCAGACGGTCCTCAATGACATTTTGGACACTCCGGTTTCGCCTGAATTATTGCCGACTACCAGGGATGGCAATATTGCTCAGAAGACCGAAGACATTGTCGGTCCATATGAGTTGATCGACTTTTTCGGATATTGGATCGTTCGTTTTGGTTTTACGCCGTACAAGGTGGCGCGCCTGGCATTGCATGCTTTCGACGGCAAATACACTATCGGCGAAATCAAAAATTGGCTCGGCTACTTTGTTGACGATGACGGAAAAAAACATCTCGGTTTTCTCCCGCGGTTTTTCCGCAATCAGTTCAAGCGCAACTGTTTACCGGACGGACCCAAGGTTGGTCTTACTTCTGTTTCGCCTCGTGGCGACTGGCGTATGCCGTCGGATGCGCGCGTAACTTCCTGGATGGACAGCTGGGAGGAGATTCCCTATTTATATTAACATTCAACAAAACCCCTGTGTCAATAGATGATGCGGGGGTTTTTAATTAGTATATAGATCTTAGTATAGAGTATATAGAGTATATAGGGTAAATACAAATACTAAATACTATATATCAAGACCTAAATACTTTGTCTTTGTCGGTCTTAGCATGTTGTGATAGACTTAAGGAGTAATATAGAAATAATTCATAATCTCTAAACCCTATGACTAATTGGTCAACTTGGTCTATGCCAAAAAAAATCGGCGCGGTAGCTGGGCTGGTTATCGTGCTTTTGGTAGTAGTAGGTTTTGTCTTGTCTTTAGTGCCCACCGCCTACAACGCTAATAAAAACGGAAGAATATTTAGTTTTGCCGAATCTGATGATGCCGGATTTGCAACCGGAGCAGGCAGTGCTCGCAATTCCGTTGTCATGAACTCTTTAGATTTAGCAGTCAGTGAAGAAATGGTTCCCAGCGTCGTCAGTCAAAAAGCGGTAGTCGGCAATCAAATTGTGGCACAAGATGGTGAGATGACCGCCAAAAAAATTATCCGTGACGGTAGTCTTGGTTTATTTGTAATCAGTCCCGAAGAAGCAATAAAGCAGGTGGAAGAACTGGCTAAGGTCGCCGGCGGTTTTGTGCAAAATTCACAGATTTACGAAGTGCGTAACGGTGTTAAAGCCGGTTCGGTCATTATTCGAGTGCCGGCTGACAAATTTGAAGCGACAATCACCGAAATAAAAAAATTAGCCAAAGAAATTGACAGGGAAGAAGTTGATTCCAGGGATGTTACCGAGCAGTTTATTGATTTAGAAGCGCGGCTACATAATGCACAGGCGGAAGAAGCCAGATATTTGGAAATCATGGGTCGAGCGCAAACCATTAAAGACACCCTTGATGTTTCTGAACGTCTGGGCAGTGTTCGCGAGCGAATAGAAATATTAACCGGGCAGCTGCAATATTTGTCTCGACAGGTTGATATGTCGACAATCAATGTTAGCCTGTCGTCTTATGACGATGTGAAAGTTTTCGGACTACGCTGGAGACCGCTTTATGAGATCAAAAAATCTTTCCGCGAAATGCTGACAGGTTTGACTTCATATATCGATACTATGTTGGCGTTGATTATCAATCTGCCGGTTATTATTCTTTGGATTGTCACTGTCGGTTTTATTTTGTGGGTTATTTGGAAGCTATTACGATGGATTAATAGACGTTTTATCAAAAAAAATGCTCCAGATATCAGTTAGTGAAAATAAGTAAAAAATGGCTTAAATTACAGTAAAGAACATAAAAATAGATCGTCTAAAGTAGGCGGTCTGTTTTATTATTGACAAAAAATAATAAATAGGCTGTATTGTTATAATATCCAAAAATAGAAGAAGGTCTGTTTTTGGGTCTGAAATTTGAAAAAAATAAGGAAAAAGTTTTCATTCCACGATAACAGAAGGAGGTCTAGATGAATTATTGGTTTATTGGTTTGTTAGTTGCTTTTCTGCCGGTGTTTATTTTTTCCGTTTTAGGCGGGATGGTGAGCCGCCGCAATGTTTACAGTACGGTAATAGCCGGTTCGTTTTTCGGCGCGGCCTACTACTTTTTATGGGTTTTGATCGCGTGGAAAACTGCTGACGGATTCTATGGTCCGTTGCCGTATTTCGGTAGTCTCTTTTTGGCGATAGTTTTGGGTGGTACTATTGCTACAATTTCCGAGAGTGGCGGTAAGGGATCTGCCGCGCCGGCGGTTATCGGAGCTATATTTATTTTGTTGCCAGCAGTGGTTGTTACCTGCCAGGGCACCGACATGGTGAGCTCGCAAGAGAAACTAGCTCTTGCCGGCAAAATCGAAATCATCGACGATTCGAATTCCGCTATGACGCCGGTCGACACCGCACATATCTCGCTCGTCGATGAGGGGATGGCTAAAGTTGCAGCGCAAAATGCGCTCTCCAAGATCCATCTCGAAGACGGTGCGATCGCCGGCTCGCGTTACTCTATCGGGCACGGCACTAAAGTATTTGCCGATGGGCAGCTTTGGTGGGTGTTCCCTCTGGAGTTTCAAGGTTGGCTGAAATGGCGTGTCAATCCGGAGGTCCCGGGTTATCTGCGCGTTTCAGCGGAAGATCCTTTTGCTGAGCCGCAGCCTGTTTTGAAGGACAAGACGGGCGAGAAACTCCATATCAAATATTTGGGTACCGCTTGCTGGGGATACCAGCTCGAGCGGCACCTGCGCTACAACGGGTACATGAACAAGTACCTGCTTGATTACACCTTTGAACCCGACGACAACTGGAAGCCGTTCTATACGGTCACGGTTGCCGAAAGAACGATCGGTTTCGAAGGTCTTAAGGTGCTGGGCGTCGCCGTCGTTGATGTTCAGACGGGCAAGATTGAATTTCAGGAGATCGGTAAGATCGCTCCCTGGATCGACCGAGTTGTCCCGCTGTATGTCATCGATTATAACCTCAAAAATTGGGGTATGTATTCGAATGCCACTTGGTGGTATAACCTTTTGCACAAAGACAAGAGTCAGGCGCCGACTCCTGGTTGGTTTATGACCTATGATCCGGAACATGGGGCGCAGTGGTTCAGCGGGTTTACCTCGCTGAACAGTGACGACCACGCCATGACTGGGTTTACCGTCACCAATGCTCGTGACGGCGTTACCCGGTTTTTCCGCGCTTCGGGGTTGACTGAACAAAAGTCTTACGACGCGGCAAATTCGCTCTGGAGCAACTTCGCTGGCGTCGAGCCCTGTGAAATGGTTCCGTACAACATCGAGGGCGTACAGACGTACGTTATACCGATGAAGTACCAGGGGCAATTTCGCGGGGTTTCCCTTGTTGCTTTGAATAACGTGAATATCAAGGCAAGTGGGAATACTTTCGACCAGGCTTTTGCTAGTTACCGTGCTGTGCGGGCGGCAACTGCTGAGGGTCGAATCGCTCCTGACGGCGGTGCTGCGACGGTTTCGGAAAGTCGTGGTACTATCGATCGTGTCGGTATGCCTGTGGCAAGCGGCAATATGGTGATTTTCTACTTCACCATGCGAGACATTGCCAAACGTTTTCAAGTGACCGATTCGGTTTCCAGTCCCGGCGCAGTCCTGATGCGTTCGGGCGATCAAGCGGTTTGTCGTTATACTTCCGGTCACGCCGCGACGATCTCTTGCGACAGTCTCGAGATCATCGGCCTGAATTTTTCGGATGACAATCCGGCGCAGGTACGGTTGAACGCCAATCAGGCGCAGGTCAAGCAGGAAGAAAAGCGAGTCGACACCGACCAGACTCGCGACCAGTTGCTGAATAGCGACCGGCTCAAAAAAGTTGATCCGCAGGCGTTGCAGCAGTTCCTGAACTCTCAACAGAGTCAGGGCGGCAAATAGCCGACAGCTTCAACAATCAAAAAGGGGACCCCTGAAAAGGTCCTCTTTTTTCGTTTTTAAGTAATTTTTTGTTTTTGTTCTTTGGCTAGCAGGCCGACAAAGTAGATTATGCCAATACCAACGATTAGCACGGCAAAGTGGGTTAAGATATTTTTGATTTTTCGTTCCTTGTTGGTCAGAGGTATTAGGTCGGTACAGGCAATATAGATAAAGTTACCGGCTGCTAAAGCGATTAGAACCGTGGAAAGCGATTCGATCCTGGAGCTGAGGTAATAAGCCAGTAGTCCGCCAATGATACTAAAACCAGCTGAGATCAGATTGTACAAAAAAACTTTTAGCCTTTTCATTCCATTGTGCATTAGAACGGCGAAGTCGCCGCTTTCTTGTGGTATTTCGTGGAGCAAGACTGCCAGAGTGGTTACTATGCCGACTCGTAGATCGAGAATAAAAGCACTGGCAATCACCATGCCGTCCAAAAAGTTATGGATCGTGTCGCTCATGATAATAAGAGAGCTGGAGGCTGAGTGGATTTCGCATTCTTCGTTTTTGTGACAATGATAAACTATTAGCAGTTTTTCTAAAAGATAAAAAAGCAAAATTCCGGCAAAAACTAAAGCCAGATCAAAACGGATGTTATGGCTTTTTTCTATCAATTCTGGTAGCAAATCGGTAAAAACCGCCATCAGTAAAGCGCCGACGGCAAAAGAGACTAGGTAGCTGGAAGCTTTTTTTATTCTTTTTTCTTGCCAAAGCAGCAGCGACCCGCCGCTAAGACCAATCAAGCTGGCGACTGAAATGGCAATAACAATATAAATTAACATAGATCAAGGTATTTTGTTATGTTTTAAATAACTTTAGCACAATTCGGGTAACAAATAAAGACTTGCTAAAAGCAGAAAATTGAGCTATATTTATTTTAGTAAAATAAATATTTATTTTTTTAATTATGACTAAAAAGATTGTTATCGCTTTTTGTGTCTTGTCGTTAGCTTTTGTTGTTACTGGATGTGGAAAAAAAGCCCAGTCGGATGTTCAAAAAAATAATACCGAGCAACAGGAAAACGTAAAAGTAAAGCCCGCAGAAGTAGAGCTGCAATCTAGACCAGGAGATCAAAAAGAACTGGTTACTAAAAAAAGTCCCAAAGACGTTGATCTGAACGAAGTATCTGCTTTTGTTACGGAAGTACAAACAGCAGAAGCTGTTGCCGATAGCGAAATAAACAGATTCAATAGTCTCAATGATAATTTAGATAAAGAATTGTCCTTATAGCTTAAAATTATATGAAAAAAATAAATTATATTTTATTTGGGGTTATTGTTTTTTTGGGTCTAGCTTTTTTTGTTCCTGTAATTGCTCAGGAAGAGCCGGCGCAAATTACTCCAGAACAGGTTAACAGTGAGGCAGGCGCTGTCAGCGGTTTTCGTTCCGCCGACACCGATGAATTAAAAACTGCTTTTTTACAAAAGTTAGGGAGTATGATGATTAATAAAAGGCTTTTATCTTTGAAGATAATAAATAACAGGCTGGAAAAGTCGGAAAAATTATCATCCGAAATAAAGAATCGTTTGCTTTCCGAAATGGATCGCAATATCAACGGTTTGAATAGACTAAAAGACGACATCGCCAACACTTCCGACGTCGCAATACTAAAAGAAAAGGTAAAGTCTATTATTGCTGATTACCAAATTTTTCGCGTTATGTTGCCGCAATTTAGCGGTTTAGTCGCGGTTGACAGACTAGAAGTTTTTTCTGACAAAATAGTTGAGCTGAGAAATAAGGTACAGTCAAAAATAGAAGAGGTAAAAAGTTTAGACGGAAACACCGCTGCTGTTGAAGTATTAGTTGTTGTTGCCGACGAGTCGCTCTCTAAAGGCAATGAATCATTGCAGATGGCTACAGAAAAACTTTTTTCAATGCAGGCGTCCGATCCAAAAAATGCTATTAGTTTAAAAAAAGAAAGCAAAGGAAAAATTTCCATTGCTAGAGCTGCTTATAAAGACAGCGAAAAGCAGCTTCGGACCGCTATCAGTGAATTAAAGAAAATTATTGCTGCTGCCGCTGAAGAATCAGATGACGTGAAAGAAGAACCGGCAGGATCTGAATAAATAAAAAAACGTTTTTGTATAAATAATACCCGCGTTTATTTCGCGGGTTTTATTGACAAAAAGATTTTTTGATGGTAAAGTCGAATAATCGCAATGCGTTATGAAGTTTTGTTTTTTGACAATTATCTTAAAAAATAAGGAGGTGGAAACCATGAGCACGCCTCAAAGCCAAAATACTCATAAGTTCGGCATTTTGATTTGGGACAAAGATCCGTCCACCGAAAAAAAATTTAACGCGGTGGTCAAGAGAAATTTACCCAGGCGTTTTGGAGTTGATGTTACTTTAACCCAAGCAGAAACCGTATCTTCCTTAAAGGAAAAAGTCAATGTCTTTTTTCGGGAAGGAAGAAAGGTTTTGGTTTTTATCTCAGTTGACGATCAGCCGTTTGATATCTATCGCGACGTCATCGACCTGGTGGATATAAGATTTTTAAGTAAATGGGAGCTGGTTGTTATTTCGGGAAATTCTAAAATGCAGTATTGGGCGGATCGGCTCGGTGTGAGGTTTTTGTCCAGACTGATCTCTCCTTTTCAGTTATCAAGGTTCATTGTCACCGCTCTTAAAATCGAAGGCAGCGGTAATAACAAGGATTTAGGACAAACAAATAATTCTTCGCCTTCTCGTTTTGGGGGCACTGATAAAAACAAGCTTTAGCCGGACGGTATTATAGCAAATAGTACCGGTGAATTACGTCATAAAATAACCGTTCTCTTATTTAATAAGCAGAGCGGTTTTTCTTTTGACTTTAGCTAAAAAACGGATATAATAGAGGGGATAAGGAAATTAAGAAATAAAGAAATTAGACAGATTGTTAATATTTCATTTCTTAATTTCTTTGTTTCTTTATTTCTAATTTTCATTTTTTATGGATTTAATTTCTGAGTTAAAAGGTAAGGTTGGCGAGCAAGTCACCTTAGGCGGTTGGGTTTATAATTTTCGTTCTTCCGGTGCTATTTATTTTTTGCAACTGCGCGATGGTAGTGGTTTTATTCAGTGTATAGTGGAAAAAGCCAAAGTTGCCGAAAAAATTTGGCAGGATTGTGAAAAAATAACCCTAGAGTCATCAGTTCAAGTTTTTGGGCAGGTTAGTGAACACCCCAAAAAACCAGGAGTTTATGAGCTGCAGGTAACTGATTTAAAAATCGTGCAGATTGCCGCCGAATATCCGATAGGTAAAAAAGAGCATGGTCCTGATTTTTTACTCGACAATCGTCATTTGTGGCTACGTTCGGGCAAGCAGTGGGCGATTCAGCGCGTTCGTAATACCATCATCAACGCTACTTACGAATATTTTGCCAAAAATAATTTTATCAAAATTGACTCCCCAATACTTACCCCTAATGCCTGCGAGGGAACAACCGAGCTTTTTGAGTTAAATTACTTCGATTGGACTAAGGCATATCTGACACAATCGGGTCAATTGTATCTGGAGGCGGCGATAGCTGCTCACGGTCGAGTGTTTGATTTTGGTCCGGTGTTTCGCGCTGAAAAAAGCAAAACCCGCCGCCATTTAATAGAGTTTTGGATGATGGACGCCGAAATGGCGTTTTGCGACCACGAAGGTAATCTCAAAATTCAAGAAGAATTGGTAACTTACATAGTTAAAAAAGTTTTGGCTGATTGCAAGGTTGAATTAGAAATGCTTGAACGTGACATTGCGCCGTTAGAAAAAGTAGAGGCGCCGTTTTATCGCTTGGCGCATGCCGATGCTATTAAAAAATTACGTGAACTTGGTTCCGACATTAAAGATGACGATGATTTGGGCGCTGACGATGAAACTATTCTGACTAAACTCTATGATAAACCTCTTTTTGTGGAGAGGTATCCAGCAGCGGTCAAGGCTTTTTATATGAAACCCGATCCTGGCGATCCGATTCGAGTTCTTAACGCCGACCTGCTTGCGCCAGAAGGTTACGGCGAGGTGATAGGTGGATCACAAAGAGAGGACGATTATGATAAATTGTTAGTTAAAATAAAAGAACAAGGGTTTAATATTGAAGACTGGCAATGGTATTTGGATAGTCGTAAATATGGCAGCGTACCGCACAGCGGTTTTGGTTATGGTCTGGAACGGCTGGTCGCTTGGGTTTGCGGACTGGAACACGTACGCGAAACCATTCCTTTTCCTAGACTGATAAACAGGATTAAACCTTAATATGTATTCTTATATTAGGAAGCTTCTCAAAAAAATTGGTCCTGGCTTTATTACTGGCGCTGCGGATGATGACCCGTCTGGTATTGGTACCTATTTTACTGCCGGAGCCAAATTTGGTTTTGGTCATATCTGGACTCCATTTTTTACCTTTCCTTTAATGACCGCAGTGCAGGAGATATGCGCTCGTATTGGTATGGTAACGGGCAGGGGATTAGCTGGAGTGATTAGAGAAAATTATTCCAAAAAATTACTTTATTTTTGTGTTGTTTTATTGGTGGCGGCAAATACTATTAATATTGGTGCTGACATCGGGGCGATGGCCAATGCTGTCGGTTTACTACTTCCCAACCAACCTTTTGGTTTTATTGCCGGAGCATTGACTTTACTGATTATTTGTCTAGAAGTATTTATCTCGTACAAAACTTATTCTAGAATATTGAAAATTTTTGCCTTCTCATTGTTAGCTTATTGGTTAACCGCCTTTTTTGTGAAAATAGACTGGTCAGTGGTTTTTACAAACGTCATTAAGCCGCAATGGCGTTGGGATCTGGACTACGTAATGATTTTGGTCGGTGTGCTTGGTACTACAATTTCTCCTTATTTATTTTTTTGGCAGGCCTCGGAAGAAGTCGAGGAAGAAATTATTGAAGGAAAAGTTACTTTGGAGCAACGTTTGGGCGCGACCAAGATAGAAATAAAAGAAATGCGAGAAGATGTTGTTCTTGGTATGCTTTTTTCCAATATTTCAATGTTTTTTATTATCGCTGTGGCTGCTTCGACATTGTTTGCCAATGGTATTTTTGAAATCGGTACAGCCGAGCAGGCGGCTTTGGCTTTGCGACCACTGGCGGGAGATTGGGCTTATCTACTGTTTACGTTTGGTATTATTGGCACGGGTTTGCTGGCAATTCCGGTGCTTGCCGGAGCGGCGTCTTATGCCGTTACTGAGGCGTTAAAACTACAGGGAAGCTTGGCTCTGAAATGGAACAGAGCAAAAGGTTTTTATGGAGTTATCCTAACTTCAACAATTGTTGGACTACTGATTAATTTTATCGGAATTAATCCAATGAAAGCTTTGCTTTATGCCGCTGTTATCAACGGTATTGTTTCCGTTCCTCTGCTTTTTGTGATTATGAAAATAAGTAACGATAGTGAAGTGATGGGAGAATATAAAAACGGGATGATTGCAAACTTTCTTGGTTGGGCGGCAACCATTGCCATGACCGTCGCAGCGGTATTTTTATTAATTAGTTTTTTGTTTTAATATGGAAAGGCTTTCTTGGATATATTTTTTGCGTCACGGAGAAAGCGAAGCTAACAGTAACGACAATTTTTTTGGTCATCCCAAAAAAATAAAACTTACCGATAAAGGACATGAACAAGCCAGGGAAATATTTCAACTTCTTAAAAAAGAAAAATTCGATTTGATTATTACATCTCCCTTTCTTCGTGCTTGGCAAACTGCCAAACCTTTTATAGACTTTCATGGTAAAAAAATACCGGTTAAGGTTTGGTCGGTTGGCGAGTTTACTTATCATGCTTTGGAAAAATATCTTAAAATAAAAAATTCACGGCGTTGGAAGCTTGCTCATAAATATTGGGAACGCAGCGATCCGGATTATCGCGACGGTTCCGGTGCGGAAACTTACCGTGAGTTTATGGGTCGGATCGATAGAACTAGGAAAAAATTAGAAAAAAGTAATTTTGATAAAATATTGATTGTTACTCATGGTTATTTTATCAAACATTTTATTTGGCGATTATTGCATCAGACTAAAAAAATTGATCACAAAACAATGACTGACGCAATGCGTTTTTCTATCAGTACTGATGCGCAAAACACAGCTTTGGTGCGGGTTGCCAAAATCGACGGTAAGCTGTATGTTGGTGAAATAGACGCGCGACATGTTCGTGATTAAATTAATAATATTTATCGATAAGTATGAAGACATTTATAAAAGAAACCCTAGGTTTAATAGGTCAAGAAGTGGAATTAAAAGGCTGGATCCATGTTCGTCGTGATATGGGTAAAATTTCATTTATTGATTTGCGTGATAGTACTGGTATTATTCAAGTGGTTTTAGTTCCCGGAGAAATGGATGAAAGCAAAGAATTGATCAAAGATTTAAAACCAGAATACGTGGTGGCGATCAAAGGTGTTGTCCAGGAGCGCAATGCTAAAAGTATTAACGAAAACTTAGTCACGGGCAAAATTGAAGTTTTAGCCAAAAATTTAGTTATTATTAATGAAGCGGCTCTTACTCCTTTTGAGATTAACACCGAAGAACGCCAGGCTAATGAAGAGTTGCGTTTGAAATATCGCTATTTAGATTTACGCCACGAACGTTTGGCAAAAAATCTTACTTTACGTCACAACGTGATCGCTTTTTTGCGCCAGTCGTTATCTAACGCCGGATTTCGTGAAATAGAAACCCCGTGTCTGACCAAATCAACTCCTGAAGGAGCTCGCGATTTTGTTGTGCCGTCTCGTAATTATCCGGGTAAATTTTACGCGCTGCCTCAGTCGCCACAGCAGTACAAGCAGATGTTGATGGTGGCTGGTATTGAGCGCTATTTTCAGATTGCTCGTTGTTTCCGCGACGAAGATCAGCGCGGTGATCGCCAGGCAGAATTTACTCAATTTGATATAGAGATGAGCTTTGTTGAACAAGAAGATCTTTTGCAACTGACTGAAAAAATGCTGGTCGAACTGGTTAAGACCGTTACTCCAGAAAAAAAAATTCAGCAGGTTCCTTTTCCGCGTATTACTTTTACTGAAGCTATGAGTAAATATGGCAGTGACAAACCTGACATCCGTAACGATAAAAACGATCCTAATCTTTTAGCCTTTTGTTGGGTAGTGGACTTTCCAATGTTTGAATACAAAGAAGGAGATAAACGCTGGGGCGCGACACATCATCCTTTTACCGCCATTCAAGATCAATACGTAGAATTTTTGGGCGACACCAAAAAAAAGATGAGTGAGATATTAGCTAAGCAATACGACATTACTCTTAACGGCAACGAAATCGGTGGCGGTAGTATTCGTACTCATAATCCAAAAATTTTAGCTAAAGTTTTTGAAGTGCTTGGGCATGCTCCAGAGGAAATTCAAGCCAAATTTGGACACCTTCTGGAAGCTTTCAAATATGGCGTACCGCCACATGGTGGTATTGCCTGGGGGCTGGATCGTTTGATTATGCTTTTAGCTGGTGAAGAAAGTATTCGGGAAGTAATTCCTTTTCCCAAAACCGCTGATAATCGTGATCCACTCATGGATTCACCAAGCGTTATTGATGCCGAGCAAATGACAGATCTCCATTTGGCGATAAAAAAATAAACAACTCATATGAAATCTCCCGGAGGTTTTGAATTTAGAAAATCTTTTGATACCTATCGTCGCGTTTCTGGTGCTCCGGATAGCGGTGGTGTCATGGGTATTGAAGATGAAGTGGATATTAGCGATGAGGCTAGAGCAGCTAGTTCCGGGTTTGTGCCTGATAATCGGCATTCCGGATTAAAAGGCGATTTTACGGAAACGAAATTTGAGCGGATAGAGCAAAATGATGCTAAATATCCTTCAAATCAAAAAATGTATCATGATCTTGCCAAGATTTTTCATCCAGATGTTACCGGCGATATTGATGATCGGGCTATTAAAAAACTTAACGAAATAAAAGTGGCGGCCGATAATGGCGACCCCAAAGCGTTGAGAGAAATGTATCAGCGATTAATTTTTAAAATTAATCCTGATAAACAAAACGATAAAACAGCTGCTTAAGATTGTGGATATATTCCTCGCGAACCGCGGGGTATTTTATTTGTTAAAAACGTCAAAAAGAGCTATAATTTAGTTGTAATTTTAGTTGATATGCAGCTTTCTGCCTTGCAAAAATATATCTTGCAGCAGTGTTGTTATGAAAAAAACAAGCTGAATCGCAGCAAGCTTTTGAGTTTTTACGGTCGGGGGTCAAAATCTCCCAAAAAAAATGATCAAATCAATATTATCACCAAAAGTATTGAACGTCTGATTGGTCGGGGATTGCTGGTGGGATTTGGCGTGCGAACAACGGAAAAGTGGTTTATCAAAGAGACCAAAGTCACGCCCAAGGGCAGGAAACTTGGTAGAAAGTTGCTTGGTCAGCAAATGAAGTTGTTTAACTAATAATATTAAATTTATGATTGGCGCTAAAGTTTTAAACTATTTAGAAGGTAAAAAGGTTAAGTTTGAGGTGATTGATCATCGCAAAGTTTTTACTGCTTATGATTTGGCGCAGACGCTTAAACACGACTTGAAAAAAATCGCTAAGACTTTACTGGTTAAAGCTGACAGCGCTTATGTTTTGGTAGTGATACCGGCATACTATCGATTGGATTTAAAAAAATTAAAAAAATCTTTAAACGCCAAAAAAATAGAAATTCCAAACGAAAAAGTTATTATCAAAGTTCTAAAAATAAAATTAGGAGGCATTACTCCATTTGGCGCTTTGCATAAAGTGGAAACTTGGGTAGATAAAAGTTTGCTTGCCGCTCAGGATGTTATTATGAATGCCGGCAGCTTTACTCAAAGCTTACGGATGAAGGCAAGGGATTATATCAAGCTAGAAGAAGCTAGGCTCGGAAATTTTGTTGAATCGGCGGGGTACAAACCGATAAAGATTAAAAGTAAAAAAAGTAAATCCGCAAGCAAAGTAAAGGTAAGGGGTAAAAAGAAAAAAGCGGTAAAAAGTGTAAATAAAAAAAAGAAGGTTATTAAGAAGAAGAAAAGATAATTAAAAAGATTTTTTAGTTTGTGAAATACGAAATAATAAGCGAACAGTTTTCTGGACCGCTGGATCTTTTGCTTGGTTTGATCGAGGGTCGAGAATTAGATATTACCAAAATTTCGTTAGCCCAGGTGGCTGACGATTATTTGCGTTATGTTAGGCAAAATCAAGGTATTAACCCGGAAGAGATGGCTGATTTTTTGGTTGTAGCAGCTAAATTAATTTTGATTAAATCAAAAGTTTTGTTGCCTAATATGGAAATCGAAGAAGAGGGAGATTTGGAGGTTCAGTTGAAACTCTATAAAGAGTTTTTAGAGGCATCAAAATTAATTGAGGCGATGATTAAAAAGAAAAAGTTTAGTTTATCACGCGAAAAACTACCGGTTGGTATCGAGCCGGAGTTTAACCCGCCAAAAAACTTAAATTCTTCCAAAATGGCTCAGATATTTCGTATCGTGATAGATCGTCTTGAGCCTTTGATAAAATTACCCGAACGCACGGTACGAAGAGTGGTAAATATTGAAGAAAAAATTCGCCACATCCGCGACTATTTAGTTTCTAAAATACAGACGACTTTTCGTGAATTAGTAGGAAGGGGGGATAAGGCGGAGGCAATTGTCAGCTTTCTAGCGTTACTCGAGTTGGTTAAACAGAGAACGGTGGAACTTAATCAAGACGAGATGTTTGGTGATATTAGTATAAAGAAAGTCAGTAGTTAGTTATCAGAAAAGAATCTAACTGTTAACCACTAACCACTAAAAAATATGTCCAGTCTAAAATCAAAAATTGAGAGCTTGCTTTTTATCTCACCAAAACCATTGGAAATAAAAAAAATTTCCGAATTAACCAAAAAAGAAATTTCCGAGGTAGAGGAGGCGGTTAAAGAGTTAACCGACGATTATATTGATCGTGGTTTGGAGATAAAGCGGCTGGGGAATAAGCTGCAAATGATGACCAGCGGTGAAAATTATAAACTCGCTCAAGATTTTGTCAAAGAAGAAATTACCGGAGAACTCACTCGACCATCGCTGGAAACCCTGACAGTTATAGCCTATCGCGGACCGATAACAAAAACCGAACTAGAAATGATCCGCGGAGTAAATTGTAGTATGATTCTTCGTAATTTAATGATTCGTGGTTTAGTGGAGGAAAATGAGGATAAACAAAGGGGTTTTTTGTATAACATTACTTTTGAGTTTATGAAATATTTAGGAATAACCGAAGCAAAAGATTTGCCGGAATTTGATAAACTGAATAATGACGATAATTTAAAAAAACTTTTAAGCGGAATAAATAAAGAAGAAAAAGAAGATGAACGAATTGAGGTGGTTTAATATTTTATGTTTCAATTAATTTTATCGCTTGTTGCATCTATTGTTTTGACTAGCAGCGGGTTGCCTGTCGTAGCGCGTGATTTTTCTGTTGAGCCTATTTTACTTGTTCAATCTGGTGGTGACGAGATCGGCTCTGCCGGCCATTTGCCTTTAGCCGCAAATAAGGAAATTAACCCGGATAAAGTGAACGAAAATAGTTTAGGAATAGAAACATCTGCTCGGAGTGGAGTAGCGGTTGATGGTAAGACAGGCAAGGTTTTGTGGGAAAAGAATTCTTCACAAATAAGATCAATTGCGAGCTTAACTAAACTCATGACGGCCTTGGTGTTTCTTGATCACAATCCTGGTTGGGATAGTAAAATAAAGATTACTACCGAAGATCAGCATGAGGGGGGGGTGGCTTTTTTTGCTATCGGTGAAGAAGTGACTGTTAGAGATCTTTTCTATTCAGCTCTTAGTCGTTCGATTAATTCCGCTGCTGCGGCTTTGGCGCGTTCTACCGGTTTGAACGAAAAAGATTTTGTTTTTGCAATGAATCAAAAAGCTGATGAATTAGGAATGGTCAACTCTCATTTTATTGAGCCGACCGGTTTGCATACAGGTAATGTTGCAACAGCCATAGATGTGGTAATTTTACTTCGAGAGGCTTTGAGTAAAACGGCAATCGCTAACGCCACTACCCTGACTGCCTACACCACGGAGATTTTGAATAAAGATTTGGAGAGAACCGCAGACAATACTAATTTGCTACTGAAAAGTTTTTTAAATAAACCGCCGTATAAAATACTGGGTGGTAAAACCGGCTATTTGGTAGAAGCTGGATATTGTTTGGCGATCGGCGTAGAAAAATCCGATCATCAGATTTACTCCGTAGTGTTAGGAAGCGACAGTATTGGTAGTCGTTTTACTGATACTAAAGCTATAGTTGATTGGGTTTTTAGCAACTATTCTTGGCAAAAATAATCATATCATACGTAATAAGGGTGGATGCCCCCTTTTTTATATTTGGAAAAATTGTTTGAGGCATTAAGGCTTGGTTAGAGATAATACTGATAATCCCGAGGTTGTTTTTTTATCAAGTATTTTGTACCGACTCAGGCAAAGTGCTATAATATCTTTAATAAAAAAGTTGACTATTTAGTCGACGGTAATAATAAAAATATGGACAAAAAAACAAAGACAATTGTGATCATTGTTTTGGTGGCAATCGTCGCCGGTGGTTTGTATTATGGCGTTAATCGCTGGCGTCAACAGCGACTCGTCAATCAAATTTTAAAGGAAGCGTATGGAGTTAATACTGGCTTGCTGAGTGGTCTAACCGGTAGCGGGAGTATTCAGGATCAGATTGCACGGGAAATGGCTCAGGACGAGGCGAAACAAAAGGCTGATGAAGAACGCGAAGCGGCTAAAACTCCCGAAGACAGATTCAATGAAACGGAATCTGTTTCGCTGACAGGAAATATGTCGTCATTGGTTAAAAGTGTTATTGAGCCACCACTCAATGCTGTTTTTGGAAAGATAAAACCCACGCTTTTTAGCGGTAATTATTTAGGACAGGAAGGTTCCTTTTTGGTGGCTTTTAAAATACCAAAGATTCCTACTAGCGATGACATGAATAAGTTGGTTGAAGAGTTTACCGGTAATGGTTATACCGTGGCTATGAATTCTATTGCTGCTGATTCTGCAAACATACTCTTTGAAAAAGGCAAGATCATTATTAGTGTTTCTTATGAAAATCCGGAAGAGCAGGAAATAGGGGTTTTATATATGGAACAAGCCGAATAATTTTTGCCTGTGCAGGCTTAGTTCATTTTTGTCATTGCGACTCCATTAAATTATTATTTTAATTGTTATAAACAAAAAATGCCGTCTTAAACGGTATTTTTTGGTAGCTGGGGAGGGAGTTGAACCCTCGACCTCGGGCTTATGAGTCCCACGCTCTAACCAACTGAGCTACCCAGCCATGGTAAAAATAATAGCTTTATTCTAGCCTTTTAAATTATAAAAGTCAATATAAATCTTTGACAGTAAGTAAAAAATGCTTTATTATACAGCTACTTTTGGAGCTATGCCGAAGTGGCGGAACTGGCAGACGCGCACGACTCAAAATCGTGTCCCGTTCGCGGGGTGAGGGTTCGACCCCCTCCTTCGGCACCATTTGTTGATTATTTCTTTGTTTTGGCTTATAATAAGCCCATTATTTATTACGTCGCGGGGTAGAGCAGTCTGGCAGCTCGTCTGGCTCATAACCAGAAGGTCGTTGGTTCAAATCCAACCCCCGCAACCAAAAGAGTCTGAGTAATTCTCAGATTTTTTTGTTTATGCAAAAAGTTGGTTCTGCCCCTGCGGGGCATCTCCCGAAGGGAAAAAATCCAACCCCCGCAACCACAAAGCCCTGAATCAAAGGATTTCGGGGTTTTATGTTTATAAAAGTTACGACACCAGTATTACAACCAAGTTGTTGTTTTATTGTTATTTTGTTAAAATTAACTAAGATAAACAATAATCAAAACAATTTATGCAACAAACTATACAAAATCTTGCGGCTGCTTTCATTGGAGAGAGTATGGCGCGAAACCGTTATACCATGTATTCCAAAATAGCCAAAAAAGAAGGCTACGAACAGATCGCGGAAATATTTTTGCTAACTGCTGATCAGGAAAGAGAGCATGCCAGCTGGCTTTTTAAATTAATTAAAGAGTTAAAAGTGAAAAACGGTGATGAGCAACAAGAGGTTAAGGTGCAGGAAGTACCAGTACCGACAACTTATGGTACGACGATAGAAAATATTAAATCAGCGATCGCCGGAGAAAACTACGAACACACTTCTATGTATCCTGGTTTTGCCAAGATAGCGGAGCAAGAGGGTTTTTTGGAAATTGCAAAAAGATTGCTATCTATAGCTAAAGCCGAAGAACATCACGAAGAAAGATATCAGAAGTTGCTACAAGTTTTGGTCGACGGCAAAGTGTTTAAAAAAGACAAAGAAGTTTGGTGGGTGTGTCGTGAGTGCGGTTATGTGCATTTTGGCACGCAACCGCCGGAAGAATGCCCTTCCTGCGGTCATCCGCAGGCTTTTTATCAGATAAAATGCGAAGAATATTAAAGCGCTATAAAATTATTAAAAAAACCGTCCTAACCCAGGGCGGTTTTTGAGAGTAGTGCGGAAGATTACATTTGCAACGCTTCGTCTTTGCTAAGCACTTTTCCAAACTGGACGATGTTCCAATTGTAAAATGTGTTGGCAAATAAAGCCTTGGCGTAATCAGCCGCATGTTGCGCTGAAGTAAAACTTAGCGGTTCATCGCGGCGCGGACCTAGCGGCATTTGTTCGTCAGATATTACTTGCCAGTTGTTTGCTTTTTTGGCGGACAAGATTCCTAGATTTTGCAAAAAAATCAAAACCTCTTCTTTTTTTTCCGACCATTTAATGTCGTCAAGTTTTTTCCAGTCGATAGTCATTTTGGTCGGTTGGTTTTCGGCGGGATGGGAAAAAACGATTACTTGTTCGGCAAAAATACTTTCCTGGAATTTTTTAATCCAGATTGTTTTTTCGCATTCCAAGCAGACCAAATTCCAGATAGTCGTGACTATCTTGACGGGAAAACCCTGGTAGTGAAATTCCAGTGTCTTGGATTCGTTTTCCGGTATTTCGCTCTTACAGATATGACACAATTTCATTAAATTCTCCTTCCATGTTTAAAAGTGCTAGTTACTATTATCTTATATTGGTAATAAGATAGCGTCAAGCGTTTTCTTTTTTTGCCAAATTTGTTATAATCTAGCTAACTTATGGCAAGAATTATCTCGATAGTTAATCAAAAAGGTGGTGTAGGAAAAACCACAACCGCGGTGAATTTGGCGGCTTATTTGGCTAAGTACGGTAAAAATGTTTTGCTGGTAGACACTGATCCGCAAGCCAATGCTACTTCGGGGTTGGGTATTGACCATCAAAATTTAGATAAAGGCATTTACGAAGTGATTACTGGTCAGCATTCTCTGCGTCATGTGATAGTGCCAACAGCGCACGAAGGATTGAGAGTTGCGCCTGCTACCATGTCTTTAGCCGGTGCTAGCGTTGAGCTGGTTAATGAAGTTGAACGAGAGTTTAAACTAGCCAAAGTTTTAATGGAGGCTCATGGTGGTTATGATTATGTTTTAATCGATTGTCCTCCTTCATTGGGGCTTATTACTATTAACAGTTTGACTGCCGCTGACGAAATATTAATACCAATACAAGCAGAGTATTATGCCCTTGAAGGTTTGGGGCAGCTTTTAAACACGATTAATCTGGTGAAGGAAAATCTCAAACCGGATTTGAAAATACTCGGAGCGGTGTTAACTATGTATGATCGTCGCGTGTCTCTCTCTAATGAAGTAATGGAGCAGTTGTATCGTTATTTTCCTGCCAAAATATTTCGTTCAGTAATTCCGCGGGCGGTAAATCTAGCCGAGGCGCCGTCGCACGGTAAATCAATATTAGCCTATAGTCCGTTTTCTAAGGCAGCGCGAGCTTATGAACGGTTGGCTCAAGAAGTAATGGCTACGGAAAATCAAAATTTATAATATGAAAAACGTCGAACAAGTTGTAGATTTTTTATTCGAGGTCGGGATTTTATCCAAAACTCCTCGTAGCGGATTTCACTTTTTAGGTAGCGGACAGCAAAGTGTTTCCGAGCACATCACTCGAGTGATGTTTATTGGTTATGTTTTAGCATCGCTGCAGGAAGATGTGAATACTGGTAATGTTCTGAAGATGTGTTTATTTCACGATTTACCAGAAGCACGAACGTCGGATCTCAACTATGTTCATCAGAAATACGCCAGAGCAGATGAAGAGAAGGCTTTTACTGATCTGACTAGCACTTTACCTTTTGGTGATGATATGGAAAAAATAAAAAAAGAATACGAAGCGCGCGAAAGCTTGGAAGCAAAATTAGCTAAAGACGCCGATAATATAGAATGGATTTTGTCGCTCAAAGAAGAGCTTGATACTGGTAACACTCGCGCCAGCGGTTGGATTGCTTCGGCAGTCAAAAGACTGAAAACCGAAAACGCCAAAAAACTTGCTGAAAAAATAGTAGCAACTAATTCCGATCACTGGTGGTTTGCTGATCAAAATGACGAGTGGTGGGTGTCCAGAAACAAAGAAAAATAAAAAACGGCTTAAATAAAAAAAATATAATCACATAACTCGTATGACACTTGGTCGAGGACTGGATTCCTTAATACCCAAAAAAGTAATTGCTACGCCCACGGCGCCGCTACCAGACAAACCGGACGAAACCATCGGTGGTGAGCGGATTTTGCAGATACCGATAGAAAAAATAGCAGTCAATCCACACCAGCCACGCAAAGAGTTTGGCCACGGCGCGCTTGAAGATTTGATTAACTCCGTTAAAGAACATGGTATTTTGCAGCCGTTAATAGTGACGAAACAAAATGACGGTTATGAATTAATCGCTGGTGAGCGTCGTTTTCGTGCTGCCAAAACATTGGAGTTCAAAACCGTTCCGGCTATAGTACGTCAGGCAAGTGAGGCGGAGAAATTAGAAATTGCTATTATTGAAAACATTCAGCGTAAAGACCTCAATCTACTTGAAGAAGCAGCTGGTTACCAGCGTTTGATTGATGAATTTTCTTTAACCCAGGAAGACGTGGCTAAAAAGGTCGGTAAATCTCGCGCAGTAGTTGCCAATACTTTACGTTTGTTGGATTTGCCAGAAGCAGTGCAACTGGCTATCAGTGACGGTAAAATATCGGCTAGCCACGCAAGAGTACTTGCCGGTGTTGATGACAAACATGAGCAAGAAAATCTTTTCAAAAAAATAATCAGTGACGAACTAAATGTTCGCGAGGCCGAGCATGAAGCGCAAAGGGTTTCACCTCCGACCAAAAAATCGGCCAGGTCGATTACTCTGCCCGACGCCAGTGTCTTGGCGCAAGAAGAGGAGTTGCGTAAAAGACTCGGGACTAAAGTGAAGATAGAGAAAAAAGACGGTAAGGGGAAAATAATTGTTGAGTTTTTCTCGGAAGAAGAGCTAAATGATTTAATAGATAAAATGGGGCGGTTTGTCGTTTAGAAAAGAAATATGAAATTTATTATTGGTCTTGGTAACCCTGGTAGGGAATACGCCAAGACGCGACACAATTTTGGTTGGTTGGTGCTGGACGCGCTAGCTGGCGCTAGCAAATGGCAAGAAAAAATCACCGCCAAAGTTTTTATTTTAGAAAAGGAACTGAGCGGTAAAGACATGGTACTAGCAAAACCGACAACTTTTATGAATCGTTCTGGCGTGGTATTAAATTATATCAAGAAGAAATATCCAAAGTTTAAAAAATCAGATTTGGTGGTGGTCCATGATGATAAAGATTTAGACTTTGGTCGAATAAAGGTTTCGCACGATTCAAGCTCTGCTGGGCACAACGGCGTTCAGTCGATTATTGACGCGCTCGGCAGTAAAGATTTTACCCGTATTCGTTTGGGTGTAAAAAATGATTTGCTAACAAAAATGCCGACGGATAAATTTGTTATCGGTAGATTTACAGCCGAAGAAAGTAAAAAACTCGACGGTATTATCAAAGAGGCGACTGAAGCCCTGGAAAAAGAAATTTAGTCAAAAATTTTTTGGACAAAAACAAAACCCCCGAAAAAAATCAGGGGTTTTGTTTTATTTGGGTTAAACGAACAAGACGTATTTTATACGCCTGCTAGCCGGCGCAAGATCGGGTCAGAAAAATCCGACCAACCTTGACTTGCCGATTACTATCCGAAAATAGGAGGGTATTCTCGAATTTCATCGCCGGCAAGACGACGTACAAAATTTTAAAATAAAAAGTTTAGAATTATTTAATATTTAATGTAATAGAATATATTAGCATAATAGAAAATAATTGTCAATATTAGTTGTTTTAAAATATTTAAATTTAGATAAAATATGGATGATGATTGCAAAAAATATTTAGTCGGAATATCTTTAGTTGAGGCAGTCGGCGCTGTGCGATTTAAAAAAATAATAAATCATTTTAGTAATCCCAAAGATTTTTTTAATGCAACAAGAGCCGAGTTGCTCGCCGCTGGCATTCCGGTTTGGGTGGTTGACGTGATTTTAAGGCAAAGGACGATAGTGGATGTCGAAAAAGCCTGGGATTTGCTCCAGCAAGAAGGGATTGAGGTATTAACTTTTTGGGATCAAAATTATCCCGATTTGTTAAAACAAATATATGACTGGCCGCCGATTTTATACTTTCGCGGATCGCCAGAGATACTGCGTGGCAAGATGTTGGCGGTAGTCGGAACGCGTCGACCAACTGAATATGGAATACGGGCAACGCAGGATATTGTTAGTGGGTTGGTTGCCGGCGGTGTAAGTATTGTTTCAGGTTTAGCGCGCGGTATTGATAGCACGGCGCACAAAACAGTTATTGGTTTGGACGGTAAAACAGTGGCGGTGCTAGGGACGGGGTTGGATTGGCGATCTATTTATCCCGCCGAAAACAAAAGATTGGTGGAGGAGATAATCTATTGCGGCGGGATAGTGATTTCTGAATTTCCCTGCGGTACGCCGCCGAATCGGCAAAATTTTCCCAGACGCAATCGTTTAATTTCCGGATTGTCTCAAGGGGTTTTGGTTGTTGAGGCAGGACAGGGCAGTGGCGCGCTGATCACCGCGCGCTGCGCTCTAGACCAAAACCGTGATGTTTACGCTGTACCCGGTAATATTTATAACGTTAATTCTTTTGGACCGAACGAATTAATTTGCCAAGGCGCCAAGCCAGTCAGTAGCGCTAACGATATTTTGGAAGCGCTAGATTTGAGTTTAATCAAAGAAACGACTAGAATAAAGGAGGCTGTCGCGTCCAGCAAAGAAGAAAAGACACTTTTACAATTCGTTTCCTCAGAGCCAGTTCATATTGATAATTTGATTCGGCAAAGCGAATTATCAAGCGAGGTGGTTAATTCTGTTTTATTAGTAATGGAACTCGCGGGAAAGGTTAAAGATGTTGGTGGCAAAAGATACGTTATTAATTAGTAATTATTAATTTTTTAAAAATAATGTCAAGCGATAGTAAAAAAATATGGCAGAGATATTTGTGGCTAGCTTTCTGGTTATTACCGGTTTTGGCAGTGTTTGCCGATTTGTTTTTTGTTGGTTATTTTTTTGCTAAAAAGGCGGAGACAAGACAGTATGCTTTAGTCAATCAAGCCGTGAAAAGAGTCGAACCTTTAGTTGGTGATTTAAAGACAACAACCATGATTGCTGTCGGCGACATCATGCTTTCCCGTCATGTCAGTAATAAAATGTTTGCCGTCAAAGACTTTGTTTTGCCTTTTTCTCGGACTTGGGAAGTGTTGTCTGGTGCCGATATAACGATCGGCAATCTCGAGTCGCCGTTTTATAACCGTGGTGATAAGATTTCTTCCGGTATGGTTTTTAAAGCTGAGCCCGAAGCTATCGCTGGATTAAATAAGTCTGGCTTTGACGTTTTGTCTATTGCCAATAATCATATAACAAATCAAGGCGAACAAGGATTGAACTATACCGTTGACTATCTTTTTCAGAGTAATATTTTTCCGGTTGGCGCTGGAGCCGATTTTACTGCGGCGCATTGGGCGGCAGTAGCAGAGCGTAACGGTTTGAAATTTGGTTTTTTGGCTTACTCTTATGCTGATTACCACGACACCCTAGGCAGTAAGTACGTTGTTGCCGGGTTAAATATCAATCAGGCAAAAAAAGACATCGCCGCGTTGCGACCGAAAGTTGATGTCATGGTTGTGCAAATGCATGCAGGGGAGGAATATACCGTCAAACCAACCAAAACACAGATTGATTTTGCTCGAGCGGCAATTGATGCTGGAGCTGATTTGGTGATTGGTCACCACCCGCATTGGGCAGGGACGGTGGAAAGCTATAAAGGCAAATGGATATTTTATTCACTGGGCAATTTTGTCTTCGATCAGGAATGGAGCAAGGAAACAAAAGAGGGTTTGATTTTACAAGCGACTTGGAAAAATAAAGATCTTCAAGAGTTAAGATTAATCCCGGTTATAATTGAAAATTATTCTACGCCCAGAGTCGTTGACGAAGTGGAAGGTAAAAGTATTTTTGATCGAATCGGGGTAACTAATTCGGTTGTTTTTTCTACTCAAGATTTGACAGAATGAAAAAACTTCTGTAATAATAGCTTCCAGTATGAAATTAGTTATTGTAGAATCGCCAACTAAAGCTAAAACAATTTCCCGTTTTTTGGGAAAAGACTATAAGGTGGACTCTTCTTATGGTCATGTTCGTGATTTGCCAAAAAGTAAATTAGGCGTTGATATTGAGCACGATTTTGCGCCGCAGTACGTGATTTTTCGGAAAAATCAGAAAAGACTGACCGCGCTCAAAAAACTGGCGGCTAAAGCAAAAGAAGTTTACTATGCAACTGACGAAGACCGTGAAGGAGAAGCAATCGCTTGGCATTTATCTCAGATTTTTGATATACCAAAAGAAAATGAAAGGCGCATTGCTTTTCACGAGATTACTAAAGGTGCCGTGGAAGACGCTATCGAACATCCACGAGATATTGATTTGAATCTAGTTGACGCTCAACAAGCGCGTCGAGTTTTGGATAGGCTGGTTGGTTATAAACTTTCACCGTTTCTTTGGAAAAAGGTTGCCAGAGGATTGTCTGCTGGTCGCGTACAGTCGGTTGCGGTTCGCTTGATTGTTGAACGCGAGCGGGAAATAGAGAAGTTTAATAAAGAAGAGTATTGGACGGTGGAAGCAGATTTTCAAAAAAAAGAAGACGGCAGTCTTCATGCTAAACTTCATCGGGTAGACGGAAAAATTTTAGATAAATTGGGAATAAAAACCGACAAACAAGCCGGTGAAATTTTAGATCAGCTAAAGAATGCTAAATACGAGGTGGTAAAGGTAGAAAAGAAACGGTCGACCAGACAACCATTGCCGCCATTTACTACTTCAACACTGCAACAAGAGGCTAACCGTCGTCTGGGATATTCGGCTAAACAAATCATGATGCTTGCTCAGCAGCTCTATGAAGGTATTGACGTCAAAGGTGAAGGACATTCCGGATTGATTACTTATATGCGTACCGATTCTGTCAATCTGTCAGAGAAGTTTTTGGGTGAAGCCGAGGATTATATCAAAGAAAGTATAGGTAAGGAATATGTGAGCGGTCCACGACATTTTAAAACCAAGAGTAAAGGCGCCCAAGAAGCTCACGAAGCTATTCGTCCGAGCGAGGTTTCCCGTACCCCTGATAGTGTCAAGGATCATCTGACAGCGCAGCAGTTTAAATTGTATGATTTGATTTGGCGTCGCGCGGTTGCTTCGCAGATGACCGAAGCGGCGATAGACAGCACTGTCGTCGATATTGCCAATGATGATAAAAAATACACTTTCCGCGCTACCGGTCAGGTGATTAGGTTTGTCGGCTGGCTCGCCGTTTATCCCAATAAAAGCGAGGATGTTATTTTGCCGGACTTAGTGCAGGGCGGAAATGTCGATTTGTTAAAACTTGAACCGCTCCAACATTTTACCCAGCCGCCGGCGCGGTATAGCGATGCAACGTTGGTCCGAGCTCTTGAAGATCGCGGTATCGGTCGACCATCAACTTATGCGCCGACTATCGCCACTATTATTGATCGTGGCTATGTGATACGTGAAGAAAAAAAACTTCAACCAACCGAAATAGCTTTTTTAGTCAACGACTTGTTAGTTGAACATTTCCCTAAAATTGTCGATTATGATTTTACCGCCAAAATGGAAAGTGACCTGGACGAAGTAGCTGAGGGTAGCTTGAAATGGCAACCGGTGATCGCTGAATTTTACGGTCCGTTTACCGATAACCTAGAAAAAAAATACGAACAGTTGGATAAAAAGGATATTATAAAAGAAGAAACCGATGAGATATGTGAAAAGTGTGGCAAGCCTATGGCTGTCAAATTTGGTCGTTTTGGTAAATTTCTTGCTTGTACCGGTTTTCCAGAGTGTAAAAACACCAAGCAAATAAATGGTAAAGGTGAAATTTTGGAAGAAGAAAAGATCGACGAAGCTTGTCCTAATTGCGGCAAGCCAATGGTTTATAAGCAAGGGCGTTTCGGTCGGTTTATCGCTTGTTCGGATTATCCTGCCTGCAAGACTACTAAAAAGGTGCTCAAAACTATTGGCGTGAAATGTCCGGAATGCAAAGAGGGTGAGGTGGTAATCCGTCGGGGTAGGGGCAGGGTATTTTATGGCTGTTCACGTTATCCCGAATGCAAGTTTGCCTCGAGTAAAAAACCAGGTGAAGAGGCTGTTGAAGAGGAAAATAAGAAAGATATTAGGGAATCATAAATAAAGGAATAAAGCCAATCTATATTTTAAAAAGACTCAAATTTATCTGAGTCTTTTTAAAATATAAAAGTAAAAAACGGGACATGGGGAAAGTGGGTATTGACAAGGGTAATATTTAATGGTAATGTTTAAAATTAGCAAATTAACAATAAAAATCTCGAGGAGGTTTAGCTATGAAAAAGCGGCTTTTAGATATCCCCGGGTCTTTTCCGGATCTTTTGAAAAAAGCGGTTGCTGAAAGTTCGGGGATGGATGACGTCCGACTCAACTTGGAGGAAAACAGCAAGTTGCTATGTGCAACTATTGCTTTTGTTTTTTTGTTTGGCTGTGTCGCCATATCAGTATGGGGCGCTGTCGGCTTACTGGCTTCATCCGCCTCTCTTACCTTATTTTTTCCTATCCAGAAGATTGCTCTTTTCCAGAAGAAGAAACGCTTCAAAAAAGAAGGAGTAAATCTTAAGCCTGGATTTAGTCGGGACGTCAAGGGCTATCTTGATAGGCGGATTTCTGAATGGAAAGAAAATTTACTAGGGACGAAGTCTGACTATCAAGTGCTTTTCAATAGAGGCACTAAAGTTTATGAGGAGTTAAGGAGCGTTTACCATGAAGCTGCGCGGCAAAGAGACAATAATCCCGAGTTACGGGATCAGCTTCAAATCCGTGTAGAAAAGCTATACGAGGCGATCAAAAAAAACGACGAATCGCTTTTCATGCTCCAACGGTTTCGTCGGATCGCGGAGGCGTTGATCCAGGATTTAGAACGCAAGGCGAACGGCTATTATGAAAAAATTAGTCCGTTCGACACCATGGTTCGCGCCGACGCTTTGCTTGAGGAGGCACAAAGCGTCAGAGATGAAAGCATGACGTTTTTGATCAAGGCTACGGGCGATCTCCGTCGTCAAATTGATGACACGACGACCGAACTTGACTTTTTGTCGGCTGGCGCTTTTTCGGAAGTGGCGGCGCATTTTGTCTCTCGACCGGAAACTGATATTTTGGTCGACGTAGATATGATTGAAATGGCGACAAACCACCTCCGACGGGAAAAAGTTGCTTAAAATCGTTCACCCCCCCCACGCCAGCAGGCCGTGGGGGTTTTATTTTCACCTTTACATTTTTTTAAATTACGTTATACTGATTTTGCGGCTCTTGAGGAGATACCCTTATATTACTAAATAGTTTGGGGTTTAAATCTCTCTCGAGGCCGTTTTTTTTATAAACAGAAAACTCCTCGGAATAAACCAGAGGAGCTGTCTGCGTTTGAGAGTCTTTTGGACCCTTATATTACTGTCGATATCTTACCACTTATGAAAAATTTGTCAAGAGTCGAAAATACCTCAAATTGCTTTTTTTTACAGGTTAGCTTATATTCAATGTAGATTATGTCTCTGCCATTATTAAAACAAATAGTAAAAAGTAACTATCCAAACGTTGACATTAAGCCCTTGGAGCAGTCTTATTATTTGGCTGCTAAAAAATTAAAAGGACAAAAACGGGGGAATATGATTTATTTTGATCATCCGGTGGAAACCGCAATGACAGTAGCAAAAATGAAAATGGGTATAGATGTTGTAACAGCAGCGTTGTTGCATGATTTACCGCGACATTCTGATTATACTTTGGAAAATATCGAAAATGATTATGGAAAAAAGGTTGCTACTATCATTAAATCCGATCTTGACTTATGCGGAGTCGAGAGTCGTTTCCGGGGTACGGAGCGTTACGTCGAAAGTGCGAAAAGAATGTTTTTTGGCGTTACTCATGATTTTCAATCAATTTTAGTCAAATTTGCCGAACACTTAAACAATCTCGATCATCTCGATACTTTTCCCGAAAGTCAGCAAAAAAGAATGGTTGAGATTGCGGAAAAGATATATATTCCGTTGGCGAGCATGCTTGGTATTTGGCGATTACGTTGGCGGATGGAAGATATGTGCTTCAAATATCGCCAGCCGCTTATTTATCAAAAGATTCAGAAAAAAATCGAAAAAGGTCTTTACCGTAAGCGTCAGCAAATTGTCGACCAGGTGAGAAAAAAGGTTTTAGCTCAGGCAAAAAAATATCAAGTAAAGTGTCGGATTGATAGTCGTTTTAAACATGTCGCCAGTATTTATCGGAAAATGAAAGAAAAAAACAAACGTTTCAATGAAATTTACGATGTTTTTGCTGTTCGTGTAATTACCGACAAGCTCGAAAATTGTTATTTGTTAATGGGCGTGATTCATAATTTATGGAAACCAGTACCACGTCGGGTCAAGGATTATATAGCATCACCAAAGCCAAACGGTTATCAGTCTTTACATACCACTGTTTTTAGCGAAGACGGCAATCCAATAGAGTTTCAAATTCGTACCAAAGAAATGCATGATGAGGCCCAGTATGGTCTTGCCGCCCATTGGTATTATAAACATTCTTATGGTGATACGAAAATTCCGCATTGGATCAAGGAGGTTTTAGCCAAAAGGAAAATAATTGATGATGACAATAAAAAAGTTTTTTTAGACGAACTAAGTATCGACAGTTTGACGGATCATATTTTTTGTTATACTCCCAGCGGCGACATAATCGAAATGCCCAGGGGGGCAACGCCGGTAGATTTTGCTTATGCCGTCCATACCGATTTAGGGCATCACGGTAAGTCGGCTGTTGTTAACGATATTGATCGACCTCTGGATGTTGTTTTAAAAAATAATGACGTGGTTGAAATAATTAAAAAAATGCAAAAACACCCACTAAAAATTTGGCTTAAGTTTGTCAAAACCACGAAGGCCAAAGAGGCGATTAAAAGCTACCACGAAAAAAACAAAGATGAAGGAAAAGAAATAAAATAAAGTATGGACTCTGATTTAAAAAAATTAATCGATGAAATAAAGCTGCATCAACCGGATGTTGATGTTGATGTTGTTGATTTAGCTTATGATTTTGCCAAAAAAGCTCACGAAGGGCAGTCTCGTTTTTCAGGCGAGCCCTATTTTTCGCATCCTTACAATGCCGCTTTGATTTTGGCACAAATAAAAATGAGTCCGACGATGATCGCTGCCGCGTTATTGCATGACGTGCCGGAAGAAACAGAGATAACGATTAGTCAAATAAAAAAAGAATTTGGCGAAGACATTGCTTTTTTAGTGGAAGGAGTAACGAAGGTGGGAAAGGTAAAATATCGTGGAGTCGAACGTTATATAGAGAATCTGCGCAAAATGTTTGTTGCGATGGCGGTTGATTTGCGCGTGATTATCATTCGTTTTGCTGACCGGCTGGATAATTTAAGCACTTTGCAAGTGCACTCCAGGGAAAAGCAAGTGCGCATTGCTCAAGAAAGTTTGGAGATATACGCGCCGATTGCCAATCGTCTGGGTATGTGGGAGATTCGTAGTCGCATTGAAGACGCCGCTTTTAAATATGCCATACCGGATGAGTACAAATGGACTGTGGATTTGGTCGCGAAAAAACAACAAGAACAGGAAAAATATTTAATTAAAGTAAAAAAACATTTGGAAGACGAGCTGCGTAAAGAAGGGGTTGATTTTGTTGCAGTGAATGGTCGGGTCAAACATTTGTATAGTTTGTATCTTAAACTTTTGCGACATGATAGGGATATTAATAAAATTCGTGATTTGGTAGCGTTGAGAGTAATAGTCAAAAGCGTTGCCGATTGCTATCGGGTATTGGGTGTAGTCCATCATATTTGGCCTCCGATGCAAGGCAGGATTAAAGACTATATTGCACAGCCAAAGGCTAATGGCTATCAGTCTTTGCACACGACGGTTTTTACCGAAGGAAAAAAGGTGGTCGAATTTCAGATTCGAACCGAGGAAATGCACGAACGAGCGGAGCAGGGAGTGGCGGCGCACTGGTACTATGATGAAAAAGGCAAAGAGTCTTTTAAACCGACGGAAGAAATGAGCTGGATTCAAGAGCTTGCCAAATGGAAAAAAGAAATTGAAGAAAATCAAAAGAATTTGGAAAGGCTGAAAGTAGATGTGCTTAAAGATCGGATATTTGTTTTTACGCCAAAAGGAGACGTGATTGATTTGCCGGAAGAATCAACTCCGGTGGATTTTGCCTACGCCATTCATACTGATATTGGTAATAAATGTAGCCGCGCTTATGTAAACGACTTGATTGTTAATCTTGATTATAAACTCAAAAACGGTGACATCGTTGAAGTATTGATTGATAAAAATCGTAAAGGACCAAATCCTGATTGGCTGAAATTTGTCAAAAGTTCTATGGCGCGTACTCATATCCGAGCGGCGACTAAAGCGGAAAGAGAAGGATTTTTAAGCAAGCTCATAAAGTAAAAAATAAAAACCATTCGGGTAAAGCCGAACGGTTTTATGTTGCTGGGTAAAAAAGATTACCCATTTTTTTTGTTTTGCTCCACGAGCTCTTTGGCGATACGATCGTGAATGAGGTGGAGTTTTTTGGCGGTTTCTTCGGTAACAGGTTTTGACCCGCCGTCGAAAAATCCGGTTTGGGTTTGTTCCCTCAGCCATTTTGAGTGCGGTGCGGTTGGGTCGGCTAGTTTTAATGACATGCAGCCTCCTACGGTTGGTTGGAACGGTTGCCTATAAGTATTAAAACAGAGTGGTTGTTAACTGTTAATTTGGGTTTTTGTTCCTCGAAAAAACGTTTCTAGATTTTGGACCCGATAATCAAAACAGTGATTATACCCAAAGTGTTTAAAATATAGGACAATACATAAAAATTTTTATCGGAAATAGTCGATGAGGCTAGCAGAGTGACTCCGATTTCATCAGGTAGCGGCGAAGCAATAATGATCATGCCAATGATCGGCAGAAGGTATTTTTGAGTGAAAATATTGATTTTTGATTTTAAGTAAGCAAATAATTTTTGCTCGGCAATTCTTTGTATTTCGTTAGTAAAAGAATGTCTGATAAATTTGAACAAAATTGTGTCTGAGACCAACGAGCCTATGCCGGCAATTAAACCGGATAGCACAATACTGTCTTGTTCTTTAGCCAAGATAAGCAAAACCGCTGTAGCTGGTGCCGCAGTAAAGCCGTAAGCATAAAGCATGCCGGCGATAAAAATACCTAAATATCCCAGTGAAGACAGAAAATTATGCCAAGGCTCAAAATTTTTTTCTTTAAATAAAAAATAAGCCAGTATAATAGTTAGGAGTAAAATTAAAAGTTTGGGATATTTAAACCGAGAGAGAGCGTTTCTTATTTTCATTTTTGTGTTAATAGCTGGTTTCTATCTTCCAGTTATTTTTTATAAAATTTTTGATGAACGATAATCGGTGTACCGACAAAGCCGAATTTCTGGCGGATTTGGTTTTCTAAATATCGAATCCATGATTTGTGTATTTCCGCCTTTGGGTGAACTAGAAGCTCAAAACGAGGCGGGCGAATGCCAGTTTGTTTAAGCGAGTAAATCTGAGGGAAAATATTGCCTTTAACTGGATTGGGTAGATGTTTTTTTGCGGCACGAGTCAGTATTTTTTCCAGCTCTTTTTCATTTACCCTTTTTTCTCTTTCTTGTTCTATTTTTACCGCCAGGTCTAGAGCATTTTTTATTCGTTGACCTTTTTTGGCGGAGATAAAGATGATCGGCGCCCAAGTCAGGGCCGGGAAGTGACCGTAAAAGTATTTGGTAAATTCGGTCGGACTAGAGGCGTTTTTTTCTTCGACCAGATCCCATTTGTTGCCGACAATAATCAGTCCGGATCGCGAGTTAATAATTTCGTGAGCCAGGCGCGTGTCTTGGACGCTAAGTCCGGCAGCAGTGTCAATAACCAGCAGTGCAATATCTGATTCTTTAATGCTGGTAAAAGAATCATTGACGCCAGCTTTTTCCAACCCTTTATTGACATGAGATTTGCGGCGAATGCCGGCGGTATCGACTAAAGTAAAAACTTTTTCTTTATATTCAAACTCCGCATCTTGTGATTCGCGAGTGGTGTGGGCAATAGGAGTAACAATCACGCGCTCTTCGCCAAGTATGGCGTTTAAGAGCGATGATTTGCCGGCGTTGGGTTTGCCGATAATAGCAATATTAAGGTTAGACTTTACTTTCTCTGTCTCTATTTTTTTGGCTCGGGGAAATTTTAGTTTTTTTACTATGATATCCAACATGTCGCCAGTACCAGATCCGTTGGTGGCAGATACTGGTATTGGATCTCCTAATCCTAGACGAGCAAAATCCCAGATTTCGTTGCGGGCCGATTTGTTGTCGACTTTATTAACTACCAGCAGGTATGGTTTACGGCTTTTGCGGAGGATATTGGTAATAGTTTTATCTTCGGTTTGCATGCCTGATTTACCGTCCACCACCATAATCAGAAAATCGGCTTTGGCAATGGCGATTTCGGCTTGTTTGACTATGTTTGTTTCAATAATATTATCTGGGTGGATGCGGCTGGACAGTCTCATCTTTTTGGGTACCTGGGTGGCTGGCATGTAGCCGAGATCGAGTCCGCCGGTGTCTACCAGGGTAAAGTCTTTACCTCGCCAAGTAACAATACCAAAATTACGGTCACGAGTAGTGCCGGGGGCGGGTGAGACTAAGGCTTTGCGCTGCTCGATTAGGCGGTTAAATAGGGTAGATTTACCCACATTTGTTCGACCGACCAGAGCAACAACTGGCATTTTTTGCATAAATTAAATGAATTTCAAGCTAATTATAAAGTAAAACTAGGATAAAAGCAAGTTGGTATTGACATATTTTCGATAATATTATATTGATTTAAATCAATTGCATATAGACAATAAATCCAATAAGGGAGGGTTTCTTGATGAAAAAGGCTATGGCAGTGTTGTTTTTGGTCGTCTTTGCATTGTTATTGGTGGGTGCGATCGCCTGTACCTCGATGCAAGATTTGGAAAGGAACAGCACGGAAAATGTCGTTCAAGAGACCGCGGGAAATCTGATCTATGCAAAAGACCACCGAGTGGGACTGTGTTTCGCTTTTTACCATGCGGGCTGGTACACCGGTCTTATGACCGAGGTTCCTTGCGAGAAGGTCGAACACCTTCTCGTCAACAAGTAATGTTCCAAGCAATCAGCGGGGTTTCGGGTTTTTGTCCGAGACCCTTTTTCTTTTATCTTAGAAAATGTTAAAATATAGCTATCAGCTATCAGCTATCAGCTATCAGCTATCAGCTATCAGCTACCAGCTATCAGCTACCAGCTACCAGCTACCAGCTACCAGCTACCAATTTTAACTATATGGGCTTTCTCAAAAAACTATTTGGTAAAAAGACCGCGGCGAAGGACTCTTGTGTTCCTTCAGAATATGCTACGGAAAAATATCACCGTACCGGAGTTAAGATGGATAAAAAAGGAAAAGAAGAAGTAGATATTGAGGAGATAAAGCAGACATTTTGACAGGAGACAGGAGACAGGAGACAGGAGACAGGAGATCTTATTACTTGTGTATTTTAATTCTGTATCCGGTATCCTGTATCCTGCATACTAAAAACAACGAGCCTTGATACCCGTTGTTTTTTATTTTTCTAAAATTGTTTGTTGTTGTTTACTCGGGAATATCCATTGATCCGGCGGTTTGTCCTAAAATCAGTATTATGTCACCTTTGGCAATATTTTTCACCCACGAAGGAATGGTCTGGGAAAGATTGGCTTGCATTTTTTGGGTGAGAAATTCAATAGTTTTGGGGTATTTGCCATCAGACAGGTCATAGATAACGTTTTTTTCATAATCACGGAAAGGCGCGTTACCGATTTCAACCACGTTATAGCCTGACGATTCGATGTATTTTTCTACCTTACCGGCGAGACCAGAAATAAATGTGCCATTGCGTATCTCAACTTTTGAGCCTTCAACGGTTTGTTTTGGTTCTTCTTTTATTGGTTCTTTTTTTACTTCCTCTGTTTTTTGAAGAGTGCTGCCGTCGTTGAAAATATTGGCGACTATGCCGCGTATTTCATCGTAATTACCGCCAGGTGGTTGAAGTAAAAACGCTCCATCTTCACCAATGACCGTTTCTAGCTGTCCGCCGGGACCTTCCACCAGACCTTTGTTAGTAACGTTATCTTTGTTTATGTTTTTTATTAACGAGGCAAGCCGCACCATTTCCCATATTTCCATATTAGTGGCGACATTGTCGCTGTATTGGCTATAAAGATTGCTGATTCGAAAAGGATTAACCAAGGTGGAGAAGGATAGCAGTTTTTCTTTGGCAGCTAACAAAACTTTTTGCTGGCGACGACTACGAGCAAAGTCAGAGCCTTCGCCGTTGTTGCCGTGACGGGAGCGGACGTATTGGAGAGCGGTTTTACTGTCCATCATCTGGCAGCCTTCTTGAAAAGAAACGGTTTGAGTTTTATAGTCTTCGGTAGGGTAAAGATTGTCGGTAAAAGCCTGATCAACGCATATTTTTACTCCATCCAGTTCGTCGATAAATTTTTCAAAACCATTAAAATCAACTCGAACATAGTATTGTATGGGCAGGTTAAAAACTTTAGAAATAGTTTCGACGGTCAGTTCCGCTCCTTTTCCTGGATTATTTATTTCACCATAAGCATTGGCATTGTTAATTTTTCGCCAGCCATATCCTGGTATGGGCATTACCAGATCGCGGGGGATAGATATTAATGCGACCTTTTTTTCTTTTGGTTTGAAACTGACCAGAATAATAGTATCGGTCAAATAGGGTCCGTCGTGTCCTTCTCCGCCAATACCCAGGAGTAAAAAATTTATTCTGTCATCTTCTTCTCCTTTTAGTTCTTTCTCACCGCTTAAAACCAAATGTTTTATTTGCGTCCAGACGCCGAGACTTTTTTGAGTGTTGTTTTCGTCGCTGCCAAACATTGATCTGGCGGCGGAAATAACCATCACGGCAATTAAAAAAATTACCACGTATTTAGTGATTTTTCTTTTTGGGCGAGCGCTAGTTTTTATTGTGATTCGATGGTCGCTAGTCGGCTCTTTTAAGGGGTAGGTTTTTTGCTCTTCGGAGAGTTTGGAGAAATCTATTTTTGGATAAGACATGGCTTTATTATAAATTAAGCGTCAGCTTTTGACAAGACTTGGGTGTCGGATTGTGGCTAGATTTGATTTTAATACCGTTTGTTGTTATAATGTCAACAAATTATTTAATATTTATTTATGATTTTTTGGAAAAAAAACAAGTGGCGTTTTTGGGAAAACGAAGCACTTCATGAAGCTTTTGATTTTGCCGTGGAGATATTTAAAATCATTGTTATTTCTTTAGTTATTATAGTCCCGGTGAGGTATTTTTTGATCCAACCTTTTTATGTCAAAGGAGCGTCGATGGAACCTAATTTTTATAATCATGAATATTTGATTATCGATGAAATATCTTACCGATTTGAGGATCCGATCAGGGGGGAGACTGTTATTTTCCGACCGCCGATCGCTAAGGACGATTTTTTTATTAAAAGAATTATCGGTTTGCCTGGAGAAAAAATAGAAATTAAAGACGGCAGGGTGAAAATCTTTAATACCCAATATCCAAACGGTACTTATTTGGATGAAAGCGTTTATTTACCGCTTACTACTTATACGCCAGGGGACGTGACGTATGATTTGGGACCGGGACAATATTTTGTCATGGGTGACAATCGACCGGCTAGTTTGGATTCCAGGACCTTTGGGTTGATAACGAGAAAAGATATTGTCGGCAGAACGTGGTTGCGCGGTTGGCCTTTCAACAGAGTGATGATTTTTTCCGCACCACAATATAATATTTAATAAATATTTTTGATTAATTATTTTTCTTAATTATGCCAAAAAAGAAATTTAATAAGAAAAAAGAAATGAAATATTCAAGATCGATAAAAAAGCCTTCTCTTGACCAGCCAAAAAGAAGCAGCGGTAGAAAAAACATTCAGTTGCTAAAAGGAATGAAAGATATTTTACCAGCTGACCAGGGTTATTGGAGTTATTTGCAAAAAGAAGCCGAAAAATTAGCCGGTTTCTATGGTTACGGTCGTATTTCCACGCCGGTATTAGAAATGACCGAACTTTTTCGTCGCGGTGTCGGCAATATAACTGATATCGTGGAAAAAGAAATGTATTCTTTTACTGATTTAAGCGGGGACAGTGTTACTCTCCGTCCGGAAGGAACAGTGGGGGTAGCGCGAGCTTATATGGAGCACGGAATGATGAATCAACCGCAGCCGATCAAATTTTATTATTGGGAACCAATGTTTAGACACGAAAACCCGCAAACCGGTCGCTATCGCCAACACTATCAATTTGGTTTTGAAGTAATCGGCGAAGAAAATCCGGCCGTAGACGCTGAAATTATCTATTTAACGACTTTATTTTATAAAGAAATTGGCATAGAGACTAATGTGCAGATAAACAGTATCGGCTGTCCCGAATGCCGCGCTGAATACAAAAAAAATTTAATTGCTTATTATCGCCGCAAGAAAAAACAAATTTGCAAAGACTGTCAAAAACGCCTTTTAAAAAATCCGATGCGCCTGCTTGACTGTAAAGAAGAGGGCTGTCAGGAAGTGAAGGAAGAGGCGCCACAGATTGTTGACTGGCTTTGCGAAAATTGCAAGAAACATTTTATGAAAGTGTTGGAATATTTGGATAATCTGGAAGTACCGTATAATCTTAATCATTCTTTGGTTCGAGGGCTGGACTATTATACTAGGACTGTTTTTGAGATTATGTCGGTGGCAAAAGAAGATGATGACAGTGACCGTCGTCAAAAATCATTATGCGGTGGTGGACGCTATGATGGGTTGATGGAATTGATCGGCGGTCGCCCGACGCCGGGTTGCGGTGTCGGTATAGGTATCGAAAGGGCAATCCTGGAAATGCGCAAACAAGGAATCGAGCCGCAGGTGCCAAAAGCGCCGCAGATTTTTCTCGCTCAAATCGGAGAACAGGCAAAGCAAAAAGCCTTCCATCTTTTAGAAAGTTTTCGTAAAGAAAAAATGCCGATTTATCAGATGCTTGCGAAAGACAGTCTAAAAGGTCAACTGGAAATAGCCGATAAGCTCGGCGTTAAATATGTTTTAATTTTAGGTCAAAAGGAAGTTCTCGAAGGAACAGTGCTGTTACGTGAC